>JBKPSC010000408.1:0-7997 GCA_046734915.1 Acidobacteriota bacterium | reverse complement strand
CTGCTCGACGACCGCGTCCGTCGTCGGTTCCGTTGGCATTTCTGTGTGCGTGGCCATGTCTGCTTTCTCCGTTCGGTCCGCTCTCCTCCCTACGCGGGTCTAGCTGCCGACCTTGTCGAGGAACTCGTCCATCGCTTTGCCGGCACGTTCGAGCCTTCGCGTCTCCGCCCCGGTCAGGTTCGGACTGTTGACGTACCAGGCCTCGGCCGCGATCTGGTGCTTGGCGATCCAGTCCGCCGCCGCCGCCGGGTTCCGCATGCCTGGGTAACCCTCGAAATTGCACAACCACAGATCCATGGCATTCGGAATCTTCGCGGCGAAGTCCTCGATGTAGGGGTCGAAGTCACCGTCATAGGCCGTCGCGAAAAGCAACTTCGTGTCGTTATCCACGAACACGAAGCGCATATCGTGGACCGTGCCGACTGCGTCCGCCGCCCGGAAGTTGCCTTGCAGCAGCTGCAGCAGGCCGCGAAGCCGCTGCGCTCCCCCTTTCACGAACGGCAGGAACACGGTGAGCTCCGAGACCTTGCCCTGACGGGCGCCGATGCGGCCGGCCTTTTGCGCCCGCCCCTCCGCTCCCAGTTCTTGCGTGAGCATCGCGAGCCCGTTCTTCAGCGCGGCCTTGCCCAATTCAGGCGCGTCGGCGTACAGCTCCCGAATCTTCTGCAGCTTCTGCTCGAGGGTCAGGTCCTGGTGCGTGGTATCCGCTGTCGCTGCTTGCGTTGCCATCACTGCTTCTCCTTTTTCGGTTGTGTTCAGTACAAGTGCGCCGACCTAGGCGCTGACTGTGTCGAGTAACTCGTCGACTGCTTTGCCGATCTGCTTGAGGCGGTGAATCTCCGTTACCGTCAGATCCGGATGCGCGACGTACCAGCCTTCCGCCGTGATCTGGTGCGCGGCGAGGTAATCCTTCGCTCCTGGATGGCGGATGCCGGGCCACCCGTCCCACGCGGAGTCGATGATGTCCAGGTAGTCGGGAATCTTGGCGACGAAGTCGTCGATGTAGGTGTCCCAGTCGCCGTCGAAGGAGGTGGCGAAGAGCATGCGAGTGTCGTTGTCGAAGAACACGAAACGCATGTCGTGGAGGGTGCCCACCTTGTCGCCCTGGTTAAGATTGCCGCCCGCCATCCGCAGAAACGCGCGCAGCCGTTTGGCGCCGCCGGGCGCCATCGGCACGATGATCGTCAGCTCCGAGACCTTGCCCAGACGGGCGCCCACCCGGCCAGCGGTCTCGATCGCCCGTGGCGGCGTTTCGGCCTGCTTTCTGATCTCCGGCAGCGCGTTCTCCAGCGCTTTCTTTCCCAGCTCCGGCGCGTCGGCGAACAGCTCGCGCAGCTGCTGGACCTTGTCGTTGACGGGCTGTTTCTTTTCCGCTTTCGGCGATGTCAGTGTTTCCGTACTCATAAACTGCGTTCTCCAGTGAAGGCTCGTCGTCTTCGTCGCCGGCGGCTTCGATGTACGACCTGATCGACGGGTCATTCAGCAACAGACCCGCCACACGAGGGCGCAGCGCTGTCGTTCGAGATCGCGTGTTGTTTGGAGGTTATGTGTGCGTCGCGAGAGCGACGCGCTGCGGTGGGTGTGTGTGGATAAACACGCGTGCGTTCGCAGAAACACGTGCCCCGGATGAGCCTCGCGTCCAGCGTCCTGACGACGTCGTTGTGATCACTTCGCGCCAGGCGACGGCCTCAATGGCGCTTGGAACTACTGCAGCGTCCGCGACGACTACCGCGCCGCCTGTTCGTCGTCCATCGTATCGGCGCCGCTCGACGGCGCAGCGGGATTCTCCAGGCCGTACTTGCGCAGCCGCGTGTAGAGCTGCATTCGCGAGATACCCAGCTTTCGAGACGCCCGCAACTTGTTCCACTTCGTTTCTTGCATCACCCGCTCGATCGCGCGCCGCTCGATCACTTCGAGCTGCGTGCTCTGCGGGTCCTTCAACGCCGACCGTAGCGAGAGATCGCCAGGGTCAATCAGACCGTCCTCGCAGATGATGCTCGCCCGCTCGATGACGTTGCGCAGCTCGCGGACGTTTCCAGGCCAGTCGTACCGGAGCAGCGCCTCCATCGCATCCGACGACATTCTGACGAGGCGACCCGTTGTGTGATCGAACTCGCAAAGAAAGCCGGCCACGAGCTCCGCGATGTCCTCGCGTCGCTCCCGCAGCGGCGGAAGGTGAATGTCGAAGACGTTCAATCGATAATAGAGGTCGGCGCGGAACCGGCCGCGGGCGACCGCCTCGTGCAGGTCGAGATTGGTCGCCGCGATCACCCGCACGTTCGCCCGAATCTGACGCGTGCCGCCCAGGCGAACGAACTCCCGCTCCTGGAGCACGCGCAGGAATTTCCCCTGCGCGGTCGGCGTCATCTCGGTCACTTCGTCCAGAAACAACACGCCGCCCGACGCGAGCTCAATCTGACCGGGCTTGGCGTGCTGCGCGCCGGTGAAGGCGCCGCGCTCGAAGCCGAACAGCTCCGATTCGAGCAGCTGCTCCGGCAGTGCGGCGCAGTTGATCGCGACGAAGGGACCGCGCTGCCGCGCCGACTGCTGGTGGATGAACCGGGCGATGACTTCCTTGCCGGTGCCCGACTCGCCGAGTAAGCAGGTCGTGGCTTCAGTGGCCGCGACCCGACTGGCCAGTTTCAGCACCGCACGCCATTGTGGGCTGCTGCCGATGGGCGTGACTTCCGCCGGCGCCGCATGCTTTTGCAGGATGGTCCATGCTCCCGGCCGCCCATCACGCATGATGGTTTCAGAGTGGGCGTCCTCACGAACACGGTCGAGAACGTCGTGTGCGAATTGCGCCTCCATCCAACACTCCTTCGTCGAATACCGGAGTCGTTTCCCAACCCGGCCGCCTCGCGGTCGGCAGGAGCACGGCGTTTCGACGGATTCTGAAGGCGTTCTCCGACTTGACCAAGCCTACTTGAAGTGAATCGAGGCGACTATTTCAAGTGAATACCAAGGTATCGGATCTCGTCGCGTGAGAAACATGAGCTACGGTTCGTGTTCCGCAGACGTGACAGCGCGAGTCTGTCGATCTCTGAGGTCAACGCGCTTCCATCCATATAAACGCGCGTCAGCCGACCATTTGCCTGGCCCGAGGAGCGCCAGTGCGCCACCAAGTGTCGCGAGCAGGATGTGAGGCCACGGATCGTGTGGCTGCGCGAAGAGCAGCCAGCCCTCGAGCGCGACGATGAGCAGGCCCGCAACCGGGGTCCAGAGGCCGACGAGCAGCAGCAGGCCGGCACCTATTTGAAGAGCGATGATTGGCGCTGATGCGACTTGGAATTGGTCGGCGAGACCACCGACAGCCTTGAAGCCAAGAGCGGCGGCGGCGACCACTCGCATCACCAAAAGCCCAGCGCCGGGTACACCGGCGGCAAATGTCCAGAAGAGACGTCTCAAGGGGCCCCCCCAACCAGCGTACGGATGTTGAAGAATGGGGTGAAGCCCTGAGCCAGTGAAAGATCATCACTCGTTGGAGTGACGCATCTCACCCCCTTAGCGCGATGATGCCGCGTGCGAGACCAATCATGGCGGCATGGGTTCGATCGTCGGCGCCAAGCTTCGACAGAATGTTCTTGACGCGGCTCTTGACCGTCTCTTCCGCGATCGACAGTTGATCGGCGATCTGTTTGTTCGCCCTTCCCTCCGCGATGAGCCGCAGGACGTCGATTTCACTTTTCGTGAGGGCGTCGTCGGTCGCGTGTTCGGCGATTCCCTGTGAGATGGTGGGCGACAGGGTCTTTCTTCCCGCGTGGACTGCTCGGATCGTATCCAGAAGCTCCCCCTGAACCGCATCCTTCAGGAGGTATCCGCGAGCGCCGGCCTGAAGCGCACGCAGCGCCTGGACGTCGCCGGCATACGTCGTCAACACGATGATGCGAGCATCGGGAAATTCGTTGCGAATCGCGATGATTGCATCGGTTCCGCTCATTTCCGGCATTTGCAGATCCATCAATGTCACATCGGGACGATGTGTGCGGAATTGTTGAATCGCGTCGCGCCCGTTCGAGCATTCGGCAACGACCCGCATGTCTGCCTGGCTGGACACCAGCGCCTCGATTCCAGCGCGCAACAGCGGGTGATCATCGACGGTGAGAATCCGAATGGGGTCGGAACCGGGGGTCATGAATGCGCCGGTCGTCGTCCAGCAAAGGGCCAGAAGTGTCGGCGCGTTCGCGGTCCCGCATAGACCGTGGCGCCAGGAATCGTGAGAGCGACTTCGGTGCCCATCCCCGCGTCGCTCCACACCTCGACGTGGCCGCCAAGCTGCTCCGCGCGCTCACGCATGCCTGGCAAGCCAAAGTGGCCGGCTCGATGCGCGTCAAGGGTTCCTGCGGCGATGCCTTCGCCGTCGTCACGAACGCGCAGCTGAAACTGGCGGGCGTCGTACCGGATCTCCACTTCAACCCGACGAGCACGGGCGTGCCGGAACGCATTGCGCAATGCCTCGCTGCCGATCCGATAGACCTCGTCGCGGATGATTGGGCGGAGGGCGTGCGGCGTACCTTGAATGGCGACGTCGACTGTTGCGGTTCGGCCGTGCGTGCCGTTGCCTTCAATGGCCGCCAGCTCTTCTCCAAGTACTCTGAGCGCGACAGCGAGGTCGTTCGAGGTCGCGGTGGAATCGCGGAGACCCTGCACCGCATCCCGCCCCTCTCTGATCGCCTGTGAGCCTTGCTTGAGGGCCGTCTCCAATCGCTGCTTGGCGTCGAGCGGCCGGTCCGGGAGCACATTAGCCGCCGCCTGAAAGCGAAACATGACGCCATGGAAGCTTTGCAGGAGCGTGTCGTGCAGCTCGCGCGCGATGCGCGTCCGCTCGTTGACTCGCTCCTGGAGTCGCGCGTCGAAGTGGTGCGCGAGTTGGCGCACGCGGAACCTGTGCGTCGCCCACACCAGCGCCAGCACCGCGACGACCATTACGGTGCGAAACCACGCGGTCTGATGGTAAGCAGGCGCAATGGAGAAATCCACGGACGCGCCAGTCTCGTTCCACACACCCTCGTTGTTGGATGCCATCACACGGAATCGGTACAGGCGGGGCGGCAGATCGCTGTAAGACACCTGACGTCGGGTGCCACCATCCTGCCACTCGCGATCGCGCCCTTCGAGCTTGTACCGGAACCGGACTTTCTGCGGGATGGAGTAGCTCAATCCGGTGTAACTGATTTCGACGTCGCGGCTCCGCGCGGGGAAGCGCACGATCCCGCCAACGGTGTACTCCTTCCGGTCGGCACGCACGTCCTCGACGTAAACAGGTGGCGGGATACGATTTTTCCGCAGCCCGCCGGGGTCGATCATTTGCAGCACTACGCCATTGACGAACCACAGGCGCCCATCCCGAGACTTGGAAACGGCCGGTTGAAATCTGCGGGGTCCCGCTGGAAGCCCCGCGCCGTCGAGGACATCGAGAACTCGGACGTCCACGATTCGGTCTGGCTGCTGCCACCATCGTTCGAGTTCCGCATCCGTGACTGCGACGAACCCACATTTCGTGTAGAGCCACAGCGTTGCCTGATCATCCCGGATCGCGCTGACAATGGCATCGCACGGCAGGCCATTCTTCGACGTCAGCGCCTTCATCTCATGATTCTTCCAACGAACCAGTCCGCGCCAGGTCGACACCCACGCCGATCCGTCGGCATCGATAGTCAAGCCGAGATATCCGATCTCGGCATTGGTCCGGGTCCTGTCTGAACCCGGTGCGGACGCTCCGTTTGGCAATGGAAAGATCTCCAACTTGCCACGCTGGTAGTGACCAAGATTGCCGTCTTCGAATCCCAGCCAGATGCCGCCGGTCGGGTCGGCCGCGATGCGTCTCACCAGGGGAATGCGGTCGGGAGCAAATTCTTCTTGAACGCGCAGGTCGCGGATTCGGAACAGCTTGCGTTCGGAGGGCCCGACATCGACGCTCACCCACACGTTGTCGTCGCGATCCTCTGCGATCGCGGCGACCATCCCGAGGGGGCTCCCATCGAGTCTGTAGATGGGACGCAATCGACCCTGATCGTAAACGCTCAATCCGTCGTCGGTGCCGACCCAGAGACGTCCCACCTGGTCCCGCCAGAGACTGGTCAGCGAGCGTCCCGGCATTCGAATCGAGGTCACTTTGTCCCCACGAAGGGCGTCCAGACTTCCTGCACCGCCGATCCAGACGGTCCCGTCGTCAGATGCGAGCACGGCTTGGACAGTCGCGGCGGCGAGCTCGTTCGTCGTCGAAAACGCCACGACCGGGCTCTCGGCGAAACAGTCCAGACCTCGCGACGTCGCCACCCAGATATTCCCTTCGCGATCCTCAAAAAAACCGTTCACAACATTGCTCGAGAGGCCGTGCTCGCTGCGGAAATGATCCACGCGCTGACCGGCCACTCTATAGACTCCTTCGGCACGTGTTCCCATCCATAGCGAGTGATCGCGATCGATGAAGAGCGTCGTGACCGCCGCCATGTCAATTCCTTGAAAGGACGCTCTCGCTGGCAGACCGCGAACGACTCGGAACACACCGAGTCTTTCACGCGGAATGGCGGCCCACACGGAACCATCGGCGGCAACGGCGATGCTGGAGGTGGACTGCACGTAACGCGCACGTGAACTGCCCGGCGGCTCCTCGAGCTGCTCTCTCAAGTACTGGTCGAAAGAGGCATCACGCAATCGCATCAACTGATTCGGCGCCCCAATCCAGAGATTGCCCTCGACATCTTCGGACAGCGCATCGGCGGTAAAGATCCGCATTCGGTCGTCACTTCCGATGCACCCGGTGTGGTCACCTACGACCTGACATAGTCCACCGCTGAGCGCCGTGGGCACGCCGAGATCGCGCGCGCGCAGCATCCTGGACCGCGCCACCCAAATCCTGTGCTGGCGATCTTCCAGAATCGCACCGATTCGACCAGAGACGTGCTCCTGGAGATGGTCGTTCTTCCAACTCAGAAGGCCGATGTCCGTGCCGATCCAGAGAGTTCCGTCGGATGCACCCAGCAACGAGACGACCGCAGTGTTGAACGCGTCCTTGTCCGGCGCGGACTTCCAACGTTGAAAACGGACGCCGTCGAATCTCACCAATCCTGAGTCGGTCCCAATCCAGATGTAGCCGTCCGCCGTTTGGGCGATCGCGTTGGCGGCTGACTCGAACGCGCCTTCTTGTACCCGCCACGCGGTGTGCCGATACTGAGTGATTCGCGCGCTTGGATCGAGCGCAACGGCCGGCCGAACCGCGACCACAAATGTGATCGCAGTCGCGACGATCAGGATTCGCAGGCTCATGTGTGGCTCAAGGCGACGACCGGCGATGCCACGAGCATGTGAACCGATCGAGGCCATACGGCTTATGGTGCATCTCATACCATTCGCCGATGAATCGTGCGACTGAAAGCCCGGCCCGATGCGCTCGAGGCGTCAGCGGGCCGTCAACGAATCAGGCACTCTAGCACGCAGGGCGGTGGCGCGGAACCCTTGAAAGTGGCTCGTTGCGTCACTCCTCGAGGTCAGCTCGGAATGCGCGAGGTGGCTTCTCACGTCGACGCGATGCACCATCGAGGCGACCGCGGCGCATCGAGCAATCGACGACGTTCGAGAAGACCGCGTCGTTCGCGAGCCGAAGGAAAGACGCACGCTGAGAGGAAGAGCGTGCGTTCCGTCGGTCGCGCTAGTTGATCTTGTCGAGGAGCTCGTCGACCGCCTTACCGACCTGTGTCCGCCCGGCGCTTTCCACCCGTGCTCGCGTCCCCGCAAACGATGTGAGCTCTCCGAGCACCTTCTCCAGCGCCGCTTTCCCCACCTCAGGGCCCGTCGCGTAGACCTCGCGCAGCCGCTGGAGCTTCCTCTCGAGCATCTGGTCCGATTCCGGTCTCGTAGCTGTTTGCGTTGTCATAGTGCACTCTCCTTCGGTTGTGTTGATCTGAGCGTTGAGCTATGCAATCCGTTCGAGGAATTCCTCGACCGCTGCGCCGATTTTCTCGAGCTTCCTGGTGTCCTTGACCGTGAGGTTGGGA
>JBKPSC010000407.1:0-17405 GCA_046734915.1 Acidobacteriota bacterium | reverse complement strand
TCTGGCAGGAGGCCGCCGCCCGTGCGCACAGCCGCGCCCTGCTCAGTGCGGCAACGGTGGCAGCGCTGACGCGATACCCGTGGCCGGGGAACGTCCGCGAGCTGCAGAACGTGCTGGCCGCTCTGGCTGTCCGCGCGCCACGCCGCGGCCTGGTCGCGCCCGGCGCTCTGCCGCCGCATATCACCAGCGGACCGCCACCGCCGGCGCTCCGTCTGGACGAAGCGAGACGCAGCTTCGAGGAGCGCTTCGTCCGTGCGGCTCTCGCACGCGCGGGCGGGCGTCGAACGCAAGCGGCCCACGAGCTCGGCATCTCTCGTCAGGGTCTCACCAAGATGCTGTCGCGGCTCGGGCTGTCTGACTAAGTGCGTGGGCGCTATGATGGACGCCACTGGTGGCGCGCTTCCTGTTGCGGCGATTGCTGCTCACGGTGCCGGTCTTGCTCGGGGTGGCAACGCTCGTGTTCTCGCTGATCCACCTCATTCCGTGCGAACCGGCGCAAGTGATGCTCGGCGACGCGGCGGCGCCGGAAGACGTGGCCGCACTTCGCCAGCGCCTGGGTCTCGAACGTCCTCTTTACGTGCAGTACGCGTCGTTCCTGGGAGGCGCCGTCCGCGGCGATCTCGGCACTTCGCTCCGAACGGAGCAGCCCGTCGTGTCGGCGATCGCCGAACGGATGCCCGCCACGTTCGAGCTCGCGCTCGCCTCGATGGCGGTCGCCCTGCTGGTAGCGATTCCCCTCGGCATCGTTGCCGCGGTCAATGCCGACACCGGCGTCGACCACGCGGTCACGACGGTCGCGCTCCTTGGCATCTCGATGCCGAATGTCTGGCTCGGACCGCTCCTCGCCATTGTCTTTTCGGTTGGCCTCGGGTGGTTTCCAGTCTCGGGACGGGGAACGGCCGGGCACCTGGTGCTGCCGGCAATCACGCTGGGTGCGCCTTTGACTGCCTTGCTCGCGCGCATCACCCGCGCCAGCGTGATCGAGGAGCTGCGAGAACTGTACGTTCTGGCGGCGCGGGCGCGCGGCGTGTCACGATGGCGATCGATACTGGCGCACGCCTTCCGGAACAGCCTCATACCGATCGTGACCGTGCTCGGTCTGCAATTCGGCTCGCTCCTGACAGGTGCCGTGATCACCGAGACGATCTTCGCCTGGCCCGGAGTGGGCCGGCTGCTCATTCAGTCGATCAATTTTCGCGACTACCCACTCGTACAGGGCTGCATCCTGCTCATCGCGATTAGCTACGTGACCATGAATCTGCTGGTCGACGTCCTCTACGGATTTCTCGACCCGCGTATCAGGTACGAGTGAGCGCCGCGTGCTGAAACTTGGATTGCTGATCATCGTGGCTGCACTGATGGGAGCAGTCGTCGGACCAGCGGTCATCCCATTTGACCCGTCTGCGCAGGACCTGGCCCTCAGACTCGCGGGCCCCACCTGGCACCATCCGTTCGGCCTGGACGAGCTCGGGCGCGACATCCTGGCGCGCGTTGCCGCAGGTGCCCGCATATCGTTTCTGGTCGGGTTGACGGTCGTGACAGTGTCGGCAACCGTCGGAACTGCTCTCGGCGCGATCGCCGGCTATTTCGGCGGAACCGTCGACGACGTGATCAGCCGGATAACGGATACGCTGCTGGCCTTTCCGGGACTGCTGCTGGCGATCGCCCTCGTGGCGGTGCTCGGGCCGAGCCTGGTGAATGTTCTGTTCGCCCTGACCATCATCGGCTGGGTGGGTTATGCGCGCCTCGTGCGCGGGCAAGTGCTCCGGGCCCGCGAGTTCGATTACGTCCAGGCCGCGCGCGCGCTCGGTGCCAGCAGGCGTCGGATCCTGTGGCGTCACATCATCCCGACGGCGCTGCCGGCTGTTGTCGTTCAGGCAACTCTTGGAATGGCGGGCGCGATCATCGGTGAGGCCGCGCTCAGCTTTCTCGGCCTCGGTGTCCAGCCTCCGACGCCCAGCTGGGGAACGATGCTGAGCGGCGGACGCGCCCACGTGCTCGACGCTCCGCACCTGACAGTTTTCCCGGGGTTGGCGATTGCCGTGCTGGTGCTCGGGTTCAACTTCGTCGGCGACGGACTTCGCGATCTCACCGACCCGAAAAAGCGATCGTAGTCGTCAGTGACTGGCTGGGCTCGCGGCGCGGTCGACGCGTCGCGCCAGATCCTGGAGCTCTGCGTTGTCCGGCTCGCGGTCGAGCGCGCGGGCGACGGTCACCTGTGCTGCGAGCACGTTGCCTGAGCGCAGCTGCACGTCGCCAAGCGCGTTCAGCAGCTTGACGTTCTCTGGATCCACGGCCGCCGCGCGCTGCAGCCAGGCGGCCGCTGCCGGGAAGTCGTTCAAGACCTGCGACAGCGCGGCGATCCGGGCCGCGCGAGCCGGATACTCGGCGTCATCCCCGACCAAGGCGTGGTAATCCAGCAGAGCCGTTCGCGCGATCGCCGGCTGATGCTGGTTTTCCGCCAGATCGGCCAGGGCGGCGAATGACGACGGATCGACGGGATAGCGTCGAGTGGCCTGCTCGAGCAGCCGCTGGGCCGCATCGAGCTCTTTGTTCATCGCCAGTGCCCGGCCGTACAGGGTCAAGGCCTCGCTCGAGGCGTTAGGCCCGGCGCCCACGTGCTCCAATGCATCCAGCGCCTTGGCCAGTGCGGTTGGATCGCCCTTGGTCACGGCGACGTCGAGCCACATGCGGCCAATCTCCTGATAGACCAGCGGCTCGTTCGGCGTGCGCTCGAGCGCGTTGGCGAGCGTGACGGCGGCGGCGTCCGGATGTCCGGCACGCGCGTGTGCGATCCCCACGGCGATTTGTCGCTGCACGTGAGAGCTGTCGAGGGCGGCCAGGACCTGCAGCTGCTCGAGCTGGTTCGGATAACGGCCGAGTCCGTCGTACAACGAAGCCAGCTCTTCCCGGGCTGGAATCATGCCTGGAGCGAGCGTGACGGCGCGTTCGAACGCTTCGACCGCTTCCGCCGTGGCTCCCTGATCGCGCAGGCACAGGCCCAGCAGATAGTGAGCGTCCGACATCCGGTTGTCGAGGCGAAGGGTTTCGGTGAGGGTCGTCATCGCGCCAGCGACGTCACCGGAGCGATAGCGGGTGAGGGCCAGCTTGTAGCTGACTCGAGGCGCGCGATTGTCCAGGCGGAGACGACGCTCGTAGGTCTCGATGGCACGAGCGTATCGGCGCCGTTCGTAGTAGACGTCAGCCAGGGCTTCAAGCGGCCTCGGCGCGGCGGGATCCAGACTGGTGGCGGTCCTGAAGTCCCGCGCGGCCGCTTCGAGTTCGCCTCGCTGCCTATAGCTCTCGCCGCGGCGCAGATGCGCCAGCATCGACTCGGGGTGCAGAGCCACCGCGCCACTGTAGGCTTCAATGGCCCCGAACGTGTCGCCGTCGCGGAGTGCGCCATCGCCCCGATTCAACAGGTTCCGGTAGGCCCGCTCCCGGCCGGCGGTCTGCATCGCGACTGCGCCACCGATGGCCACGAGGCCCAGTACGGCGACCGGCAGCAACCCCACTTTCACGGCCCCATCCTACCAGTGTCTCCAAATAGAGCATCCGGAACTTTCCCAGGGCCCCGGGGTCTAAAACCGTTATAGTGAGGAGGTCGCCACGGAGCTGACAGGGAACGGTGATCTCGCGGTGAAACAGGCACGGGTCGTCGGGTGGTCCGAGGTTGGCGGTCGCGAGGCTGCTCTCATCGAGCGCTGCGCGGCCGGAGACGACGCGGCCTACACCGAGCTCGTTGACGAGCACCAGCGTATGGTTGTCCAGCTGGCCATGAACCTGCTGGGCGACCGCGACGAGGCGCTCGATCTGTCGCAGGAAGTCTTCCTCCGCGTTTTCAGAACCATCAGCAACTTCCGCGGCCAGTCCAGCCTCCGAACCTGGATTTATCGCATCGCCGTCAATCAGGCACGGAACCGGCACCGCTTCTGGCGGCGGCGGCACCGCGCCGATCAGGTGTCGCTCGACGCCCACGTCGCGGCCCATGGCGAGCTGCTGAGCGGTGAAACCGCGCCCGACCGGGCTCTAGCCCAGAAAGAGCTGGCGTCCCGCCTGCAGAATGCCCTCGATGGGCTTCCGTTCGACCAGCGGACCGCCATCGTCCTTCGAGAAGTCGACGGCCTGAGCTACGAGGAAATCGCCTTCTCGCTTGGAGTGGCCGTCGGCACGGTCAAATCTCGGCTCACGCGCGCGCGCCAGGCGCTGCGCCTCGAGCTCCGAGAGGTGAGGACCGCATGAAGCCCCTCACCTGTGCCAAGACGCGTCGTCGCATCCACGCCTTTTATGACGGGGAACTGTCGGTCCCTGAACAGATTGCGGTGTCATCGCATCTCGAGTGGTGCGACGAGTGTGCAGCGGCCTTCGAAGACATGCAGAACGTCGGTGCCGCCCTGCGTTCTGTGTTGCCAGGGCGGACAGCTCTGTCAGTCGACGAGCAGCGGATTTTCCCGGCCGCCGTGGTGAACCGGATGAAGGCCGAGCGCAGCGCATCGTGGCCGGTGCGCCTGCAGCTGATGTTCGAGGACGCCCATCTGGTTTACGCCGGTGCGGCCGCTGCGGTCGCCGCCCTGGTGTGCGTGGTCGTCATGCTCGGCATGATGCGTTTTGCGACGAGCACGCCGCGGCCCGACTCGCTTGCCGCGCTGCTCAACGTGCTGACGCCTGGCTCCAATCAGAATCCGGTCGTCCCGCGCGCCAGCATGCAGATGCCGAAGCCGCTCGACCAGGCGTTCTCGACGACATCAAGCGTGAGCGGGGACGAAGACGCGGTGTTCACGCTGGCTGCCGTCGTGACTCGCGAAGGCCGAGTCGAGAACCTCGAGCTCCTGCGCGAGACTGGTGACGACGTGGTGCCGGGTACCGACGAGGCCAAGGTCGTGGCCAATCTGCTCGATGCGGTGTCGCGCGCGCGCTTCGAGCCCGGCAGCGTGGCCGGCTTGCCGGTCGCTGTGAACATGGTCTGGCTGGTCGCACACACCACGGTCCGTGGGACAGTCGCTCCGGAGCGTCCGGCGGAACCGCCCGTCAAGAAGCGCCGCATCCGATCGCTGACCGCACCTGCTCACACGGTCCGCACGATCGCGTAAACCAGTCTGCGTTCGAGCGGAATCAATCTCTCGAAGTCAAATTTCGAACCTAGCGCCCGCGCGGCGGGTCGACCTGCGTCGTCGCGACGTTATTCATGGCGTCGGTCGCGCGGATGCTCAACCCGCGCGGACCGAGCTCACCGTCGAGCGTGATCTGATAGTGCTCGGTTCTCGAATCGGCCATCCCATCCACGGGAAAGGCCGCCCGCCACCGCAAGCCGTCCTGCGAGCACTCGACACGCAGGATCGGCGAATGATCGTCAGTCACGTCGAAGGTGATCGTCGTGCGGCCGTTGGCGAACTGTGGCGGCTGCACCTTGAACGACGGCGGCGTGTTGTCGATTTCGAAGGCTGCGCTGTCCATCTCGCCGGCGAGTTCGGTGTCGGCCGGATTCGCCGGACCGTCGGAGGCGACTATCCGGACGACATAGGTGCCGTTCGGTACCGTGGTCGTATCCCAGACGAGGATCGGCTCGGTCAGGTCCTTTTTGAGAGTCTTCCAGACCGACTCACCTTCTCTTCTGTACAGCACGTCGAAGGACAGATCGTCGTCGTTCTCGTCGCTGGCGCGCCAGACGAGGGTCTGAAGCCCCTTCTGGTAGGTGCGGCGTCCGAGCGCCGGCGACCCGCTGTTGCCGCTGGCGGTGTTCATGGCGGCGTTCGTGAGCTTGCGATCGGGCGTCGTCTGGTCTTCGAAGCCGGCGAGGTCAGGATCGCCTGTGCTGTATGGCTTCTGGAACACGATGCCGGCGGGATGGACGGTGATCGACTGGACCTGCGGCCGCAGATTGCGCTGAAGGTATGCGACCGACACCGAGGTCAAGACGGGCGACGGCGACCCGGAGAGAACCGCGCGCCATTGCAGGTACCGCGCCTTCGGGCTGGTGATTGCCGAGCCCTCAGACACTGAGTACGGCGAAGACCACTCGCTCCACGTGTCGTTCGGTGTCTCCGAATTGCCGGAGCGCGTCGAGATTTCGACTTTTGCGCCCGTCGGCATCGTGCCGTGCCAGCTGATCGCGCCCCAGGACGACACCATCCCGGCGTCTCGGGCTTCCGACTCGTAGGTGCCTCGCGTCGCGCGGTCGGCCGAGAGACGATAGACCTTCCCCGGATTGGCCGTGGCGTAGTACACCCGTCCGCGGCCGTCCCGCTGCAGGGTCGTCACCTGTTGACCACCGGCGGTGGCGACGAGCGTGGGCTGCAGCGGTTCGCCCTCGAGCCGGTAGAGCTTTCCACGATTGCCCGTGGCCACAATCAATCGGCCCTGCCCATCGAACAGCACGTCGTATGGCGAGTCCTCCCGTGATTCCCACAGCTTGTCCCAAAGGCCATCCACCGCGACGCGGTACACGGCACCCTTGACGGTCCGTCGGTCTTCGCGAGGCGCGGCCGACGTGTTCGATCCTGAGTCGACAACGGCAACGGCAGTGATTTCAGTCGAGACCGAGACGACCGGCGTCGGCGCCGCGTCGGGTGCTGCCGTGCTCGTGGGAACCGGGCGGTCGTCGGCTCGCGGCGGCGGGGCCGCGCCGCGGCCGTTGACCGCTGCCACGTACAAGATGCCCTTGTCGTCGACGCGCAGCGAGCGAACCTCTTCGAACGGTGTATCGAGCAGCAGGAATCCCTTGCCCTGCGGGTTCACGCGCAGCACCCGGCCCGGCGAGTCGGTGCCGACGAGCAGGTTCCCGGACCGATCCAGGGCCAGCGCGGTCACGTTGGTGGCCTGCGCGGTGTAGAAGAGCGAGCCTTTGCCATCCGGCGAAATGCGGTAGATGTTGCCCTTGCTTCCAGTCGCCGCAAACAGCTGGCCTTTAGCGTCGGATGCCATTGCCCAGATGTACTTTTCTCGCGGCTCGTAGAAGGTGGTGCCAGAACCCCGGCGATCAACCTTGTAAATCTTGCCGTCGGGCGAGGTGCCGACGTACAGCCCGCCGTCCGGTGCCGGCGCCAGCGCGTGCGCTTCCAGCTCGACGGCGTCGAAGAACACGCTGCCTTTGCCATCGCCGTCGACACGGAAGACCTTCCCCTCGTTGCCGGTGCCGACGAATATCGAACCGTCAGCGGTAGACACCATCGACCAGAGGAAGGGCGCTGCCGTTTCGTACACGAGCTCGCTGGCTGCGCCGATGGTCAGCTGTCCGCGGCTGTCGATCGCCAACCCGTCGAGGTCGCCTTTCAGGAAATCGACCTGCGTCGCCACCTGGAAGAACTTGGGTGAAGAAGCGTGTACGGTCACGCCGACCGCGACGGCGGCGAGTGCGAAGACCGTGGCGATCCGGCGCGTTCGTATGCGCCGGGCACCGTGAGGAGCCGGTACCGGAATATCAGGCATACATGAGATGGAGGAATTCCCCGTCGGGGGTTCAGTTCGCCGAAACTGCGATGGTAAGCGTTCGGACGCCGCTGATGGCGTGATCGGTCGGCAGCGACCACTCGCCGAGCGTCGCGCTCGTCAAGGCGCTGAAGGTGCCACCTGACCTGTCGCTCTCGAGCACGGCGAGGACCGAGGGCGGCAGCGACGAGAGCGGTTCGCCATTGACGACCGCGCCGGCATCGCCGCTCATCAGCTTGACGTACAGCGTGTTATTGCGCCGGACACGATTGAGCGCGCGGATGATTTGATCCACGCTGCGCGGCTGGGGCAGCCGGAGCTCGCGTTGCTCGGCTTGCTGGAGCCGTTGTCCGTCGGAAATCACCAGCGAGAGATTGCCGGTCGCATTCGCCGGAATCGTGACCGGAATCGTGCGAAGCAGATCCTCGCCCCGGTAGGTCCGGAGCAGGACCTTCAGCGGAACCGTCCGTCCGGCTCTTGGGCGCGGATCGTCGAGCCAGACGCGTTCGAGCGTCGCCGTTTTCGGCTGCTCGGCGGAACGGATCGTCAGGTCGAGTCGATCGACCTCCACCGGCTCATCGTCGTTCGCGATGAGGGCGGTGAGCGGTCCGACGACGTAGGCAGCGGTTGGCGTGGAGACGTTGTCGCCCGCAAACATGTTCTCGAAGCTGATGGTCCCGCGATCTTTCAGCGCGGCCTTGCCCTGGACCGAGTAGGTGGCTGCGCCGAACTGACGCTCATACGACGTCAGCGTCTGCAGGAGCGACGCGTAGGTCATGAGCGGAGTGAAAAGCGAATCCCGAACGACTTCGAACTTGAACGTGCGCGATCCACCGCGCTCGGACGACAGCTCGAGAGTCACGGGAATGAGCTTGGGTGCGGGACCAAGACGTCCGGCGATCGCTGTCGCGCGATCTTGCAAGAGTGTTCCGATGGTTTCGCCGGTCGTTGACAGCTTGGTCGACGACAACAGGCTCGGAAGAATCGTGTAGACGTAAGCTCGCGTCATCGGGAATTCGGTCGGACCCAGGTTGTACATCGGGTGACCGAAGGCGTAGACGCGATCGCCGTCGATATGCGTGACGGTTCCAGTGCCGCCGAGCAGGAGATCGCCGGTGACGAAGTTCACGCCCACGGCGTCGCCGGGCTTGAGCGGCCCGTCGAACGGCATCAGTCCGGCGGCGGTTGGCGGCGCACCTGCTGCGGTTGGAACGAAGCCCTGGTCGCCGAAGGCCGCGCCCAACGTGTCGGCGATGTCGCCGGTGAAACCTGACATGACGAGCGGCGTCGCAATCGGGCGCAACAGGTTGCCGACGGCGTTGCCGTCGAAGCCGGCTACCGCCGATTCACCAAGCAGGCGGGCATCGCCCGGGCGCTCGGCAAAAGGACGATTCCAGTTGAGCGCGCGGCGGAAGGCAGCGACGAGACCATCGCGGGTCAAGGGGTAGTCGACGTGAATGCGCGCGACGGCCGGTCGCGGTGTGTTCAAGGCCGTGGCGTCGGTCATCTCGTCGATGGGTGTAATGCCGGCGATTGGTTCCTTCGAGAAGTTACCGAGCGAATAGGACACGGCGCCGATGAGACGACCGTCGATATAGACAGGACTGCCGCTCATGCCGGCGATGACGCCGGTGTCGGCGAGCGGGCCGCCTTCGAGGCGAGCCAGGATCAGGTTGCGCTGGGGTCCCATCACGTTCTCGATCACGCCGAGCACGTGCGCCTTGAATTCTTCGACCCGCGTGCCGTTGAAGACGGTGCGACCGAGGCCGACCATCCCCGGCTGAATCTCCGAGACGGGCATTCGCGGCGTCTGGGCCGAGAGTCGAAGCAACGGTGTCGAGGCCCCCGCCGCGAGGGCGAGTGCTAGGCACACTTTGAGTAGCGTCTTCGACATGGGCTCAAATTTGTTATAGAGGGAAAGTGCTGATGGGTCAAGGAGATTTGGCCCGTCCGTTGACAGTCTCGCGAGCGGTCTGCTATCGTCACGCCACCGTGGTCAATTCCGTGCCTTTTGCTCGGTTGGGCGCCTTCCATTGCACGGCCGTCGTGTCGGCCTGGTGGTGGTATCGGAGCCCAGCTGAAGAGGCACGCGCCACGACCTGAGCCTGATCGCCGCGCAAACGTTTTGTCGAGCCTCTTCAGCCAGCCGGTTGAAGAGGCTTTTTTTTTGGCGTGCCGCTGCACCTTCCGAAGGGAGCGATGACGAGGTCCAAACTATGCGTCGTGGCCATGGGCGAGACCATGGCCGATCTGCGCCGACAGCGCGATGCGGCGACCGGAGCGGACCTCGTCGAGCTGCGGCTCGACGGCGTCGACGACATCGACGTGGCCGGCGCCCTGGCCGGCCGCACCACACCAGTCATCGTGACCTGTCGCGCCTCGTGGGAGGGCGGTCGGTTTCGCGGTTCCGAAGAGGAGCGACACCGGATTCTGTCTCAGGCCCTCGCCCTCGGCGCCGAATACGTCGACGTCGAGTGGAGAGCGAACTTCACGGACCTCCTCGAGTCGCAGACGGCGAATCGTGTCGTGCTCTCGCACCACGATTTTCAGGCCGTGCCCACCGACCTCACCGCGATCGTCCGAACGATGCGCAGCACCGGCGCCGGCGTTGTGAAAGTGGCGGCGATGGCCACACGCCTGACCGACAACGTCCGCATGCTGGAAGCCGCGCGGGCCGCTGCCGCACCGGGTCAAGCCATCTTCATTGCCATGGGCGACCATGGCGAGGTGTCGCGCATCTGCGCCATCAAGTTCGGTTCGCCCTGGACGTACGCCGGCTCGTTGCCGAGCATCGGGCAGCTCACTCCGGCACGACTGCGCGACGAGTACCGGCTGCAAAAGATCGCGCCCTCCACGGCCATCTATGGCATCACCGGCCTGCCCGTCTCCCATTCCGTCTCGCCCGCCATGCACAATGCCGCCTTTGGCGCAACCGGCATCGACGCCGTCTACGTGCCCCTGCCAGCCGTGGACGCCGACGACTTCGTGGCCTTCGCCCACGGGATGAAAATTTCCGGGGCGAGCGTCACCATTCCGTACAAGGTCGAGCTCGCGCAGATCGTTCCGGACGTGGATCCCGTGTCGCGCCGTGTCGGGGCGATCAATACCATCCGGGTTCGAGAGCACCGTTGGGAGGGCATGAACAGCGACGTCGCCGGGTTCCTGCGGCCGCTGCGCGATCGTGGGGTGGCGCTCGAGGGCGCGCGCACGACCGTGCTCGGTGCCGGCGGCTCCGCACGCGCGGTCGTGGCCGGCCTTTCGAGGGCGGGCGCCGCGGTCACGGTCAGCGCGCGGCAGGCGGCGCGGGCGCTCGCGCTCGCGGACCGGCTCGAGATCAAGCCGGGCGTGTTTCCACCGCCGCCCGGATCGTGGGACCTGCTGGTCAACTGCACGCCGGTCGGTATGCATCCGGACGTCGAGCGCACGCCCGTCGACGCCAGCCTCCTGAGCGGCCAAACGGTCTATGACCTTGTTTACAACCCGGCGGAGACACGCCTCCTGCGTGAGGCGCGCGAGGCTGGATGCACGACCATCGGCGGCCTGGAGATGCTCGTCGCCCAGGCTCAGGACCAGTTCGAGTGGTGGACAGGCACGCGGCCCGCTGCCGACGTGATGCGGAATGCCGCGGCAGCGCGGCTGGCGGAGTTCAGAGCTCATGAAAATCACTTCGTTTGACGAGTTCAAGGAGCTCGCGCGGCGCGGCACGTTCGTGCCCGTCTGCAAAGAGATCGTGGCGGATCTGTTGACGCCGGTCTCAGCGTTCCTCAAGATCGCCGAAGACGCGGACTACGCATTTCTGCTCGAAAGCGTCGAGGGCGGCGAGCACGTCGGCCGGTATTCGTTCCTCGGCAAAGATCCGTTTCTCATCCTGCGCTCGCGAGACGGCCGCACGACGATGGATCGCGCCGGCGTGCTGACCGAGAGTCAGCGGCCGTTCATCGACACGCTGCGCGGACTGATGGCCGACTTCCGATCGCCCTTCGTCCCCGGCCTGCCGCGCTTCACAGGCGGGGCTGTCGGCTATCTCGGTTACGGGTCAGCGGCCTGGTTCGAGCCGGTCCTCGGCGATCTCGGGACGAGCCCGGACGGCGCCGACGAAGCCGGCTTCATGCTCTTCGACACGGTGCTCGCGTTCGATCACGTGCAACACCGCATCCTGATCATTGCCAACGCCCGGATGTCGGGGGACGAAGACCTCGAGTCGCTCTACCAGTTCGCGTGCGCGAAGATCCAGTTCCTCGAGCGCGAGCTCGAGCGCAACCTGTCGGTCGAGCGGCGCGACGGCGCCCGCCCAATAGTCGTCGAATCGAATTTGACCCGCGAGCAGTTCGAGGAGTCGGTCCGGGCCGGGAAGGAGCACATCGCCGCCGGCGACATCTATCAGGTCGTGCTGTCGCAACGGTTCGAGTCGGCAGTCGATGCCGAGCCGTTCACCGTGTACCGCGCGCTGCGGCACGTCAATCCGTCGCCATACATGTTTTTCATCCGCATGGGCGCGGTGTCCGTTGTCGGGTCGTCACCCGAGATGCTCGTGCGCGTGGAAGGGTCGCGGGTCGAGACGCACCCGATTGCCGGCACGCGGCCGAGGGGCCGCAGCGAAGAAGAGGACCTGCGCCTCGCCGAAGAGCTGAAGCGAAACGAGAAGGAGCGCGCGGAGCACGTGATGCTGGTCGACCTCGGCAGGAACGACGTCGGGCGCGTCTGCGAATACGGCAGCGTTCGGGTCCCGCAGTTCATGGGCCTCGAACGCTTCTCGCACGTGATGCACCTCACCTCCGTCGTCGAAGGACGCCTCGCCGCGGATCGCGACCGCCTCGACGCCCTGGTCTCGTGTTTCCCGGCTGGAACCGTTTCGGGCGCACCCAAGGTGCGGGCGATGCAGATCATCCGCGAGCTCGAGCCGGGTGGCCGCGGTCTGTACGCCGGCGCGGTGGGTTACCTCGATTTTGCCGGGAACCTGGATTTCTGCATTGCGATTCGGACGATCATCATGTCGAAAGGCCGCGCCTTCGTACAGGCCGGCGCCGGCATCGTGATGGACTCGAATCCGGCAGCGGAGTACGAAGAGACGCGCGACAAGGCCAGAGCCCTGATACGCGCATTGGAGCTCGCGCAGGCGGGGCTGAATTGACAAGGGAAACTCACGCCGGTCGGTTCCTAGGGATCAACCATGATCGTTGTTGTCGATAACTACGATTCGTTCACCTATAACCTCGTCCAGTACCTTGGCGAGCTGGGTGCCGCCATGACCGTCGTGCGGAACGATCAGACGAGCGTGGAGCAGGTTGCGGCGCTGATGCCACAACGAATCGTCATCTCGCCCGGCCCCGGGCGCCCCGAAGACGCTGGCATCACGATGCCCATCATCCGGGCTCTCGGGGAACGCACGCCGATTCTCGGCGTCTGTCTCGGTCATCAGGCCATTGGCGCAGTCTTCGGTGGCTCGGTGGTCCGTGCGGCCGCGCCCATGCACGGCAAGACCTCGACGATCGAGCACGTCGGACGTGGCGTGTTCACCGGGCTGGCGAACCCGCTCGTCGCGTCCCGTTACCATTCGCTCATCGTGGCAGACGATGGCCTGCCCGCGGAGCTCGAGGTGACGGCCCGCACGACGGACGATCGCGCCATCATGGGCCTCCGCCATCGCCGGTGGCCCGTGCACGGCGTCCAGTTTCACCCCGAATCCATCCTCACCGGCGAAGGCCGGCGGATGCTGCGGAACTTCCTCGACGGTCACCTGGACTGAACGCATGTTTCCGACGCTGATTGAGAAGCTCGCGCGGCGAGAAGACCTGACGAGTGACGAAGCCGCGGCCGCGATGTCGGAGGTCATGGAGGGCCGCGCGCACGACGCGCAGATCGGCGCCTTCCTCATCGGTCTCGCGATGAAGGGTGAGCGCCCGGCCGAAATCGTCGGCCTGGCGCGGACGATGCGGGCGCAAGCCGTGCAGATTTCTCGCCGGCACCAGAAGGTGTTCGACACCTGCGGCACCGGCGGCGATCGGTCGGGGACTTTCAACATCTCGTCGTGCGTCGCACTGGTCGTCGCCGCGAGCGGCGTCCGCGTGGCCAAGCACGGCAACCGTTCGGTGTCGAGCCTCTCGGGCAGCGCCGACGTCTTCGAAGCGCTGGGCGTGAGGGTAACGGCGTCGCCGGCGGTCGTCGAACGGTGCCTGGCCGACGCCAGCATCGGCTTCTTCTTCGCGCCGACGTTTCATCCGTCAATGCGGCGGGCCGGGCCGGCGCGCAGCGCGCTTGGCGTGCGAACGGCGTTCAACCTCCTGGGCCCGCTCACCAACCCTGCCAGTGCAACACGACAGCTCGTGGGCGTGCCTCGACCGGAGTTCACGGAGCTGATGGCGAGGGCGCTGATGCTGCTCGGGTCGGAGCGCGCGTGGGTCGTGCACGGCTCTGACGGCATCGACGAAATCTCGACGACCGGCTACACCAAGGTCTCCGAGTGCCGTGACGGCGCGGTCAACACCTTTTACCTGCATCCGTCGGACGTCGGGCTCCCAAAAGCGTCGCCGGGTGCCTTGAAGGGCGCCAGCGCGCATGAAAACGCTCGCATCATCGACGGCGTTCTGAGCGGCGTTCGCGGCGCCGCGCGGGATATCGTGCTGCTGAACGCGGGCGCGTCGCTGTTCATCGCCGGAGAGGCGCGGTCGGTCGACGAGGGCATGCTGCTGGCGGCGCGGGCCATCGATCGCGGCGACGCCAGACGCACGCTGGACCGGCTCGTTTCGATCTCGACTGCAGAAGAGTTCTCGGGAGGAGACGGCGCGTGAGCGAAGTGGCGGCAGCGGCTGACTTGCTCGCGACGATCGTGGCCGCAATGCAGCGAACCGTCGAGTCGCGACAGGCCCGGGAGTCATCGGCGGCGCTGGCGCGTCGCGCCGAGGCGGTCGCTCCAAGGCCGGGCTGCTTTCGTGAGGCCTTGGCCCGCGCCGATCGATACAACGTCATCGCCGAGTGCAAGCGCCGATCGCCGTCGCGCGGCATCCTGCGAGCCGAGTACGACCCGACGGCAATCGCGCGCGGGTACGAGGCTGCCGGCGCTGCGGCGATCTCGGTGTTGACGGAGCCGTCGTTTTTCGACGGCTCGCTGGCAGACTTGTGCGCCGTGCGGGCGGCCGTAACGGTGCCGCTTCTGCGGAAGGACTTCGTCGTCAGCGAATACCAGTTGCTTGAGACACGAGCATCCGGCGCGGATGCGGTGCTTCTGATCGTCGCTGCTCTGCCGCCCGGGGACCTGGCCGTGCTGCATCGGCGCGCCTCAGGCCTTGGCCTCGACACGCTCGTCGAAGTCCACAGCCTGGACGAGCTGACGGTGGCGATCGACGCCGGCGCGTCGATTGTCGGCGTCAACAATCGCAATCTGAAGACGCTGGCCGTGGACGTGGGTGTTTCTGAAGTCGTCGCCGCGCGCATGCCGCGTGGGATTGTCGCCGTGAGTGAAAGCGGCCTGAAGTCCGCCGCGGATTTGACGCGACTGCGTGGCCTTGGCTACTCGGCTTTCCTGATTGGCGAACGGTTCATGGCCGAACCGGCGCCGGGCGCCGCCCTCGAGCGCCTGTTGGCGGGAGCGGGACAGTGACGCCATTCGTCAAGATCTGTGGCATCACTCGTTTAGCCGACGCCGAGGCGGCGATCGCGGCAGGAGCTTCCGCCATCGGCTTCGTGTTCTGGCCCGACAGCCCACGCGCCATCGATCCTTATCGGGCGCGCGACATCGTTCGGCGCGTGCCGCCCTTTGTGACCACTGTGGGCGTGTTCGTGAATCAGCCTGCGGCGCAGGTCAACGCCATCGCCAGCCTCGTTGGTCTGGGCGCGGTCCAGTTGCACGGCGACGAAGACCTGCAGTTTGCCAACAGCGTGAAAAGGCCGGTGCTGAAAGCCGTGGGCCTGACGAGCCATCGACCGATGTCATGGCCGAGGCACGTCATGCTGCTGGTCGATGCCCACGATCCGGTCCGCCGCGGCGGGACCGGGCGTGCCGCGGATTGGACGTTCGCCGCGTCAATCGCGCGAGAGCGCCCGATCGTCCTGGCTGGAGGGCTGACGGCCGACAACGTGGCCGAAGCCGTCGGGCGAGTCCGGCCGTTCGGTATTGATGTCTCGTCGGGGGTCGAATCAGCGCCTGGGGCGAAGGACCACGATCGGTTGGCGGCGCTGTTCAGCCGACTCCGCGACGTCGGGTCCAATGCGGAGGGGGTGAGGTGGTGAAGAGCACGGGCCGGCGCGATCCGGACAGCCGTGGGTACTTCGGCGAATTCGGCGGGCGCTATGTGCCGGAGACGCTGGTCGAGCCCATCGAAGAGCTCGAGCGCGGCTACTTTGCCGTTCGAGATGATGCTGACTTTCAGCGTGAGCTCGACCGCCTGCTGATTCACTACGTCGGGCGGCCGACGCCGGTTTATGAGGCGCGACGTCTGACCCAGGCTCTGGGTGGAGCGAGCATTTTCCTCAAACGCGAGGACCTGACCCATACGGGCGCGCACAAGATCAACAACGCGCTCGGGCAGGCGCTGCTCGCCGCGCGGATGGGCAAGCGTCGGATCGTCGCTGAGACTGGCGCCGGTCAGCATGGGGTGGCGTCGGCAACGGCCTGTGCATTGCTCGGTCTCGACTGCCACGTCTACATGGGTGCGGACGACATGGAACGCCAGGCGCTCAATGTCTTTCGCATGCGGCTGCTGGGCGCCGAGGTCATTCGCGTCGACTCGGGCAGCCGGACGCTGAAGGACGCCATCAACGAGGCCATGCGCGACTGGGTGACGCATGTCGGCGACACCTACTATCTGCTGGGTTCGGCGCTCGGCCCCCATCCGTATCCACTGATGGTCCGCGAGTTCCAATCAATCATCGGTCGCGAGGCGCGGGAACAGATTCAACAGTTGACGGGACGGCTGCCTGACGCCGTCGTCGCCTGCGTCGGTGGCGGCAGCAACGCCATCGGCATCTTCGACGCTTTCGTCGACGATCCGGGCGTCCGGCTGATCGGGGTCGAGGCGGGCGGTGAGCGCCTCACACCAGGACGGCACGCGGCCCGATTCGCCGGCGGCAGTCCAGGCATTCTGCAGGGCACGCGAACGTTCGTGCTGCAGGACGATCATGGCAACATCGAGCTGACGCACTCGGTGTCGGCCGGTCTCGACTACGCAGCCGTCGGGCCCGAACATGCCTGGCTGCGATCACAGGGCCGGACCGAATACGCGTACGCGACCGATGCGCAGGCGCTCGAGGCATTCCAGGAGCTCGCGCGGTACGAGGGCATCCTGCCCGCCCTCGAGTCGGCGCACGCGATCGCGCACCTGCGGACGCTGGCGCCGGAGCTCGGACGCGATGCCGTCATCCTCGCCAATCTGTCGGGCCGGGGTGACAAGGACGTGCACACGATGGAACGACAGCTCGCGTCCCGTGCGATGCCGGTGGCCGCCCACGAGGCCTGATGTGTCACGCTTGAGCCCGACGTTCGAGCGTCTGAGGCGCGAGGGCCAGCCGGGCCTCGTGACCTATACAACCGCTGGCGATCCCGATCTCGCCCGCTCGGCAGAGATTCTCAAAGCGCTCGATCGAGCGGGAGCCGACGTCCTTGAAGTCGGAGTCCCGTTCTCCGATCCGCTTGCTGACGGTCCGGTGATTCAGCGCGCCACAGAACGCGCGCTGGCGGCTGGCGCCAATCTGAGCGCGACGCTCGAAATGGTCGCCGACATCCGCGGTGAGGTGCGCGCGCCTATCGTGATCTTCAGCTATGCCAACCCTCTGGTGCGGATGGGCGTCGAGGCCTTCGCCGCAGCCGCGGCTCGAGCTGGAGTCGACGGGGTGCTGGCGCTGGATTTACCCATCGAAGAAGCCGGTACCTTTCGTGAGGAGCTGGCCGCGCGCGGTCTCGACGTGATCTTCTTGTTGAGTCCGACGACGACCGAGGCGCGGATCAAGAAGGCCGCCGAGCTCGGACGTGGATTCCTGTACTGCAT
>JBKPSC010000406.1:0-15214 GCA_046734915.1 Acidobacteriota bacterium | reverse complement strand
CCGCCACACTGCGCAGTGCCGAGAAGCTGCTTCGGCAAGGCAAGCTCGATCAGGCGATCACGGAGTACGTCCGGATCGTCGACGAGCAGCCGCAGGACTGGAACACCGCCAACATCGTCGGCGATTTGTATGTCCGCTCTGGCAAGACCGACAAAGCGATCGAGCAGTTCGTCCGCAGCGCCGACTCGCTGAGCGACGAGGGCGCCCTGGCCAAGGCCGCGGCGCTCTACAAGAAGATCCTCAAGCTTCGTCCCGAGCACGAGCACGCGCTGCTGCAGTGCGGGGAGATTGCCGCGACGCAGGGCGTGCTCGTCGATGCCCGAACGTTCCTCAAGGGCGTAGCCGATCGCCGCCAGGCGAGGGGCGACCGTCGCGGTGTGGCGCAAATCGCCGTGCGCCTGGCCTCGCTCGATCCGCAGGACTTCGCCGCCCGCCTCGAGGGAGCACGCGCCCGTCTCGAGCTGAAGGATCAGGCCGGTGCCGTCCGCGATCTGAAGGAACTGGCCGGCGAGCTGCGTGTGAACGGCCGGGCGCAGGAAGCGATCGACGCGTTGCGGGAAGCCGTGACGCTGATGCCTGAAGATCAGGCCCTTCGCCACGAGCTGCTCGAGGCATTCGTGGCCGCGGGCGATCACGTCAGCGCGCGCGAGCACGCGCGGACCTCCGAGCAACTCCAGCTGATCGCCGCGCATTTCGAAGAACAGGGCCGCCACGAAGAAGCGGTGGCGTTGCTCGAGCAGGCGCTCGCCATCGACCCGTCCGATGCCCGGCTCCTGAAGCGGCTGAATCGCGCACCTGTCGTCGACGCCGCCCCTCACGAGGAGGAGGCTCCCACGGAAGGCGGGGTCGCCCCTGAAGCCGGCGAGACCGAGACGGCGGCCCTGGAGGTTGACGTTCCGGCCGCCTCGGCCCCGTCGTTGGACTCGGCTGCGGCGTTCGTTGCCGCCGGGCGTGCGGCCGAAGCGCTGGCCGTCGTGCGGCAGTTCATCGAGAGTGCACCAGGACGTCGCGATGAGGTCACGCTATTCGGCCTGTCACTGTGCGACTCGCAACCGGATCTCGCCTTCGCGGTGATCGATCTCGCGGCCGACGCGGCAGTAAGCGAATCCGACTGGGCGTCAGCGGCGGCGGGACTGCAGGAGCTGGTCACGCGCGTCCCGATGTACTTGCCGGCCCTCATGCGCCTGGTCGAGGTGTCAGTCGACGGCGGCCTCGAGGCAGCAATGTTCAGCGCCCAGGCGCACCTCGTTGACGCCTACCTCGAAGCCGGGGCGGCGGAAGAGGCGCGCTATATCGCCGAGGACCTGGTCGCCCGCGAGCCGTGGGATCGCGCGAACATCGAGCGGTTCCGCCGGGCCCTCGAGATGCTGGGCGAGCCCAATCCCGAGGCCTGCATCGCCGCGCGGTTGAGCGGCGACGAGCCGTTCACCAGCACCGACGTTTCGATCTCGGCCGCCCGCGGGGAGGTTCCGACTCTGACAGATGCCGCCGACGCTGCCGACGAGCCCGTCCGCGTGGCCGACGAAGAACCTTCGGCGTCGGCCGAGTGGCAGATCGACAACCACAACTTCGATTTCGCGGCGACCCCGTTCGACTACTCAACCAGTTCGTTCGACTCGCCTAAATCGACGCCCGAAGCGGACGTCGACGAAGACGATCCCGCCGAAGTCGATCTGAGCGTCGCGCTCGACGGGATGACGCCGACTGAGGCGCTGCCGGAAACCGCCGATGCGCCTCCCGCCACCATCGACGGCGTGCTCGGGGAACTGCGTGCTGAAGCGGAGCGCAAGTCCGATCTGGCTTCGGCCGAGGACGAGTTCGCCCGCGGTGTGGGGCTCCACGCGATTGGCCGCCTCGAGGACAGCATCCCCCTTTTGACTTCTGCCTCCCGTGCGCCGCGGCTGAGGTTTGCCACGGCGTCCCTGCTCGGACGCATCTACCTTCAGCAGGGGCAGACGGAGCGAGCGGTCGAGTGGCTGGAGCGGGCCGCGCAGGCGCCTCCGACTTCTCAGGAAGACGGGCATCTTCTGTTGTACGATCTGGCAGACGTGCTGGAAACCAGCGGAGAGTACACGCGGGCCCTCGCCGTTTGCATGGAGCTACAGGCAGACGCCGGCGACTATCGCGACATTGCAGAGCGCGTCAGCCGGCTCAGTGCCGCCCAGATGCGAGGGTAGCGTCCTGTTTCGTCGCCTCGTGCTCGTCGCATTCTTCATCGAGGTCGGGCTTCTGCTCATCGTCCTCCCTTGGTCGCTCTTCTGGGAGCACAACTACTTCATGCTCGCCGTGCCCGCCATCAAGCCGGCGCTGACCAACTCTTTCGTACGCGGCGCCATCAGTGGTCTCGGCGTCGTGAACCTGTGTGCGGGCTTCGCCGAAATGATTCCGATCTTCACGATGCGGGCGCGTCACGAGGTCGCGTTTCACGACGGAGCCGATACGCAGGTCGGGCCCTGATTCTCCATCTCATCACCGACCGCGGCCGTTTGTCCGCGCCGACCGCGCCGCCGGCGGCGATTGTCGCCTGTGTCGCCGAGCAGGTCCGCTACGCCATCGAGGCAGGTATCGACGTCGTCCAGTTGCGCGAGCGCGATCTCGAGGCGGCAGAACTGTATCGCCTGGCCCGCGACATCGTGCAGCTCGTCCGAGGCTCGCGGACCAAGGTGGTCATCAACGATCGTTTGGATGTGGCACTGGCGGCCGGCGCCGACGGCGTGCACCTGCGCGCTGACTCAGTTCGTGCCGCCAGGGTTCGCTCGCTGGCTCCCCGCGGATTCCTGGTCGGGCGCTCGGTGCATGCGGCGCCGGAAGCGGAGGTCGAAGGGGAAGGTGCCGACTACCTGATTGCCGGGACGGTGTGGCCGACGCTTTCCAAGACGGCCGACCACCAGCTACTCGGACTGCGTGGTCTGTCGGAGATTGTGCGGGCGGCTGCCATTCCCGTCCTCGCCATCGGCGGAGTATCGCTCGATCGGTTGCGCCAGGTCGCGCAAACAGGTGCAGCCGGTGTCGCGGGGATAGGGCTCTTCATGGCGGAAGGAGCCGATACCAAGAATGGTTGCGGCGCGATGGCGCTGCACGCTCTGGCACAGGCAGCTCGGGAAGCCTGGGGCGGGCCTTCGAAACGCTGACGATGGATACATTGGCTTTTTTCAAGCGCGGCTCCGCCGCCCGCGACGTCAGGCTCGAGGCCGCGCAGGGCGCGATTGCCGCGCCGACGAACGAGATGCTGGCGATCCTCGTGCTCCTCGCGAGCGATCAGGACGAGGAAGTGCGCACGACCGCCGCGAATACGCTCAAGCGTCTGCCCGGGGAAGCCATCCGGCAGCACCTCGAGAACTCCGAGGTGCCAGAGGACATTCGAAGGCAGTTGATGCAGCACCTCGCCGACGGGGGAGATCTCGATCCGGAGTTGACAGAGGAAGGCGCCGAGCGTGACAGCTTGTTTCAAAAGCTGTCGCGAATGACCTTCCCCGAACGATTGAAAGCCGCGTCAAAGGGGTCGCGCGAGGTCCGGGCGATTCTGATCCGCGATCCCAGCAAGTCGATCGCGATGGCCGTTTTGATGAGCCCGAAAGTGACCGAGCAGGAAGTCGAGAGCTTCGCGCGGATGGGCAGCATCGCCGAGGACATCCTGCGGGCGATTGCCGCGAACCGTACGTGGAGGAAGAACTACGGCATCGTGCTGGCGCTTACCAAGAACGCCAAGACGCCTGTGGGTCTCTCGCTCAACCTGATGCATCGGCTGAACGACCGCGACCTGGCCACACTCTCGACCGACCGCAACGTCCCCGAACCTCTTCGGGTCGCCGCCCGCAAGAAGGTTGTCAGCGGCGTCCAACGCTGAGCGTAAGCGCCCACTGAAACAATTGTTGACGGGCGCCGTCAGGCGAGCTACCGTCTGCCGCATCGAGCTCTGCGGCTATGAAGGCGCTCATCACGTTCTGCCTGCTCGTGCTGCCCGCAGCGGCCACCGCTGAAACCATTCAGGGCCGGTGGAAGCTGATCATGGCGGAAGACCTGCGGCCAGACGGCACCGTCGCGCGGTATCCCTGGGGCCGCCACCCGGTGGGCTCCATCGTCGTAGAAGGCGGCTCCTGCTATCTGCAGATCATGTCGAGCGATGTCCCGGCGTTCACGGCGAGCGGTACGTCGATCAACGACCAGATGAAGAGCGCGCTGTTCAGCAGCTACATCGCCTATTCGGGGCCATGTACGACCGACGACGCGGCGGGGACGGTGGTGCTGAAGGTGGAGGCCGCCTGGCGCCCCGACTACGTCGGCACCGAGCAGCGCCGCTTCTATCGGTTCGAGGGCGGCAAGCTGTTCTTCGGTCCAGCACCGAACTCCACGCGCAGCGGCGCCGACACGTTGACTCGCCGCCTCACGCTCGAAAGAGCCGAGAAGTAATCCGCACAGTCAGTCTGGCCGTGCGCAGACCGCGCTCCGTCGCGCGTCAGCGCGCCGGTTTCTCCAGCGCGCGTGCTCCCCTCAGGACGTGCTCGACGGCGTGATTACCTTCATGACAGGCGTACTCGTAGAAGACGTATTCATCGTCTCGTTCAAGCGGAATGGCCAGCTTCCAGGGGCGGGTGTAAACCTTCGGGTCCTCGATCGTCGCCTCGTAGTGGATCGTCGTGGCGCTCACGCGCTTGAATCGCTCGACCACGTGCAGGGCGTCGCTCTGCATGATGCCGCGCAGGCGCCCGGCGGCGGCATTGGTCGCGATCCAACCCTTGCCATTGTAGTTGGTGACGTCGACGACGAGCGTGTCGCCCTCCCAATGACCGACCGAGTCGCCGTCCCAGAACCGGAGGTGCGATGGAAGGTGCGGGCGGCCATCTGTCGGGATGAGGCGTGCGGCGTGGATCATCTCGTAGTGAATCAGCACGTATCCGGGAAACTGCAGGATTTGATACGCGTTGTTGTAACCGGCCGGAAAGAGTCCACCGGGAATGCCGCGTGTGATGCAGCGATCCCACGGGCTCATGAACTCCGGGGCATCGCCGTTCTGTCGGTCGTTCTCCTCGCGCTGCTTCGTCGCCTCGGGCCGCACCGGCACTCGGCCGTCGGGTGGGTCGACCACCAGTGATGACTGCAAGGTCGAGACGACTTTGGTGCCCGAGTCGGTCCAGAACTGGTTGTAGGTGCCGACGTCGCCTGGTCGGGCGGTCCCATCGGCCGAATCGCGTTGGACGGCGGCGCGCGCTTCGATGTCGGCGGCTTCCGCCCGCGTCAGGAACGGCTTGTTGGCCAGCGACGCTGGCCGCTCGAATGGCGTGATCGTCTCGTTGGTCCAGGTGCCTTGGAGATCCGGATCGCCCCACGCCGTATGTGGCGCCTTCCAGGAGCGCGCCTCCTGGCCGGCCACCAGCGATGTCGAAGCTGCCGCGATCACCACTGCACTGATCCAGGTACGCCACCACCGGTTCATCCCACACCTCCAGACGATTCGATCGACAGCATCGTAGCCGATCGTGGACGCTCTGCGGTTCGTCCCTTGCGGCCGATTCGTTCTTGACACCGGTTGACGCGGGCGGTAGAACGGCGGCGTACTCGCTTCACTGTCTCGGCCATACGTCGGAAAGGGAGCGCTCATGAGCACCGGATCGCGATCTCGCCGAGAGTTTCTCCTCAATTCGGCGGCGGGTCTCAGCGCCGCCTGGGTGACCGCCAATTACGCCGGAATCCTCGAAGCCGCGGCCTACGCGCAGCAAGGTCCGGCTGGCGGCCAGTCGGCGAGCTTCGCCTTTTTCCGTCCCGAGCAGGCGGCAGAGGTGGAGGCCATGGCCGCCCAGATCATCCCGACCGACGACACGCCTGGCGCGCGCGAGGCGAGGGTCATCAACTTCATCGACCGCGCGCTGACGACGTTCGAGAAGGATCGTCAGAACGACTACACGCAGGGCCTGCGGGAGCTCGAGACGCAGACGAAACAGCTCTTCCCGTCCGCCACGAAGTTCTCGGCGTTAACGTCGCCTCAGCAGATCCAGGTGCTGACGGCGATGGAGAGGACGAAGTTCTTCGACCTGGTACGGACGCACACGATTACTGGCTTCTTCGCCAGTCCCGCGCATGGGGGCAACTACAACAAGATCGGCTGGAAGCTCGTCAACTATGACGACTCGATGAAGTTCCAGCCGCCCTTCGGGTACTACGACGCGCTCCCACAATTCCGTCGCTAAGCGGCACTGGAGATAAAGCCATGGTCCAATTCACACCGTCGACCGAGGTGGATTTCGTCATCATCGGCTCCGGAGCTGCAGGCGGCATCATGGCCAAGCAGCTGTCCACGGCCGGGTTCAAGATTGTCGTCCTCGAGCAGGGCGGCTGGGGCAAGTACGGCCACGAAAAGGACTACACCAAAGACGAGTACCTGAACGACAACGCCACGGGGGACGACCAGCTGATGACCGATCCGGTCAAGCAGCCCAACACCTTCAGACGAAACGCCAATGAGAAGGCGGTCCCCGGAGTCCACAGCTACGGCTGCGTCGTCGGCGGCGGCACCGTGACCTACGGTGGCAGCAGTTGGCGCCATCTCCCATGGGAGTTCAACGAGGCCACCACGGTTGGCGCGGTCGCGGGAACCGGCCTGGCTGATTGGCCGATCACCTATGCCGAGCTCGAGCCTTATTACACGCAGGCCGAGTGGGAGATGGGCATCTCAGGCCAGAAGCTGAACAACCCCAACGTGGCGCCGATGACCAAGGATTACCCGGTGCCTCCGGTCCCGATGAAGGCATCCGGTGCGCTCTTCAAAATTGGCGCCGCCAAATTGGGCTGGGAGGTCATACCGGGACCATTGGCGATCATCACGCGCCCCTACCAGGGGCGCGACGCCTGCGTGAATTGCAGCTCGTGCTCGGGATTCGGATGCCACGTCAAGGCGCGCTCGAGCTCAGCAGTGACGATGCTGCCGCTCGCCGAAAAGACCGGCAACTGCGAGATCCGCGTGAGGTCGTATGTCCGCGAAATCTCGGTGGACAACAACGGACGCTGCACCGGCGTCGTCTACTTCGACAACGACAAGAAGGAAATCTTCCAGAGGGCGAAAGCCGTCATTCTGTCGGCAAATGGCTCCGAAACGCCGCGCCTGCTGTTGCTCTCCAAGTCAGCACGGTTCCCCGACGGCCTCGCCAATTCCAGCGGAGTGGTTGGCAGGTACCTGATGCTTGGCGGCGGCGCCGGCGCCAGCGGGCTGTTCGAGCACCCGTTGAACGACTACAAGGGCGTTGTCACGGGTGCGGCAATTGTCGACTTCGTCAAAACCGATCCGCAACGCGGCTTCTACGGCGGCGGCCGCATGACCGCCCGCGGATTCGACACCCCGATCAATTATGGTCTCAGAGGTCTGCAGCCCGGGAGCCCGCGCTGGGGCTCGGCGTACAAAAAGGCACTGATGGCCGAAGCCAATCACAAGATGACCGTGTCGTGCTTCGTCACGCAGTTGCCGCTCGAGACCAACCGCGTGGACCTCGATCCGGACGTCAAGGACGGCTGGGGTTTGCCCGCCATGCGGATCACGTCGACGAGCCATCCGGACGACTTCAAGGCGATGGAGTTCTTCAGACAGAAGTCGATCGAGATTCTCGAGGCCGCCGGCGCGACCAAGGTCTGGGCGGGACCTGTCAACGACAGTCGCGGCAGCGCGCACAACCGCGGCACCTGCCGGATGGGCAACGATCCCAAGACATCGGTGGTGAACAAGTTCCACCGGGCGCACGACGTCCCGAATCTCTTCATCATCGACGGCAGTAACCTGGTCACCGGTGGGCGCAACCACCCGACGATGACGATTCAGGCGCTGGCCTTCCGGGCCGCTGATAACATCATCAAAGCGGCGAAGACCGGACAGATCACCCGTCTCTGATTCGAACCGGCCGGCGTGCGCCTTCAGAGCGCACGCCGGCGTCGTCTCGCACCGGTCGCCGCCCGCAAACCCGGATGCTTCAGGCGAACAGACAGTGGAAACGATGGGCCCTCGCGCTGATCGCCGTGGGCGCCGTGCTTCGTCTGTACGGCCTCACCGCCATGGAGTTCAAGTTCGACGAACAGGAGGCGCTCAACCAGTCCATCCGGTTCCTGGACGAGCGGCTCTGGGCGTCTGTCCGCACCTGGCCCACGCACGGGATGCTGAGCTCCAATCGGGTCGGGAACGCACCGCTTTTCACGTGGATCGTCGCCGTGGTCTGGGCACTCGCCCCGCATCCCGTGGCGATCGCGGCGTTCGTGGCCGTCGTCAACGTGCTGTGTCTCTACCCGCTGTGGCTCTGGGCGAGGCGGCACACGGACGCCTTCCGGGCGACGGTGACGCTCGCGTTGTGCGCCGTGTCACCATTCGCCGTCCTGTTCAGCCGAAAAATCTGGACTCAGGATCTGCTGCTGCCGGGTGTTCTGTGTCTCTTGAACGGGATTGACGCCCTGAGGGACGGCCGCGTTTGGAAGGGCATCGCGCTCTTCCTCGGCGCGACGCTCGTCGTCGGCCAGCTGCATCAGTCCGGCATCATCGCCTTCGCGCTGCTGCCGTTGGCGTTTGCCGTCCAGTACGTCGTCGATCGAGTGGCGGGGCGTTCGTCGTCGACGCTCGGCAAATTGCCGCCGCCGTCGCGGCGCGAGCTGGCGGCCATCGCGGTGCTGGTCGTTCTCAATCTGGCGTTCTGGCTGCCGTATTTCAGCTACCTGCTCGAGTTACCGGCAAAGACACTCGCGGAGCGTCCGAAGGTCGATGTGCTCGGCTTGTTCCTGCTGCGCAAAGTGCAGTGGCAGGTCATTCCGTCGGATCTCTTCTATTTCTTCGATCCGCACCGTGCCGACTTCCTGAATGGCACACTCCGCTGGGTCTTCTATAGCGGCTCGGTCTGGCTTGGCGCGCCGTTGTTCGTGTACGGCCTGTGGCAATGGCTCCGCACGCCGTCGACGCTTCCGGTTCTGAGCTTCTGGTGGTGGTTCATCATCCTGGCCTTTGGTCTGTCCCGCATTCCTACCTTTCCGTTCTACACGCTGATCCTGACGCCGCTGCCGGCGGCGCTGGCCGCAGGAGTGTTCGATGGCCCGCTGCCGTGGAAGTGGCTCGCGCGCGCCCGAGACGGCTGGCGGGTGGCTTACGTGGTGGCCATTCTCGGCCTTGCCGTGACGACGCAGGCCTGGCTCGTCGGCCGCGGCGGCGCCGCGGGCGATTACGGTATCGGCTACGAGCGACGCGCCGCCCAGGCGCAGGTCCTGGTCAGCCAGACCGAGACGCACCGGCCAGAGAACTTTTTTCAGCTCGGCGAGTTGAGGCCTACCGAAGGGCGCTTCCTATTGAAGTGCGCCCCGATACCGGTGGAGGTGCTGTGGATCGCCCGCCGGATCACGAAGTCCGAAGGCGAGGTCGGACGAAGCTGGAGAATCTGCGATACGTGGATCGACAGAGACGGCCGGCTCGAATACCGCTGGACGCTTCGGCCGTAGCCTATCTGCCCCTGCGAGGCCGCCGGCTTCCGCCGCTTTCCCGGGTCCAATCCGAGCGCATCTGCGACAGACCGTCCATGTAGACGGTCGCCCGCTCGCGTTCCTCCTCACTGTTCATCGACTTCAGCAGCAGGACGGCTTTGGCGAGGTCCTCGGCGATTGTCTTCTTCGTCGCGGAGAAGTACAGGCGGCGAATCTCCGCCAGCTTGTCATCGGCGCTGAGGACGGTGAGCTTGGTCATGAGCGTGTGCGGTTGCGGCGCAGCGAAGCCGTGAATGAGTCGAACGATCGAGTGTTGAGGACATGCGACGGCTCGAGCCAGGCCCGCCTGGCGACGAATGCACCCCAGCGCAGCCGCTCGAACGCCGATCGCGAGTGGGCGTCGGTCGAGATGACGAGCGGTACCCCGCGGTCGCGGGCGAGCCGGGCGTGCACGTCGTTCAGATCCAGTCTCGTCACCTGGCAGTTGATCTCGAGCGCCACGCCGCAACGAGCTGCCGCGTTGACCACGGCCTCGACGTCGAACGGGTAGGGCTCGCGCTGCAGCAACCGTCGGCCGCTGGGATGGCCGAGGATGTCGACGTGCGGGTTCTCGATGGCGCGAATCAACCGATCCGTCATCTGCTGCCGCTCCATGGCGAACGCCGAATGCACCGATACGATGACGATGTCGAGGGCAGCCAGGCAATCGTCGTGCAGATCGAGCGACCCGTCGGCGTGAATATCGCACTCGATGCCCGCGAGCAGCCTGACGCCGCCGTGTCCATCGAGCGACCGGATGCGGACGGCATGGTCGAGCGCCCGGCGTTCGTCGAGACCGTTGGCCATGGCCAGCGCCTGACTGTGATCGGTGATCGCCAGGTACTCGAGGCCGGCTGCGCGAGCCGCTTCGGCCATCGCCTCGATCGAGTCCTTACCATCGGTCGCCGTCGTATGGCTGTGCAGATCGCCCCGCAGGTCGTGCCGGTTGACCAGCGTTGGCATCGGTCCGGACTCGGCCAATTCGATCTCGCCGCGGTTCTCGCGCAGCTCGGGCGGCACCCAGGCAAGGCCAAGCGCTGCGTAGACTTCGTCCTCGGTCGCGCCTGCGACGCGGCTGTCGTCGGAGGTCCGAAAGACTCCGTACTCATTGAGCTTGAAGCCCATTCCGATCGCACGGTCGCGCAGGGCGATGTTATGCGCCTTCGATCCCGTGAAGTACTGCATCGCGGCGCCGTGGCTCTCGGCAGGGACGAGACGGAGGTCCGCCTGAAACCCGCCGGAGAGCAGGATGCTCGCCTTGGTGCCGCCGCGCGCCAGCACCCGCTCCACGCCGGGCGCAGCCACAAAGGCGTCGGCGATGGCCGCATCGGCGCCCGACACCAGGATGTCGATGTCGCCGCATGTCTCGCAGCCGCGGCGCAGGCTTCCGACCGGCGTGATCTGCGCGGTGGGCGCGTGATTCGTGAGCATCTCGACGAGAGTCGAGGCCACGGCGTAGGTATCGGCGAGAAGATGACGGCCCGCGTACTGTTTGCGATCGGCCAACGCCTTCAGAATGAGCGCTTCCTTCTTCGCACCCATGCCTTTCAGCGCGCGCAGGCGCCCCCTCGCGCAGGCCGCCTCGAGGTCCTCGATCGTGCGGATGCCGAGTTCGCGATAGAAGGTGGCCACGGTCTTCGGACCGATGCCCTGAAGGTGGAGGAGATCGAGCACCGAGGGTGGGAATTCGGCGACGAGCTCCTGGTGGAATTCCGACTGGCCCGTTGTCGACAATTCGACTATGCGGGCTGCGAGATCCTTTCCGATTCCAGGAATCTCGCGGAGCCCGGCCGCATCCAGGACAGTCAGGTCGTGCGGATGGTTGGCGACGATGTCGGCGCCGTTGCGGTAGGCGCGAATCTTGAACGGATTGTCGTCCTTGATTTCCAGCAGATCGGCGACCTCCCGGAGCACGCGGGCGATCGCCTGGTTATCCAACCTTCAATCCTTCGACGTCAATCCGGTAGTCGAGCAGGCGGGCGCCCCCGGCCGCGAGGGCCTCGGCGATGGCGCCGCGCGCCGCCGGCGGACCGTAACAGAAAAGACAACCGCCGCCGCCGGCGCCGCACACCTTGGCCGCTGTCGCCCCAGCCCGCGTCGCGGTGGCGATCAGCGTTTCGATCTCGGGTGTGGTGACGCCGGGTGCCAGACGCTTCCGCGTGGTCCATTCATTGGTGATCTGGTGGCCAACCTCGCCCCAGTCGCCGGCGAGCAGAGCGTCGCGCATGCGAGCCGACGCATCGCGGATACGCTCGAAACAGTCGAAGATCTCTGAATCGCCGTCGATGTGGCGCTTGGTGATTTCCCAGTTGTTGGTGCCAGAGTTGCGCGGGGCGCCCGTATACGCCAGGACGATGCGGCGCTCGAGCTCCCGCGGGTCGACCTCCAGGCCCACGCGGCGGATGCCGGCGACGCCGAGATCGATCGCAGCGACGCCGCCATACAGCGCAGGACGATAGTCCTGCACGCCGGTGGGTACGCGGATGGTCTGGCACTCGACATTCATCGCGACCTGCAGCAAATCCTCGGGTGCCAACGAGGCGCCGGTGAAACGCGCGAGCGCGCCACACGTGGCGATGGTCAGCGCCGAGGAGCCGGCGATGCCGGCGCCGGCCGGTGATTCACCGCGTGTGGTGAGGGTCGCATTCTCGAGTCGGTAGTGGCGCGCCAGCAGCGCGAGCAGCGGCAGCTCGCTGGCCGCAGTGAGCTCGGACCAGTGCCGGACCTGAGTCCGCCGGTTGGTATCGATCGAGACGAGCTCGATGCCTCCGTCGTCGCGACGCTCCAGCGTGACGTGCGCCCGAAGCGAGATGGCGGCATTCAATGTCGTCGCGCCGTCGTGGAAGAGATACAGCGGCCAGATGTCAATGGTGCCGCCCGCGAGATCGATGCGGGTCGGCGCGGAGGAGACGATGCGCACGGGTGAATTATAGCGTTCTAGTTTCTCAGGGGTGCTTGGTTCTGCGTTCTTGGTTCTTGGTGCTGGTGCGCGGTGCTTCGTGCAGCACCAAGAACGCGCACGAAGCACGAGCACGAAGAACCTAGCGCCAAGATCGAAGCACCTTAAGCGAGGTAGAATCTGATGTTCCCATGTCTCCGCTCGCGCTTCGCCGACAGATCGGTCAGCTGCTCATTGCCGGGTTCAATGGACAACAGATTCCCGTGGAGCTCAGGTCGCTGGCACGCGACTTCGGGCTGGGCGGAGTCATTCTGTTCGCCCGGAACATCGCCGATCCCGAGCAGGTCGCCGAGCTCTGTTTCGATGCCGCGCAACTGACGTCTGAGATGCCGGCCTGGGTCAGCGTCGATCAGGAGGGTGGGCGGGTCGCACGGCTGAAGGCGCCTTTCACCGAGTGGCCGCCGATGGCCACGCTCGGACGCAGCGGTGATGTGACCCTGGCCGAACGGTTTGCCCGGGCGCTGGCGAGCGAGATGAAGGCGGTCGGCGTGACGCTCGACTACGCGCCGGTGCTGGATGTCCATACGAATCCGCGGAATCCGGTGATCGGCGATCGAGCGCTGGCTGAAAAGGCCGAAGAAGTCGCGCGACTCGGCGAGGCGATCATTCGAACCATGCAGTCCGAGGGGATTGCCGCGTGCGGCAAACACTTTCCCGGTCATGGCGACACGAGCACCGATTCGCACCTGGAGCTGCCGCTCGTCGAGCATCCGCCGGAGCGGCTGCGTGACGTCGAACTCGTCCCGTTTCGTGCGGCTATCCGGGCCGAAGTCGCGAGCATCATGACCGCACACATCTTCATGCCGGCGCTGGACGACACACGGCCCGCGACGCTGTCGCGGCAAATCGTGACCGGCATGCTGCGCCACTCGCTCGGCTATCAGGGCGTCATCCTGAGCGACGACCTCGAGATGAAGGCCATCGCCCGCGATTATCGGGTGCCGGCGGCTGCCGTGCTCGCGATCGAAGCGGGATGCGATGGTGTGCTCATCTGCAGTGGCGACTGGGAAGCTCAGGCAACAGCGCTCGAAGCTCTGGTCTACGCGGTCGAAGAGGAGCGGCTGCCTCTCTCCCGTGTCGAAGACGCGCTCGCCCGCCAACGGCGCGCCAAAGAGCGCTTTCTGTGGGCCGCACCCGCCCGAAAGCCGATGTCGGCCACCACGCTCAGGCAGACGCTCGGCCAGGATGCGCATCGCGCCATTGCGGACGAGATGGCGCGGTTCGCGTGATGGTGAAACCCCGCGCGCTCAAGGCCGGCGATCGGCTGGCCGTGGTGGCACCAGCCAGCGCCTTCGATCGCGTCGAATTTGCCGCGGGCGTCGACGAGCTTCGCGCACTCGGTTTCGAACCGGTGTACGACGACTCCGTCTTCGCAAAGCATCGCTATCTGGCGGGATCGCCGGAAGTACGCGCCGCCGCGCTGCACGCGGCCTGGACCGATCCGTCGATCGCCGGACTGATCTGTGTCCGCGGCGGTTACGGCAGCGCGCAGGTGCTGCCGCTGCTCGATCGACAGCTTGTGGGCCAGGCGGCGAAGGTGCTCGTCGGCTACAGCGATATCACCACGCTACTCGCTTTCCAGACGCTCTTCTGCGGCATCGTGTCGTTTCACGGGCCGATGCTGGCCGGCCGTTTCGGACGTGGCCAGTCCGGTTACGATCGCGATTCGTTCATGCGCGCCGTGACCGAGCCCGTGCCGCTTGGCGATCTCGCGCCGGACGGACTAGAGGTCGTGCGGCCGGGAGATGCGATTGGCCCGTTGCTGGGCGGCACGTTGACTCAATTGCTCGCTTCACTCGGAACGCCATTCGCGTTCTCGCCTCCAGAAGGCTATGTCTTGCTCATCGACGAAGTCGGCGAGCGCCCGTACCGCCTGGACCGCATGCTCACGCAGGCGCGTCAAGCCGGTCTGCTCGCGAAGGCGAGGGCCATCGTCATCGGCGAGTTGCCGAACTGTGACGAGCCGTCGGGCGACCCGACCGGCCGCGCCGTGATGGCGGACCTGCTGGCCGATTTCCCCGGACCGGTCGTGATCGGCTTTCCAACCGGCCACACGACGGGTCCGACCATGACGCTGCCGCTCGGCGTCGCGTGCCGCGTCATCGCGGACGGCCGTCCGCGAATCATCATTGAAGACGCGGCTGTTTCATGAGTCGAGGATCGACGAACGCATGCCTGTGACCAAGGTGCATCTGATCGGCATTTGCGGCACGGCGATGGCGACCCTGGCCGCGCTCTTGAAGCGGAAGGGGCTCGACGTGCGGGGCTCGGATCAGGACGTCTATCCGCCGATGAGCGATTTTCTGGCCGCAGAGGGCATTCCCGCGCTCAGCGGCTATCGGGCCGAGCACATCACCGCCGACCTCGACCTCGTCGTCGTGGGAAATGCCATTTCACGTGGAAACGCCGAGCTCGAAGAAGTGCTCGATCGGAAGATTCGGTACTGCTCATTGCCGGAGGCCGTCCGCGAGCATTTCTTGTGGGGCTCGCGAGCCATCGTGATCGCCGGCACCCATGGCAAGACGACGACCGCGGCGCTCGTGGGATGGGTGCTGACCCACGGGCAGACGGATCCCAGCGTGCTGGTCGGCGGGATTGCACGGAACTTCGGCGATCAGGGATCGAGTTATCGTCTCGGCCGCGGGCGGGACTTCGTCATCGAAGGCGACGAATACGACAGCGCGTTCTTCGACAAGACCGCGAAGTTCCTGAAGTACTTGCCTGACATCGCCGTCATCAACAACATCGAGTTCGACCACGCCGATATTTACGCCGACATCT
>JBKPSC010000405.1:0-8293 GCA_046734915.1 Acidobacteriota bacterium | reverse complement strand
TTGGCGTCGATCGCCCGCGCCAGCGCTTCGATGGTTGCGAGGTGCAGGTCCGACGTCTGCTGGACGTGCCGCTGTTCGTCCTCGATGCGGCCCATGTAGATCTTGTAGGTCCGGAACGTCAGGTAGACCGGTGCGAACATCAGCGCCGCCACCCAATAGCCGGCGTGCGTGACGAACCACGCCGCCACCGCCGCGGTCGCGGCGCCGACGAAATAGCTTGGCGCGCTCCACAGGAAGTTGGTGTGCCAGACCGTGGTGATTCGATCGCCGGTCGCCATCGCAATCGCGGCGGCGACGAGGCCGGTGTTGACGAGGAAGTAGACGCAGGCTGCACCGATGAGCGGCCCGGCCATTGTCGCCAGCGGATCAGTCGAGTCCGGATCGCCAAGCAGCCGCATGATCACCCCGGCGGCCTGCACCGTGACCACCAGTGAGGCCATGCTGAAGAGCGTGCGGTGCAGCGGATTCTGCTCTTTGCGATTGAGCAGGCACTGGCTCAGGGCACTCGTGGCCGCGACGAGCATGGTCTCGTCGGGGCCGATTAGAAGCAGCGACGCAAAGTCCACCGCGTACGACACCGACATCGTCGATCCGCTGGCGGTCAGAGGCAGCGTCACTTTCAGCGCCGCGGCGAGCGATGACAACGCCGCCAGCGACAGGAAGAGCAGCGGTTGATCGAAGCCGGCTTCGATAACGCCGCGGCCGAAGAACAGGCCACCGGCCAACACGACCAGCGTCACGTAGACGCGACCGAAGATGGACAAGGCCTGCATGGTCAGTGCACTCGCGGACCGGTCGGCAGCCACTGGCCCGCCCAGTCATCCCTCAGGACCGCCCAGAGCACCTGATCGAAGTACTCGTCGTGGCGCCGAACCGAACGGCGAAGCAGCCCTTCCTGCGATGCGCCCAGCTTGCGGAGCGCTCCGTTCGCGCGACCGTTCTGCAGGAGGACCCGGCATTCGAGGCGGTGGGTCCCCAGCGATCCGAACGCGAACGATCCGACCAGCCGGGCGGACTCGATGAAGACGGTGGTGCCGCGCACCGACGGGAGCACAATCGCGTCCCATTCGCCCGATTCGAACATCGGATCGAGCGCGCGGACTTGAATCAGGCCCACGACGTGCCGTCCGGTGCCGATGGTGATGACGTAGCTGAACGCGAATCCTCGCGCGCGATCTTCCTGCGCGGCGCCGATGAAGCGCGAGACCGAGGTCTCGCTGAGGTCACCATCGAGGCCGAACTGCGGCACCTCGGCCGTCGCCAGCACCGCGTAGAGCGGCGCGAGGTCGGCGGGCGCAGGTTCGCGCAAGGTGACCGTCTGCCCCGTGAGCACAGGGAGCGCTAGCCGCCAGGCGGAACGATCGGACGAGGGCGGGTCGTGGCTCATGGCCGTATGCAGCTACACCAGTGCCTGAAATCGTCCTACGGATGAGCAAGCGACGCGCCACAAGCCCATCCAATGCAATCCCATCCATTTCAGTTGGTTAGCGTGCAGGCGCGGATTGCCAGAAAGTGTCCCGTGTGCCCATATACGACACGAGGGACGTTTGGACGCGCCGCAACGTGTCTCATGTTGCACATAGTCAACCGTTTGGGGTGAACGTGTAGCGAGATGGCACACGTGTGCCGTTTTGGAGCAGCGCGGCGTTAGTTGAGGAGCTGATCGCGGTAGCCGCGGCTCAATTTCAACCGGGTGCCGTCCTGGAGCTTGACCTCGAAGTCGCCGTGGGGAGAAGGCCGGACTTCGACGAGGCGATCGACGTTCACGATCGTCGAGCGATGGATGCGGGTGAAGCGCCCGGCATCGAGCTTCGCCCCCAACTCGTTCATCGTCATGCGCACGAGGAACGACCGGCCTCGGGCATGGAGCTGGACGTAGTTGGCCGCGGACTCGATCCAATCGACTTCATCGATGCGCAGCATCACGAACCGATCCCGGACGCGGACAGCGAGGCGCTGAAGAAACTGCGGGCGGCCGGATTCCGGAGCCCTCGGACGCGGCTCGGAGACCGCCTTCGCGGCGCCATCGCCGGGCTGCTGCCGGGCGATCGCCACACGGGCGCGCTGAACGGCGGTGCGGAGGCGCTCTTCGTTGATTGGTTTGAGCAGGTAATCGAGGACCTGCGCGTCGAACGCCTTCATCGCGTAGTTTTCGAACGCGCTGATGATGATGATCGCGCGGGGCGCGGTGCGTCCCAATCGATTCAGGACCTGGAATCCGCTCAACCCTGGTATCTGGACGTCCAGAAACAGCAGGTCGGGCTCCTGCCGTTCGATGACTTTGACCGCGCCGGGTCCGTCAGAGGCCTCGCCCACCAGTTCGATGTCGGACTCCCCCCGGAGCCGCATTTTCAGCCCTTCACGCGCCAGCCGCTCGTCGTCGACGATGACGGTCCTGATCATGGCCGTGAAGGATGCGACGGAAGCGGCAGGGCTGTCAAGTCGAATATCGTTCCTGCCAACCGATTATCGGCCAACCCCATCCGCGGCTGCCGCAGCGGATTTTTGAATCGTCGGCCAGGTTTGCCCTCGAGCTTCGCGGCGGCGACTCCCATTCGTGCGTCTGGATGTAGTATCGCGTCGCAAATCGTCCGGCCGCAGAGGGCGCGGCCGAACATACGTCGTCGGTTGCCGGTGCGCCGCCGACGCCGGAGGAAAGGCGATGAAGCGAGGTGCCTGGACTGTCGCGGTGCTGTTGGTGGCGGCGGCAGCAGCGCTTGCCGCGCAGGGCGCGGGCTCGAGCCGCCAGGTGGAATGGCTGTATTACGGTGGCGATCAGGGGGGCATGAAGTACTCGCCCCTCGCCGACGTGTCGGCCGGCAATCTCAGCGAGCTGAAGCTCGCCTGGCAGTGGCAACACTGGGAGACGCCGCTCGACGAGTACAAAACGGTTCCCGGCTTCTTCGAAGCCACACCGCTGATGATCGACGGCACCCTGTACGTGACCACGCCATACAACAGCATCGCCGCGCTCGACGCCGAGACTGGTAAGGAACTCTGGCGATTCGATGGCGAGGCTTACAAGCTCGGACAGGTCCTCTCCGGCAGCGGGTGGAAGCTTCGCGGCACGTCCTTCTGGCGTGACTCGCGCGACGGCAACAAGCTGCGCATCTTCCTCAATAGCCGCCATCGCCTCTTCAGTCTCGACGCCGCCACCGGCAAGCCCGTGCCGTCGTTCGGCAAGAACGGAGAAGTGTCGCTCATCGAAGGCCTCAAGCGCATTGCCGACATGCGCCATGTGACGCAGAGCTCGCCGCCGACTATCTACAAAGACCTGGTCATCATGGGCAGCCAGGTTCCCGATCGCGTGAACCTGCCGGATCCCGTCGGGCAGGTGCAGGCGTTCGACGCGCGGACCGGCCGGCGCGTGTGGGTGTTCTCCGTCATCCCGCAGTCGAGCAAGGATCCGGGGGCGGAAACCTGGGACAACGAGTCGTGGCAACGCAACGGGCATGCGAACGTCTGGGCGCCGATGACGCTCGACGAGGGGCGCGGCTTGCTGTATCTCCCGACGACCACGCCGAGCGGCGACTTCTACGGAGGCCAGCGGCCGGGCGCGAATCTGTTCGCCGAGTCGCTCGTCTGTCTCGACGCGGCGACCGGAAAGATGAAGTGGCACTTTCAGACGGTGCATCACGGCTTGTGGGATTGGGATATTCCCGCGCCGCCGAATCTCGTCACGATCACCGTCAACGGGCAGAAGCTCGATGCCGTGGCGCAGGTCACCAAGCGCGGGGATACCTTCGTGTTCGATCGTGTGACGGGCAGACCCGTCTGGCCCATCGTCGAGCGGCCGGTGCCGGTCGATAGCGAAGTGCCGGGCGAGAAGCCGTATCCCACGCAACCATTCCCGACCAAGCCGCCGGCGTTCGTGCCGCAAGGCGTGGTCCTCGAGGATGCCAACAATCTGACTCCGGAAATCAAGGCGGCGGCACAGGAAGCGATGAAGAAGTTCCGCTACGGGCCGATCTTCTCGCCACCTTCGCTCATCGGCACGTTGCAGCGGCCGACGGCAGCCGGCGGCGCGAATTGGGGCGGGGCGTCGTTCGACCCGACGCTGGGCTATCTCATTGTGCGCGCAACGAACGGCATCAGCGTCTCGCGTGTTGGCAAGAACGACGGCTCGGATCCGCTCGTGGACGTCGATTACTCGAACATGTTCGGCCGCGGCGGCGGCGGCGGCGGTGAAGGCGGCGTTCCGGCCAACCTGCCCGGGGGGCTGCCGCTCATCTCGCCACCTTACGCGACGCTGACGGCGATCGATCTCAATCGCGGCGAGATCGCGTGGAGCGTGCCGCTTGGCGAGGGCAGTGCGTCGCTACGCAGTCACCCGCTTCTCAAAGGGGTCACCCTGCCTGACCGGCTGGGCTCGCCGAACAACCGCGGTGGCGCGCTCGTGACCGGTGCCGGCCTCATCTTCATCGGCGGCGGCGACGGGTATTTCTATGCCTTCGAGACCAAGACCGGTCGCGAGTTGTGGCGGACCAAGATTCCGTACAACAACACCGCCGTGCCGATGACGTACCGGACCAGGGCCGGCCGCCAGTACGTCGTCATGGCCACCGGCGCTGGAGCCGATAACGCCCTGCTGGCTTTTGCCGTCGACACGGCAGCGCCGGGCGCCAACTAGCGGATCGCGAGTGTGAAGGACCATCCGGTGCTCAAGAAGGCGTGACGTTGCCGCGGACCGCGAGGACGGGGCCGATCGGGACGTTGACGACCAGGACGCTCGCGATGCTGCTGGGAGTGGCGGTTCGGGCCGCCGCCGGCCAGCAGGCTCATCTCATGCCACAGCTGCCGATCGCAGCGCTCGAGCGGCCGATGACGCTGCGCGACGGCATCGCTTCGACGCACGACGAAGTGACGACGCAGTCGGCGGATGCGCAGCGCTTCTATGATCAGGGTCTCACCTATCTGCATCACTTCGCCTGGATCGAGGCGGCGCGCTCGTTCAACCAGGCGGCGCGGCTCGATCCGGACCTCGCGCCGGCCTACGTCGGGTTGAGCCTCGCGTACGGCCAGATCGGCTCGGGAACGATGGCGCAAGCCGCGCTCGATCGAGCGATTCGCCTCGGGGCTCGATCCAGTGCCCATGAACGCGTGCACATACAGGTCCGTCAGCGGCAGGCCGCCGCCGAAGCCGCACCTGGCAACGCGGCGGCTCTCGCCGCCTATCGCGCCGCGCTCGACGACGGCCTCGCCCGGTTTCCACGGGACGTCGAGCTTTGGCTGGCGAGAGGAGTGGCCGAGTCGGGCAACGCGGCTGACCGCGGTCAGGGGGTTCGCGCCGCGTCGATTCCGTTTTTCGAGAAGGCGCTCGAGTTGAGGCCGGATCACTTCGCCGCGCATCACTACCTCGCGCATGCCTACGAAAACGAAGGCACGTCCGAGTTGGCGCTGAACTGGGCGGATCGATACGCGACGCTGGCGCCGGAGGTAGCGCATGCGCGCCACATGCGTGGCCACGATCTGCGCCGCCTGGGCCGTGTCAAGGAAGCGATCGCCGAGTTCAGGGAGGCGACCCGGTTGGCGGGTGTCTCAATAAAAGATGCCGGCATCGCTCCAGAGAACGACTGGCATTACGAGCACAATCTGGATCTGCTCGCCAGCTCATACCAGTACCTCGGGCAGATGCGCGCCGCCGAGCGCAGCTTCAAAGAAGGCTTCGACCTGCCGACTGCCAACCTGGTCCAGGCGGTGAATAAGCGCATGTGGCCGATGTTGCTGCTGTCGCTGGGGCGGATCGACGAAGCGCGTCGCGCATCCGCGGCGCTCGTGGCCTATCCGCATCCGGTGGCGCAGGCGATCGGACATATCGAAGCCGCCCATGTCTCGCTCGCAACGCGAGAGTTCACCCGGGCGGCTGAGGAGGCCAATCAGGCCGTGCGCCTGCTGAAAGCCAATCCACCGGGAGCCGGGCTGGCTGGGGTGTGGCTCGAAACGCTGCAAGGCGAGTTCTATCTTCGGACCGGTCAGCGCGACCGCGGACGGAGCACGCTCGCTGCAGCGATCGACAAGGCGCGCGTCCAGTCGGGCCCCGACGAGTGGGCGCAGAGGCTGTTCGCGACGGAGCGGATCGCCCGTGCCGCACGAGAGGCCGGCGACTGGACATTTGCCGCGCGGGCCGCCGACGAGTTGCGACGGCAGGACGAGCGATACGGAGGCAGTCAATATGCCGCCGCGCTCGCGCTCGAACAGGCCGGCGATGCCGCGGGCGCCCGCGCCGCATTCGAGCGCGCACGGGCGGCATGGCGCGATGCCGACCCGGAACTACGCGAGCTGAAGGAGATCGACGCCAGGATGACCACGCGAGCACCCGCTCAAGCTGGACGCCAGACGCCTCCCAGCCAGACCGGAAGTCAGCCGCGACCGGATCAGATCCTTTTCCTCGACGTCCCGGCCACGGCGCCATGGACCGATACCGGCATTTCTGTGAAAGAGGGCGATCGCATTCAGATTCGGGCTCGTGGGATGGTCGGCTTCGACGGACCTGCCGCAGGCCGGACGGCGACACCCGCCGGCAGCGCCGATCCTGCCGGCGGCTGCGAATTCGTCGTCGTCGACGGCTCGGTGCCCGCCCATAGTCTGGTCGGGAACATCGCCCCTGGATTGACCTACGACGGCAAGGGCTTTGCCGTCGGCCCATCGTGGGACGGCGCCGTCCCCGTTCACGGTGCGAGCGCCGAGTCGGGACGATTGTTCCTCGGGTTCAACCATCGCGCGATGCTTTGCGATCGTTCGGGCTACGACTCCTGGGGTTTCCGCGTAGCCAACTCAGGAAGCTTCTCAATCGAGCTGTCGATCACCCGCCACTGAGACCCCGCGAGTCGCTACAATCCGCGCATGCAGCGGAATCGCTTGACGTTCGCCGTTCTGATCCTGACGGCTGCGGCATGGAGCATCGCGCTCGACGCGCAGCGGACGGTCGCCCGCGTCACCCTCTTTGAAGGCGCCCGCCTCATCACGGGCGACACCAGCCCGCCGATCGAGGCGTCCGCGTTTCTCGTCGAGAACGACCGGATCACGCGTGTCGGCCGCCGGGGCGACGTGCAGCCCCCGGCCGGCGCCACCCGAGTGGACCTGTCCGGCAAGACCGTGATTCCCGCCCTCGTCGACGCGCACTCGCACATCGGCTACATGAAGAACCTGTCGAGTGGCGCCCAGAACTACACGCGCGACAACATCCTCGATCACATGCGCCGCTTCGCCTACTTCGGCGTCGCGGCCAGCCAGGCCATGGGCAGCGACTTCGGCGAGATGCCGTTTCAGCTGCGCGACGAGATCCTCGCCGGCAAGCATCCCGATGCCGCCCGATTTCTCACAGCCGGCCGCGGACTGTCACCGCTCGACGAGATCAGCGCCGACAACATGCGCCAGGCTGCCTACCCCGTCACGACGGTGGCGGGGGCGAGAGCCAGCGTCCAGGAGCTCGCGCCTCGAAAGGTGAAGCTGATCAAGACATGGGTCGACGATCGCGGCGGCGCCGTGAAGAAGCTGAGTCCCGAGCTGTACAAGGCGATCATCGACGAAGCGCACAAGAACAACCTGCGGGTCGCCGTGCACGCGACCGGCCTCGCCGATGCCAAAGATCTCCTGCGAGCCGGCATCGACGTGTTCGCCCACATGATCTCGGACGTCGACGAGGAGCTGGTGCAGTTGTTCAAGCAGCATCCCAACACCGCGGTGCTCTCGGCACTCGGCGGGCCGCATCGAGCGGTGTATGCCCCGTGGCTGAATCCGGCGCATCCGCTGATCACCGAAACGGTCCTTCCCGAACAAATCGAGCGGCTTCAAAAGCGGTTTCCGCTCCGCGAGCCGGGACAGCTCGCGCAATCGAACGCGGCGTGGGACCGGCTGGCGAAGGGCATTGCAAGACTCCACGCCGCGGGCGTGAAGATTGGCGTCGGCACCGACGGCGGCGGTCAGCAGGGCGATCAATTCATCGGCTGGACGATGCACGCGGAGCTGGAGAACCTGGTCATGGCTGGCTTACCGCCTGCAGCGGTTCTCGTGTCGGCCACTCGAGCCTCGGCGGAAATCCTCGGACAGGACGATCTCGGGCTCGTCGCCGCGGGCAAGAGCGCCGACTTCGTCGTGTTGGATGCGAATCCGCTGGACGACATCACCAACACGCGGCGCATCAACCGTGTGTTCCTGCGCGGCGTCGAGATCGATCGGGCGAAGCTGCGCACAGGGTTCATGAGCCGCGCCGGCACGCAGTAGTCATCCCGGAGCTCGCGCCAGCCGAGATCCTGGGCTGGTGGACCGATCACGTCGACGGTCGCTCTCCGAG
>JBKPSC010000404.1:0-10993 GCA_046734915.1 Acidobacteriota bacterium | reverse complement strand
TCTCGTCGGCGTTGAGCGTATCCCACGGCCGCACCATGTGGGGTCTGAGAAGTTTCCTCACTCCCTGGTTTGCGTCAGCCGTCCACCCGGCACCAACGGTGAGCCGCCACGGGCCGGCCCGTGGACCGCGGGTTCCCCGATACCGCCATCCAGGTCGCCGCACCCGACCGGCAAAGCTGCTGCCCGGGATCAGGCGAACTCCGACCGTTCGGAGGAGCCGAGGCCCATGACCCGCTGCCCATCGCGTTGTGCCCTTGGGATCGCGCCTATTTGCCGCCAGCGCAGTGGCATAGGCATTGCCCGTTCGAGTCGATCAGCCCACTATCAGGCGACTGCAAGGAGCTTTTGCGATGCCCAGCACCTCTACCCGGCTCGAGCGCGATCTACTCGGCGAGAAAGCCGTCCCGGCGGATGCCTACTACGGCGTCCAGACCGCTCGCGCCCTCGAGAACTTTCACATCTCGGGCGTGCAGCTGCGCCTGTACCCCAATCTGATCAAAGCCTTCGCGATGGTCAAGATGGCGGCCGCGCGCGCGAACTTCGAGTGCGGCCAGTTCGATCGGGACATCCTGACCGGGATTGAAGGCGCGTGTCGGGAGCTCATCGACGGCCGGCTGCACGACGAGTTCCGCCTCGACGTCTTCCAGGGGGGCGCCGGCACGTCCACCAACATGAACGCGAACGAAGTGATCGCCAACCGCGCCCTCGAGCTGATGGGCCATCAGAAAGGCGATTATGCCCACTGCGACCCGCACGATCACGTGAACTGTTCGCAGTCCACGAACGACGCCTACCCCTCGGCGCTGCACGTCGGGCTGGCGCTGGGCAACATTCAGCTCGTCGCCGCGGTCAACGAGTTGATCGCCGCATTCCGGGCGAAGAATCAGGAGTTTGCGAGCGTCCTGAAGATGGGCCGCACGCAGCTTCAGGACGCCGTGCCGATGACGCTCGGCCAGGAGTTCGAAGCCTTCGCCGCCACCCTCGCCGGCGAAGTGCAGGCGCTGGAACGGATTCAGCGCGTGCTGTGCGAGGTGAACATGGGCGCGACGGCGATCGGCACCGGGCTCAACGCGCCGGCCGGCTACGCGTCACGCTGCACGCAGCATCTCGCCGCCATTTCCGGCCTGCCGATCTATCTCGCCGACAACCTGATCGAGGCAACCCAGGACACCCAGGCCTTCGTTCTGTACTCGTCGTGCATGAAGAGCCTCGCCATCAAGCTGTCGAAAGTCTGCAACGACCTTCGGCTGCTTTCCTCGGGACCACGCTGCGGCCTGCACGAAATCAACCTTCCGCCGAAGCAGCCGGGCTCGTCGATCATGCCGGGGAAGGTCAATCCGGTGATTCCCGAGGTCGTCAACATGGTGTGCTTCCGCGTCATCGGCAGCGACCTGACGGTGTCGATGGCCGCCGAAGGGGGACAGCTGCAGCTGAACGTGTTCGAGCCGGTCATCGCTGCGTGCGCGTTCGAGGCGCAGACCATGTTCATCAACGCCGTGCGGACGCTCCGCGTGCACTGCGTCGACGGCATCACCGCCAATCCGGAGGTCTGCCGGCACTACGTCGATCACAGCATCGGCACCGTCACCGCGCTCAATCCGGTCATCGGCTACGACCGCTCGACTGAACTCGCCGCCGAGGCGATGAAGACCGGCCGCGGAATCATGGAGCTGATCCGCGAGAAGAAGATCCTCGACGAACAGCAGATCATGAAGGTGCTCGATCCCCTCGCCATGACCGGACAGGCGCATCGGTGATGAGCAAACGCGGCCGAGCGCTCGCCGCACAGGCAGCGACCATGGCCCTGCTGACCGCCCTGTGGGTGACGCCGCCGCCTGACGGACTGAACCTGCAGGCCTGGCGGTTGTTCGCGCTGTTCGCCGCGGCGATTGTCGCGGTCGTCATCGGCGCGCTGCCGATTCTCACCGCCTCCGTGCTCGCCGTGGCCGCCGCTGTACTGACGGGTCTCCTCCAGCCGGCTGATGCCTATGCCGGCTTCGGCAACGGCACCATTCTCCTCATCGTCGTTGCCTTCCTGGTGGCCAGCGCCGTGGTGAAGTGCGGTCTCGGCACACGCGGCGGACACTGGATCGTCAGCCGTTTCGGCCGTTCGACGCTCGGGTTGTCCTACTCGATTTTCGTGATCGATGCGGTCATCGCGCCGGCCTTCCCCAGCAACACCGCCCGGTCGGGCGTGCTCTATCCCCTGACCGTCTCGTTGGCCGAGGCGGCGGGTGCCCAACCCGATCGGCCAGACCGCCGACGGTTGGGGGCGTTCCTGATGTATTCGGGCGTCGCCAGCCTGAGCGTGTCGTCGGCGCTCTGGCTGACGGCGATGGCGGCCAACCCGCTCGGCACGGAGATCGCTCAGGGCGCCGGGGTCGAAATCGGCTTCGGCCGCTGGCTGCTCGCCGCATCGGTTCCGACGCTCTGCGCCATGGTGCTGCTGCCGCTGGCGCTCTATCGAATCATCGGTCCCGAGGTGCGGGAGACGCCGGAGGCGCCGGCCGCTGCGAAGCGGGCGCTGGCGGCGCTCGGTCCCTTCAGCCGGCAGGAGTGGATCGTCCTGGTGGTGTTCGTCGGCATGGTCGCTTTGTGGGGGTCGGCCGCCACACTCGGGCTCGACTCGACGGCCATCGCGTTTCTGGGGCTGGGCGCGCTGCTCGCGACCGACGTCATCACACTCGGCGATATCGCGAAACAGGGCGACGTGCTGGCCACGTTCATCTGGTTCGCCGTGCTCTTCACGCTGAGCAGCCAACTCGACCAACTGGGCTTCATGGGCTTCATCGGACGGCGGCTCGCGGCAGCGCTGGGCGGTCTCGCATCGCCAACAGCCGGTCTCATCCTGGTTGCCGCGTACATTCTGCTGCACTACCTGTTCGTCAGCCAGACCGCTCATCTGCTGGCGCTGTTCGGCGTGTTCCTCGACGTCGGCGTGAAGCTCGGGGTCAATCCAGCCGTGCTCGCTTTTCAGCTGCTGTTCGCCACCAACTACTTCTCGGCGATCACGCCGCAGGGATCGAGCGCCAACCTGTTGTTCGCGGGGAGCGGCTATCTCTCGCAGGGAGACTTGTATCGACTGGGCGCCATCACCACCGGGCTCTGCGCCCTCGTGTATTTCGTGATTGGAACGGCGTGGCTGTTCCTCGTCGTGCGGTGACGATGAGAGCATGACGGGTCCGGCCGGTCTTTGCGATTGGTTTTGTTTGGGGAGGTTCTTGTGTCAAGACGCCAATTCGTTCCGCTGACTCTCGTCTGCATCGCATTCGTCGTCGCAGTCCCGAGCGCGCCCGTGAGTCTCAACGCCCAGGCTGGTCAGGCGCTGCCGAACGTCGTCGTCCTGGCGACAGGCGGGACGATAGCCGGCGCCGCGGCGACTGACGTTCAGGCCGGTTACACCTCCGGTCAGGTTGGCGTCGAACAGCTGATCGCCGCCGTGCCCCAGGCAAAGAAACTCGCGACGCTTCGCGGCGAGCAGATCTCGAACATCGGCTCGCAGGACATGAACGACGAGGTCTGGCTGAAGCTCGCGGCCCGCGTCAACGCGCTCGCCGCGATGCCGGACGTCGCTGGCATCGTCATCACGCACGGCACCGACACCATCGAAGAGACGGCGTACTTCCTGAACCTGGTGGTCAAGACGAAGAAGCCCGTCGTGCTGACGGCCGCGATGCGGCCGGCGACGGCGCTCTCGGCGGATGGACCGCTGAACTTCTACAACGCGGTGGCCGTCGCCGCCGACAAGGAGGCCGCCGGCCGCGGTGTGCTGGTGGTCATCAACGACTGGATCCACGGCGCTTCGTCTCTGACCAAGACGAGCACGACCGCGGTCCAGACGTTTCTGTCGCCGCTGTCCGGGCTGATCGGGACGGTGGCGTATGGCAAGACCGAGTTCAATCGCGGTCCCATCGGACGCCACACCGCTGACTCGGAGTTCTCGCTGCAGGGCGTGACGGCTCTGCCGCGCGTCGACATCATCATGGCCTACGAGAACATGGACGGCGCGCTCATCGACGCGGCGGTCGCGGCAGGGGCCAGGGGACTCGTGATTGCCGGCGTCGGCAACGGCAACCTCACGCAATCGGCGGTCACCGCCTTGGCGGCACAGGCCAAGCGCGGCATCGTCTGCGTCCGGGCGTCGCGCGTCACGGTCGGCCGGGTCGAACGCAACGTCGAGCTCGACGACGACAAACTCGGGTTCGTCGCGTCACTCGACAAGAACCCGCAGAAGTCGCGCGTGCTGCTGCGTCTCGCGCTGCTCAAGGGGAACAACGTCGCGGACGTCCAACGCGTGTTCAGCGAGTACTGACTCAGAAGCGAGCGGGGACGTCGACAACAGGAGCGGCGGGCGTCCGCCGCTCCCCTCGCGCTCACCTCGCCGGCTGGATGTTCGCGTTCAGCCGGAACAGATTGCCCGGATCGTACTTGGCCTTCAGTTGCGCGAGGCGCGCATAGTTGGATCCATAGGAGCCGCGGACGCGATCGTCGCTCTCGTCCAGGCCGAGCTCGTTGACGTAGACGCTGCCGGTCGACACCGGCTGCATGATGTTCCAGCCCTCGCGCGCCCACGCGATGTTCTGCTGGTCCTCGGCGCGATCGGTCCATAACGAATAGACGCCGGCATGGATGGCGCCGCGGTGGGGATAAGCGGTCGCCTCGACCGGCACCCGCGTCGCGGCGCCGGTCATCGGGAACCACAACATCGCGCTCCGCGGTGACGGCGCCGCTTCGAAGTGCGCAAGCGCGCGATCGATATAGCTGTCGGTGAATTCCCGGATGAAGTTGGCCTTCCAGTAATTGAGCAGCCCGGGGGGGAAGCCGTCTTTGAAGAGTCCCTGCTGTGCCGTGTACGGCAGCGGGCCGATCGCGTCCATCACCGGTGTGCCGAACGCCTTCAGCGGACGGACGGCGCGCGCGCCATCCTCGAGCGACCCGCAATGAGCAACGGCCATCGCCGCGACCTTGTGGCCCGTCGGTCCGGTCAGCAGCGCGGCGGCTGTCGATAGCTCGTCGGGCACGGATTTCGAGAAGTCCCGATAGAAGCGCAGCATGGCGGATCCGGCCGCCAGCGGATGCAATACGAGGCCGCCGGTGATCGTCGGGCCGACCGGATGCAGCCGGTACTCGAACGTGGTCACGACGCCGAAGTTGCCGCTGCCACCCCGAATGGCCCAGAAGAGGTCCGGGTGCTTGTCAGCGCTGACCGTCACGAGCTCGCCGCTCGCCAGCACGAGATCGGCCGACAGCAGGTTGTCGATGGTGAACCCGTACTTCCCGCCGAGCCAGCCGAATCCGCCGCCAAGCGTCAGACCGGCGATGCCCGTGTCACCGACCGTTCCGCCGGTCGTCGCCAGACCGAAGGCCTGCGTTTCGTGATCGAGCTCCTGCCAGAGGACGCCGGCCTCGGCCCGCGCCGTCCGCGCCACCGGATCGACGCGCACGCTTTTCATGCGCGAGAAATCGAGCACGACGCCGCCGTCGCAGGTGGCATTGCCGGCGATGCTATGTCCTCCGCCGCGAACGGCCAGCGGCAATCCGCTGTCGCGGGCGAACTTCACCGTGGCGATGACGTCGGCGGCTCCGGCGCAGGACACGATCATCAACGGCCTCTTGTCGATGATGCCGTTCCACACGCGGCGTGCCGTGTCGTACGACGGATCGGAGGACATGATCAGGCTGCCACGGAGCTGGGTCCGAAACGATTCGACGGAGGGGCTCAACGCTTCGGTCGCCATGTTCGCCTCGCCTTTCGTTGCTTTCAGTTGTCCGGGATCGATCGAAGGATAGTCGGACAGTCAGACGTCGGACAAGACTCAAACCGCATCTTTCGAATTCTTATTGCCGTCGCGCGGTCCGGACGACAATAGGCGCGATGCTGGCGCCCATCGTTCTCGCTGTTGCAATCTTTATCGCCTGGAAGCTGTGGTCCCCGGCACCAGCCTTCGCGCGGGGATTCGCATCGCTCCTCGATCGTCCCGTCAAGGGCAAGCCAGCCGCCCGGTTCTGGCTGTTTGGCACCACTCACACCGGAGGTCAATTCGGCGGGCGTGACGTGGTATTCGTCCTCCACCAACGGCGCGGCCGCTACGATCGAGGCTACGCTATCGTCGCCATGCGTCTGGCCGGTCGAGTGCCCGGCGAGCTCGAGACCGAGGCGCTGAGGGACCGCGTCGCGCAATCACCGGCTCGCGATGCCTGGGACGATCTCGAGCTGCGTCATGAGCTGAAGCTCGCCTTCGCGGAAGGGGCGCTGAAGGCCACGTGGATGCCGGTCGTCGGCTTCATGTTTCCGGGGCGGTTCGACGCCGAACGCTGGCGCGGCATTCTTCAATCGATGCACGCTATCGTCGTCGCGCTGGAGCAGCGAACGGCTGGCGCGAGCGCCACGGCGTGAGAAGCGCGCGTCACCGCGAGTCGATTCTTCGCGCGATGTCCTCGAAGTAGCGTTCGCGGTCGGTGTCAGTTGCGATCTGATGATCGATGGGCTCGATCGGCGCCGGCCGTACGGTGGCGAAGGTGCGCGCGGCGCGGTCGGACCAGGCGAGCACCGGCAGCAGCAGCGCCCATGCGGCCCAGGTCAACGTCAGCGTGCGGCTCGCCGACTGCGTCGCGTCGCCGTAGCGGCGGATCTGTGGGAGCCATCGCGCGCCTTCTCCGTCGGGATCGGGTAACCGGCGAATTTCCTGTTCGACGACAGGAATCGCCCGCGCGGCAACCATCGTCGCGACGCCGCCGATGAACACCAGCGCCGCGAGCCACAACACGGCGATCAGGAACACTCTCGGAAGCCGCGAGCTGCGGAAGAGCATCATCACCAGCGCGACGATCGCCGCGGCGGCGAACGCCGCGGCCGTCAGCGCCTGGAGTGCCGGCGCGGCGACAATGAGACCGATCGGGGCGAGATAGTATCCGGAGAACTGCGGCGCGTCCCACATGCCCTGCCAGACGTTCAGACGGTCGAGGCCTGCGATGATGTCGCGCCACAATGAGATGGAAGCCGACAGACGACTGAACATCCAGGACGTGCTCGCCGCGAGCACGAGGGCAGGAACAACGAGCCAGCTCCCTGCGCTCGGTTCGGCAGACCGTTCGATGCGCTCGTTCGGCAGCAGCGGCTGCCGGGAAAGGGAAAGGTAGCCGACCGCGGCACCGGCGACGAGCAGCGCTCCGCCGACGAATGCCGCCGCGGCGCGGATCGTCGCGAACCATTCGTCGCCGCCAAAAGGCGGCAATGCCAGGGCGAGACCGAGCACCGCCGCGCCGGCCGCCGCGACTGCCGTTGCGAACACCCTCGAGAATGTCCGCGGTAGCCGCTCGGTCATCGAGCTCCCCTCTCACCCGCGCTCAGGAGATGGTGGAATCCACCGGGAGCGTGACGATGAACGTCGTGCCGGTATTCTCTGCGGACTCGAGCCCGATCTTTCCGCGCATCGCCTTCACGCACTCGGAGACGATGGCCAGGCCGAGGCCGACCCCTTCGGTGCCGAGCTCGCTGTCCCGCTCCGGGTACGCACGGAAGAAACGGCGGAAAACCTTTCCTTGATGGGCGGCGGGAATGCCGAGACCGTTGTCGCGCACGCGAATCTGAACGGCGGTGTCAGCTGATTCCACGCCGACCTCGACGAACGCTTCGGCCTTGGCGGGATCGCGGTACTTGATGCCGTTGGACAGCAGGTTGACCAGCACCAGCTCCAAGCGCGCCACGTCGAGCGTGAGATTCAGCGGTTCCACTCGATTGCGCAGCTCGACGCCCTTCGCGTCCGCCTCGTCACGAACCTGACGCAACGCCTCGCCGACGATCTTGGACAGATCGACCGTTTGCACCTGCGGATTGTCGTGATCCGGTCTGACCAACGTGCCGAGCATCCGCATCAGGTCGCCGAGGCGTCGGGCGTTGCGGCTCGCGACGTCGAGATAGTGCCGCTGTTTGGCCTCGTCACGGCCGGCCTCGCTGCCCAGCAGCTCGAGCGCCACGTGGACGGTGTTGAGCGGCTGGCGGAGCTCGTGACTCACCATCCGGTTGAATCCTTCGAGCCTCGTCGTCTGCTCGTCGATGCGTTCAGCGTACCGTCCGACGAACGTATCGACCGTCATCTGCAAGAGCACGAAGACGGCTTCGTTCAACCGCATCATCACGGCGATGGCATCTGCCGGCTCGGTGGGCTTCTTCAGGTCTGAGGCGGTCTCGTCGATGAAGGCGGCGATGACCGCGCCGAGAAAACGGTACTCGCGCAGCAACTGGTGTACGGACGCCTTCTGCGCGAACCGCAGCTCGCCGAGCTCGTGCGCTTTAGACTGGATGGCCGTGTTGGCGGCAACCGTGTCGGTCGATTCCGCGCCGACGTAGTCGGCGATTTCCCGGATCAAGGCGGGAATGTGATCCAGCATCTGGTCGGACGGAAAAATCTCGTCCGCCCCGACCGGAAGGAGCGACTTGAGCCGATCGAGCCACCGTTCGGCGATCTCCTGATGGGAAGACCGGATGCGTGCCGCAATCACCGAACCGAAATCACTGGAGCGTTCTGTCGTCGTAGGCATGAATGGACGCCTAAACTATATCGCTCCAGCTGGTGCCTGCGGCACGGCATTGGCCAGGCTCTCGGTCGCCTCCTTATATACATATGTCGTGCCCGCGGCGGATTGGCCTGGCGGCCGGCGCAAGAATCAGCCCCAGTGAGGACCCAATTTGGGCGTATCATTCGTCCACGGAAACGGTTCGCAGCTGATGTGCGCGTAGGAGGAGGCCCTGTGCGCAGAGCGTTCGTGCTCGTCGCGTCCGTCGTGATGTGTGGGGTGATCGCGGCCCGCTTCGATGCCGGCCTGTCGGCCGCCGGCGGTCAGCAGCCCGAGGCAGCCAAGGTGACCCTGGACTACGACTACTTCAAGACCCGCGTCCAGCCAATCTTTCTCGCGAAGCGCCCAGGCCATGCCCGTTGCATCGCCTGTCATGGCTCGGGAACGCCATTGCGGTTGCAGCCGCCGGCCAAGGGCAGCACCACGTGGAGCGAGGAAGACTCGCGGAAGAACTTCGAGACGATCCGGCGGGTCGTGGTACCGGGCAGCGCGCGCAGCCGCCTGCTGGTGCATCCGCTCGAAGAAAAAGCCGGCGGCGACTTCTACCACAACGGCGGCAAACACTGGAGCACTCAGGACGATCCCGAGTGGCAGACGCTGAAAGCGTTCGTGATGGGACAGAAGGCCCAATAGGGCCTCTGGTTCACGTGGAGGATTCGGCCATGACGATCAGACGAGCCGTGCGGTCGTGTCTGGCGGTGACCTCGGTACTTCTCTTGGCGGCGGCCTCCGCGATGGCCCAAGGGAAGGTCCGGATCATTCAGACCAACAGCGCCGGCGACAACGTTCACGTCATCGATCCCACCACCAACAAGGTGGTCGGCGTCATCGAGGGCATCGAGGTCAGTCACGGCGCCGGCGTCGCACCCGACGGCAGCCGCATTTACGTCAGCAATGAAGCGGAAAGCACGCTGGACGTGGTGGACGCCAAGACGCTCAAAGTCGTCAACCACGTCCCGCTGAGCGGCCACCCGAACAACATGGCGGTCGCGCGTGACGGCCGCCGCGTGTACGTCGGCATCGCCCAAGAGCCCGGCGGAGTCGATGTGATCGACACCGCAACGATGAAGCGCGTCAAGACCGTTCCCACCAAGGGCGCCATTCACAACGCATACGTGACGCCAGACGGCCGGTTCGTGGTCGCCGGGTCTATTCCCGGCAAGTCGATCAACGTCATCGACGCGAAGACCGAAGAGCCGGCCTGGACGCTGGATATGGACCTCGGAATCCGCCCGATGACGTTCAACACGAATCCCGACGGCTCGACGAAGTGGATCTTCGCGCAGCTGACCGGTTTGAACGGTTTCGCCGTGATCGACTTCGCGACGCACAAGGAGCTGCGCCGCATCAAGAATCCGGACCTGCCGCCTGGAAAGATGACCGTTCCCGAAGGTTCGGATCCGTCCCATGGCATGGCGGTGACGGCCGATGGCAAGACGCTCGTGGTGTGCAGCCGGTTGAACAATTACCTCTATTCGTACTCGCTGCCCGATTTGACGCCAATTGGCGGCGCCGAGCTCGGCGGCAAGGGTGCGGGCTGGGTAACGCTCACCCCTGACGGCAAGACGGCCTATGTCGCGAATCCCGTCACCAACGACGTCTCCGTCGTCGACATCGCGACGATGAAAGAAGTGACGCGGATTCCGGTGGGCTTCGTGCCGAAACGCAATACGACGGGTCTGCTGCAGCAGTAGTCGACGGGAAGCGGCCCCTGGCCACTTGAGGGCCGCGTCAGTTCCGGGTTCTGCGGTTCTGGGTTCCAGGTTCTTGGTTCTTGGTTCTTCAGTCACGAAGAGCCATCAATCAGAACTCGGCACCCAGAACCTCAGAACCAACACGTTTCTCACCTATTTGTCGTTTCTCACCCCTGCGGCACGCTACGGCCGCAACCTCAGACCCTTGAAGAGCACGATGTCGCTGCTGAACGTCGCGCGTGAGACCGCGAGACGTCGTCCGACCCGCGACCAGGCGTAGTGCCCGATGGACTGTCCGTCCGCAAAGTGCGTGAGCTGTCGCGCGGCGGAGCCATCGATGGGCTGCGCCCAGATATTCGTTCCCTGCTGGTCGACATACGAGAGGGCGCGGCCATCCGGCATCCAGCGGGGACGCGAACCCGAGAGGGTCAGCGGCCTCCGTTGCGCGCACGCCGGAAAATCGCAGACGGTCCACTGCCGGTCGAGCACCAGCGCAATCGATTTGCCGTCAGGGGACACGTCCGAAAAGGCCAGGACGCCGACTGACTGGTTGACGATCTGTGTCGGTGTGCCGCCCGAGATCGGAACGGCCCAGATCGCCTGCACACTTCCGACGGGGGCAGAGAACACGACCTGTTGCCCATCTCGGGTCACGGACGGCAGGTTCACCGATCCCTTCATCAGCTGGATGGGCTGCCGGCCATTTCGATCCACTCTCCACA
>JBKPSC010000403.1:0-4389 GCA_046734915.1 Acidobacteriota bacterium | reverse complement strand
CTTCGGCACGGAACTCGAGGAACGCTCGCTCCTCCCCGGCGATGAAGCAGAACTCGGCGGAACCCGTTTCGACGACTGGCTCGGTCGCACCGACCGCCCGATGTCGAATTCGAACGTCCAGCCTGCAGCCGCCGGCGTGAGACCCGGGGGAATCCAGCTCAAGGAGAACGAATTCCGTATCGACGAAGTGCCGGCTGGATCGGTGCTGCTGGTCGGTGATTGCGCGGTGTTCAACATCGAGGGAGGTTTCTGCGCCACACAGGCCATGTGCACGCACAAGCAGGGTCCGTTGTCTGAAGGCTCGCTCGACGGCACGACGGTGACGTGCCAGTTGCACGGGGCCCAATTCAACGTGTGGACGGGCGCGGTGTTGCGCGGCCCGGCCAGGGATGCGCTGAAGACCTATCGCGTGAGCGTCGATGGTGAAATTGGCCGTGTCGAGGTTCCACTCGCACACGCGATCCAAGGCGCCTGACGTGATGACTGCGACCACACCTTCGACGCCTCTTACGAGCGCGAACGCGGCGCCTTTGTTTCCGGTGCTGAGTACCGCGCAGATCTCACGGATTGCTTCTCTCGGATTGATTCGTCCAATCACGCGCGGGGAGGTGTTGATCGAAGGCGGCCAGACCGACGTGCCATTCTTTGTGGTGAAGGCTGGTGAGATCGAGGTGATCCGGCCTTCGGGTCTAGGCGCTCTCCTGATCGCCATTGTTCGCGCGAATCAATTCACTGGTGACATCAGCATGATCCTCGGTCGCCCTGCGCAGATGCGTCTTTGTGCGAGCCAGTCTGGCGAAGTCGTCCAGCTCACTCGCGACCAGATGCACGCCTTGATTCAGACCGACGCCGAGATCGGCGCCGTGCTCATGAAAGCCCTCATCTATCGACGGATCGAGCTGGTGGCACAGGGGATTGGCGACGCGCTGCTCATCGGATCCGCCCAATCGGCGGCAACGTTACGCATCAAGGCATTCCTCACCCGGAACGACCACCCTTTCAAGTACCTCGACCTCGACCGTGACGCGGACGTGCGGGACTTGCTTGATCGCTTTCGAGTGGAGTCGGCCGAGCTACCGGTCCTGATATGCCGTGGCGAGAGAGTGTTGAAAAATCCCAGCAATCAGGCGATCGCCGAGTGTCTCGGCTTCAACGGGCAGATCGATCGGGTACACCAGCGGGATGTTGTGATTGTCGGCGCCGGACCAGCGGGTCTTGCGGCCGCAGTCTACGCGGCCTCCGAGGGACTCGATGCGCTGGTCCTGGAAGCCAGTTCGCCCGGAGGCCAGGCGGGATCGAGTTCGAGAATCGAGAACTATCTTGGATTTCCCACGGGGATTTCAGGCCAGGAACTGGCCGGGCGCGCCTATGCCCAGGCGCAAAAATTTGGCGCCGACGTCATGATCGCAAAGAGCGCCGCCGAGCTGACCTGCGAACGAGAGGCCTACGGCGTGAGATTGGACGACGGCGCGACGATTCCGGCTCGCACGGTGATCATTGCGACAGGAGCTCGATACCGTAAGCCGCCCCTTGCGAATCTCGGCCAGTTCGAAGGCGTCGGTGTCTACTACGACGCGACGTTCATGGAGGAAGCGCAGCTTGGCGACGGCGACGAGGTCATCGTCGATGGTGGTGCCAACTCTGCTGGTCAAGCCGCGGTGTTTCTGGCGCGGACTGGCCGACGAGTTCATGTGCTCGTTCGATCGAGCAGTCTTTCGGACAGCATGTCGCGATACCTCCTTCGCCGTATCGAAGAGGCCTCGACGATCCAGGTCAGAACGAGAACGGAGATCGTGGCGCTCGAGGGAAATGGGCGCCTGGAACGTGTGACGTGGCGCGATGGCACCGGCGCCGTATCAAGCCACGATATCAGACACGTTTTCCTGATGACCGGGGCGGAGGCGAATACGGGTTGGCTGAGTAGTCACGTCGCACTCGACGCGAAAGGCTTCATCAAAACCGGACCGGACCTGACACCGGAAGACCTCGCCGCTGCGCAATGGCCGCTCGAGCGCCCGCCATATCTGCTCGAAACGTCGCGGCCCGGCGTCTTTGCCGTCGGCGATGTTCGATGCGGCAACATCAAGCGCGTGGCATCGGCCGTGGGCGAAGGCTCAATCGCCATTTCATTTGTCCATCGCGTGCTCGCCGACTAGTTCGTAACCCTTGAGGCTTCGCATGGCCGGCGCAGCCCAGCGCGCAAGACGTCAATTGGCGATAGACGTCGCGGTTGCTTGCGATGCGGGGGCCATCGGACGCCCACGACGGGTAACTCAGCTAATCGCTCGGCGCGGTGAAATGCGTCAGCGCCTTTATACTGCGTCGATCAGGTGACACGGATGCAAACCGCCCACCGAGACCTTCCAACGGCGAGCGCTCTAGCGCGTGCCGGCGAAAATCTGCTCGTCGAAAAAGCGACCGGCAGGCAATACCCCGCAGCCCCTGCGGGATCGCTGTTACTCACCAGTGCTCCCTTCGGATGGCGTGGCATCATCGTGGAGCAACACCGCCTCGCCCCGGCGGAAATGCCAGAGCACTCCGTCATCGGCCACGGGATCTCTGTCAACGTTGGTGCGCAGCCCAGCTCGTTCGCTTGGACACGAGGGCGCGACGGATGGGATGACCGACCGACCAACCCTGGTCACTGCCGGATCCTGACGCATGGTGAATCCCACCCGACACGCTGGCTTCAGACCTACAACGAGGTGTCGCTGATCATCGATCCACGATTAGCCGCCGACGTTGTCGAGGACGGGCTGCCAACCGATCGCATTGGATTTGTTACCAGACAATCAGTCGCCGATTCAGTCATCGTCAATTACGCCACGACCTTCCGTGCGGAGCTCGCCGCCGATGCACCGAATGGCGCGCTGTACGCCGAGACACTCACCGTCGGCCTCGTGCTGCACCTGCTTGCGAACCACGCCGTCGCGAAGCCCAAGGTGCCGGCGCCGGCCGGAAAGCTGAACGCATATCAGCTTCGCGCCGTTGTCGACTGCATCGAGTCACAGCTCGATGAAGATGTGTCGCTGATTGCGCTGGCGAAACGTGCGCACGTCACCCCGTTCCACTTTGCCCGTCTTTTCCGGGCCACCGTCGGTCTGCCGCCACACCAGTTCGTGATGCGGCTTCGAATCGAGAGAGCGATCCATCTGATGAGGTCTGCGTCGATGCCGCTTGCCCAAGTGGCCGTCGCTTGCGGCTTCCATGATCAATCGCACTTCACACGCGCCTTCCAAAGGGCCGTTCGGATGACGCCTGCGATGTATTTGCGCCGTCGCTAGCCGTCGCCGATTGAGCAAGTTTTTACAATCGGCTCACCGATGGTGACGGTAGCGTTACGAAGGTGGCGGCGAGGGCATTCGCGTCGCAGCGCATCCGCGTCACCGCGATTGCGCCCGATTCGCAGGCGCGGTCGTTCCGGTAGACGGGGGGATGACACTGTGACGAGTCAACAAGCGGGTACGATCTTCATCACCGGTGCTTCCTCGGGACTCGGACGGGCCGCGGCCAAGCTATTCGCGTCTCGAGGGTGGAGCGTGATCGCGACCATGCGAACTCCCGAGAAGGAGCAAGAGCTTGCATGCGTGAGGAACATCGTCTTGCTGCCGCTGGACATCACCGACGCAGGCCAGGTCCTCCGGACGGCAGCCGAGGCGATCGCGCTGGGCGATGTGGATGTCGTGTTCAATAACGCTGGCTACGGCATGGCGGGACCGCTCGAGGGCGTCACGGACGACCAGATGCTTCGAATGGTCAACACGAATCTCATGGGACCGATTCGGGTGACCAAGGCGTTCACGCCTCACTTCAGAACAAAGCGTGCGGGACTGTTCATCAACACAACCTCCATCGGTGGGCTCATCACGGTCCCGTTCAACTCGATGTATCACGCGACCAAATGGGCGCTCGAGGGTTGGAGCGAGGGAATGGCCTTCGAGCTGGGCCAGTTCGGCATCGGCATGAAGATCATCGAGCCAGGAGGCATGAAGACCGACTTCTTCACCCGCTCGTTCGATGTCGCTCGCCATGCCGAGTACGACGTGCTTGTGGATCGAGTAATGAGCGCGATTACCGACCCGAAGCAAATGCAGACTTATTCGACCCCGGAGCAGGTCGCCGACGTCGTGTACGAAGCGGCAACCGACGGGAAGGATCAACTCCGCTACATTGCCGGCGGCGACGCCAAGGCGACCTACGCCATGCGGTTACAGATGGGAGATGAAGCGTTTCACAAAGCGATAGCGCTGCAGTTCTTCGGGGCACCTGCGAAGGCATAGTCCCGGAATCCGGTGCGATCCAGCCGCGTGGAAAGCTTTAGTCACTCGCTGCCAAAGACGCGCGCGTATCCCTGGCAAATGTTCGAGCGTGACGGGATCCGCCTGTCAC
>JBKPSC010000402.1:0-28731 GCA_046734915.1 Acidobacteriota bacterium | reverse complement strand
CTCGCGCGGGCCGCGGACGCCGCTCCGTGCACGAAGAGGTCGACGATGGCGTCGGCCTGCGAGACGAGTGAGTACTTGCGCGTGCTCAGGATCCAGTTGGTGGCCATCTCGTCGAGGCCGCCGAAGAAGAGCTTCGCGGCGAGGGTCGCGTTGATCTCGCGGCGGAATTGGCCGGTCTCCTGGCCGTCGACAATGGCCGCTCGGATCTGGCTCAGATACTCCCTGAACAGCGACGTCGAGAATCGCTCCATGAACTTGACCGACTGGCGCAGCTCGACCTGAAAGACGATCGCGAGATTGCGGTCGCGGCCCAGCCGTCCGAGGTGCACGCGGGCGAAGCGCCGGAGCCGCTCGGGCGGATCGTCGATGCCGGCAATGGCCTGGCGGCCCTCTTCGAGGGCCTCACGCATGCTGCGCTCGAAGACCGACACCAGCAGGTCGTCCTTGCTGCGGAAGTAGAGGTAGACGGTGCCCGCCGCGACGCCAGCGGCGCGGGCGACGTCGGCCACCTGAGAGTTGAAGTATCCGCGGCTGGCGAAGACGTCGATGGCCGCCCTCAGAATGGCGTCACGCTTGGGCAGCGGCGGCGCCGACGAGCGGCGGCGGAGCGCGGAGGAGGTTGCGGGTGGCACTGAATGAATGTTCATTCATCGACCAGACGCGGGTCAAGGCCAATTCGCGATCGCGACGGCGGGCGCTAGCGCCAGCGCGTCAAAATCGTCTCGCGCTCGAAGAGGGCCGTGCTCGCCGCCAGGAGCAGCAGCCACAGCAGTAGGAGGACCAGGCCGATGATCGCCAGCATCCCGGTCGTCAGCCAATACGATCCGAAGAATTGCGCCACGAGCAGACCCGTCAGCGGAACGATGAGCAGAATGCCCGCCTGCTGCGCCGTTCTCGCGTCGTTCACCCGAGACGAGACGACGATGGCCGCCTGCAGCGCCACCAATCCCGCCGCCGGCCCGATGAGCAAGACCAGGACGGCGGTGCGCAGGTTGAGCATGGCCGAGGCGACCCCCGCCTCGGCCAGCCAGAGGATCGCGGCGAAGTACACCAGGATGCTGATCAGCGAGATCCCAAGCGTCGGCCAGAAGCAGCCCAGCACCTTCGCGACCAGCAACTCGACCGTCGTCACTGGTGTGGCCAACAGAGGCTCGAGCGTTCGCGCCTGCTTCTCACCCACGACGGAGTGCGCCGCAAGGGCCATCGCGCCGGTAATCGGCGTCAGCAGGAAGAGCAGCAGAAACTGCTGGAGCAGAAAGTACTCGACGCGACCGCTGTCGCTGAGCCCGCGTTCCAGATGGGCGGCGTCGCTCAGTCGTAAGAGATCACTGTCGTTGCCGAGCGCATCTCCCGTCCACCGCGGGATGCCGAACGTGATGACCAGCGGCAGCAAGAGCGCCAAGACGGCGACGAGCGCGACCGGTAGCAGCGCGCCGGGATTTCGCCGCAGATCGAGCCACTCCTTCCGCGCCAGTGCCAGAATTCTGGCCTTCGTCACGGATGCTCTCCCACGAGATGCAGGTAGATGTCTTCGAGTGCGGGCTGCTCGGGGCGCACTTCGAGGACGTCCGCGCCGGCAGCCGCCAGGGCTTTCACGATTAGCGGCGTCGCTCGTTCCGCGTCGGCGAGCGTGATCGTCAGCCAGGCCCCCTCGGCCTGCACGGGCTCTCCAAAAGGCTGAATCGTCTCGAGCCACTTCGAAGCGTCGCCGGCGATGCGAACGACGACCCGCCCTGTCATGAGCCGGCCGCGAAGACGAGCCGGAGTGTCCAGCGCCAGCAGCCGTCGATGCAGAACGGCAATCCGATCGGCCTGGCGCTCCGCTTCATGCAGGTTGTGGGTGGACAACAGAATCGCGCAGCCCTTCGAGCGGCGTTCATCGAGCAGGTCCCTGACGCTTCTCGTGACCTCAGGGTCGAGCCCCGACGTGGGTTCGTCGAGCAGCAGCACATCGGGTTGGTGCACGAGCGCCCGTCCGAGCGCGACTTTCTGACGCATTCCCTTCGAGAGCTCAGCCGCGCGGACGCCCGCATGCTTCGTCAGGTCGAAGGTGTCCAGGATCGGGTCGATGGTTCGGACGGCAGGGCTCAGACCGTACAAATCTGCGTACACCGTCAGGTTCTCCCGGACGGTGAGGCGGTCCCACAGGCCCGGCGCTTCAGTCAGAAAGCCGATCCGCTGGCGAAGATCGCTCCCGGTGCCTCGACTGAGCTCGATGCCGTCGATGGTGACCGTCCCGCGAGTCGGTCCGATGAGGCCCGCAAGCATCCTCATCGTCGTCGTCTTGCCGGCGCCATTGGGCCCGAGCAGCGCCACGATTTCCGATCGGCCGACCTCGAACGAGACGTCCTCGACCACCGTGCGCCCGCCAAACGATCGGGTGAGTCCCCGAGCTGCGATCACCGCAGATATGTTAATGGGGATCGAACAAGAACAATCCTGGGGTGACGAGCAGGTGCCGGCGGGCGCCGAAGACGATTTGCGTCGGTGCGAAAATTCGCCCGGCGCGCAGCTGCACCGTCCGAATCTTGTCACCGTCGCGATCGAACACGTAGGTGTACGGGACTGTGAACGAGACCCAGAGACGGCCGTCCGCGTCGACGGCCGCCGCACGGACCGATGGCTTCACGATCGGCAGTTCGCCGGGCTGCCGCGGCCACGACGACTCGAGGCCGGCCAGGAGAGGATCGATCTCGAGGCCCTGCACCAGGCGTTCGAAGACGAGCTCACCCTCCGCGCTGTACTTCCGAATCACCGGTGTTCCGGCCTGGAAGACGAAGTAGAAACCGCCCAGGGGATCGACGAGCGGGATGCCGCTGTTCAACGCGAGGTGGACGTCGTGGTCGTCCTCGTGGCCCGTCCGGCGCAGCTGGCCGAAACTGCGCAGCGGCGCTCCGCTGCGCGCGTACTCGGTGACGAGAGCTCCCGATTCCGGCTGGGGAATCAGGATCGACGACCCGGTATATTGCAGCACGCCGATGCCGCTCACCACCACGTCGTTCAACGTCAGCCGAGCCGCCGCTTGCCCCGGCAGGAAGAAGCCCGCGAGCAGGGCTCCGGCCGACGAGAAGACCTGGATTCGTGGTTGTCCTTTGGGTGCATCCGCGACGACAAAGCTGCCGTCCGGAGCGACCGCGAACGCGGTCGGCTCGATGATGCGTCCGGGCTCCGCCCCGATTTCCACGATGGTCCACGCGCTCTCCATCGCTTCGTCTACCCCGTAGACCGTGTGAGCGCGGCGATCGAAGATGAAATACTGGCCGAAGGCCGACTGGCCGAATCCCCGGGCTTCGCGGAAGCGCCCGGCGATGTGGGCAGGAATGGCGTCGACCGACGTCAGCACCTCAGGCGTCAGCGCGATGATAGTGACGGGAGCGAGCAGCAGCAGGGCGCCGATGGCGAGCAGGCGCGCCTTCAATACGCAGCAGTATCGAGAATGGCGCGCAACACGTCGGCCGACTGCGGCAGGATGGCCTCCTCGAGGTCCGGACAGTAGGCGACGGGCGTGTCGAGGGCGCCGACGCGTCGGACCGGCGCATCGAGGTCCGAGAACAGTTCGTTGGCCACTCGCGCGGCGATTTCCGCGCCGAACCCGCAGGTGATCTGATCCTCGTGCGCGATGATCACGCGACTCGTCTTCCGCACGAGCGTGGCGATCGTGTCCCAGTCATACGGGCTCAGGGTGCGCAGGTCGACGACCGCCGCGTCGACGCCTTCCTTTTCAGCCAGCTGCGCCGCCACCAGCGAGCGCTGCACCAACGCTCCCCAGGTGACGACGACGACGTCGCGGCCTTCACGGACGACATTGGCCTTGGCCAATGGAATCATGAAGTCGCGGCCCGGATACTCGCCCTTGTTGTACGTCTGGCGATACAGGTGCTTGTGCTCCAGGAACATCACAGGGTCGTCGCAGCGAATCGAGGTTCGCAGCAGGCCCACGGCGTCGACAGCGTTCGACGGATAGACGATGCGCAGTCCAGGGCAGTGCGCGAAGATGCTCTCACCGGACTGGCTGTGATAGGGGCCGCCGCCGCGCAGGTAGCCGCCGATAGGCACGCGCACCACCGCCGGGCACGAGAAGTGATTGCCGCTCCGGTAACGCAGCATCGAGAGCTCGTTCCGGATCTGCATCATCGCCGGCCAGATGTAGTCGAAGAACTGGATCTCGACGACCGGTTTGATGCCCCGCGTCGCCATGCCGATGGCCCGGCCGATGATGCTGGCTTCCGCGATCGCCGAGTTGAAGACGCGAACCTCGCCGAATTTTCTCTGCAGGCCGTGCGTGGCCTTGAAGACGCCGCCCTTGCCCTTCACCTGCTGCAGCGCGCCGCGGCGGGTCGCGTCGGCGACGTCCTCGCCGAAGACGACGATGCGCGGGTTCACCGCCATTTCGTCCTTCAGCGTCCGGTTGATGGCGTCGACCATCGTCTCGGGCCGCCCTTCGGGGCGCGCCGGAGTCTCGAAGTTCGACGACGTCGGGTCGACCTCGGGCGAGTACACGTAGAGCGTCGCCGTGTTCTTGGCCGGTCGAGCGTCTTTCAGCGCGGTGTGCGCGGCCTCTTCGATTTCACGCTCGATATCGGCGTTGATCTGCGCCAGATCGGCGTCCGTGACCAACCCATTGTCGCGGAGGAAGCTGGCGAATCTAGTGATCGGATCGCGCCGCGCCTCGGCCTCCCGTTCGGCCGGCGTTTTGTAGAGCCGCTCGTCGTCCGAGAGCGAGTGCGAATACGGGCGGATGACATGGGCGTGGACCAGTGCCGGTCCTTTGCGCGCACGGACGTAGGCCGCTGCTTCGCGCATGGCGCGAAGGCTGGCGAGAAAGTCGGTGCCGTCCACGGTGTTCACGAACAGTCCTGGAATCGACTGCACGATCCGTGAGATGTCGCCGCCGGGCATCTGGACCTCGACCGGCACCGAGATCGCGTACCCGTTGTCTTCGACCAGGAAGAGCACCGGCGCCTGACGGGTGCAGGCGGCGTTCACGGCTTCCCAGAATTCGCCCTCGCTCGTCGAGCCCTCACCGAGCGAGGTGAACACGATTTCATCGGCGTGAAAGTATTGCTCGCGGTTGGGAATCTCGGGAACCTGGCTGTAAATCTGTCCGGCCTCGGCGCAGCCAACCGCGTGGAGCAACTGCGTCGTGGTGGCGCTCGATCCCGAGACGATGTGCAGTGCGGCATGGCCCCAATGCGACGGCATCTGTCTCGCGGCGTTGCTCGGGTCGGTCTCGGCGCCGACGCCGGCCAGCAGCATCTCCAGCGGCGTCATGCCGAGTTGAAGCGCGAGTGCGCGGTCGCGGTAGTAGGCGTGAAACCAGTCGTACCCCGGTTTGAGCACCATCCCCGCCGCCACCTGGATGGCTTCGTGGCCGGCGCCGCTGATCTGGAAGAAGATCCGGCTCTGGTTCTTGAGCTGAATCTCCTTGTCGTCAAGCTTCCGCGATCGAACCATGCACCGGTGCACGTCGATCAGCTCGTGCGCGGTGAGTCCTTCGAAGCGCGCGTCATCGGTGGGGGACGAGGCCGCACCGGCCGAACCCGGATTCGTGGCGGTGGTGTGCCCGCCGTTGACGACGGAGGCCTTCATCTCGGACCTTAGATTATAGCATCCGGCTTTGATGAGATATTCTCGTGACCCTATGAGCGGGACGCGTGCGGCGCTGTACAGATGGGACGAGATCGCGCTCGACAAGGTCACCGAAATGCTGTCGCGCAAGGTCGTCAGCGGAGACCGCCAGATGCTCGTGCAGGTCTATGTCAAGCGTGGATGTCTCGTGCCGATGCACGTCCACGACAGCGAGCAGATGACATATGTGCTCCAGGGTGCGCTGAAGTTCCTGGTCGGCGGCGATGAGATCACGGTCCGCGAGGGCGAGGTGCTACTCATTCCGTCGGGGGTCGCGCACCAGGCCGAAGCGCTGGAAGACACGTTCGAGCTCGACGTGTTCAGTCCGATTCGTCCCGAGTGGCTCGACAGCGGGGATGCCGATGCGGCGACATGAGGTGTCAGACGGAGGCGGTCCTAGTGGACGCGGCGGTTCCAATCGTCCGGCCGTCCACCCTGATAGACGTCGAACCGTTTGCGGGCACGCATGATCTTCCATTTCAGGTAGCGGTACTTCACTTCTGCCCACGGGTGCAGCCGCACGCCCTTCAGATAGAAATAGCCGACGACGAGTCCACCCAGATGCGTCGCATGCGCAACGCCGCCGGCGTCCGCGATCGAGGAATAGAACGCCAGGGCGCCCATGATGAGGACGAAGTACTTCGCCGGGATCGGAAAAACGAAGTACATGTAGATCGGCCGCTCGGGGAAGTACAACGCATAGGCGAGCAGCAGGCCGTAGATCGCCCCCGACGCGCCGACAATCACCGCGTTCTGCAGGCCTAGCGAGAACAGGTACGAGAAGGCCACCGTGAGGATGGCTGCTCCTCCTCCCGTGACGAAGTAGAACTTCAAGAAGTACCGTGTCCCCCAGATGCGCTCCAGCTCCGCGCCGAACATCCACAGCGCCAGCATGTTGAACAGGATGTGAAGCAGGCTGACGTGCAGGAAGATGTAGGTGACGAGCTGCCAGACTTTGAAGTGCTCGATGACCATGGCCGGCCACAGGCCGAGCTCTGTCGTCGTTCCGGGCACGAGACGCTGCATGAAGAACATCACGACGTTGGCGGCGATCAGCGCCTTGAGGGCGGTCGAGATCGGACCAGGGCCGAAGGAGTACGACGACACGCTGCGATAATAGGGGCGCGGAGGCATGAGACCGATGGCTACGAGCCGAGCCGGGCTCGTACGAGCTCGTTCACGATCTTTCCGTCGACCGACTGACCGGCGAGCCGGCCCATGACGGCCTTCATCACGCGACCCATGTCTTTGGGCGACGTGGCGCCAGTCTCGGCGATGGCCGCCTGAACGGCCGCCTCGATTGCGGCGGGGTCCATCGCCGGTGGCAGGTACGTTTCCAGGATGGGAATTTCCGCGGCTTCCTTGTCGGCGAGGTCCTGACGACCGCCGGCCTTGAACTGCTCGATGGCGTCTTTTCGCTGCTTGACCAACGAGTGAACCACTTGGTGCGACTCGGCTTCGTCCAGCTCGCGCTTCTTCTCGACCTCGCGGTTCATCAACGCCGCCTTCAGCATCCGCAGGGCGCTCAGCCGCGCGGCGTCATGGCGCCGCATGGCGTCGGCGATGGCCGTGCTGACGTCGTCAATTAGAGGCATGCTCGTCGAGGATCGACCGCGGCCTTCGCCAGCCGATCAACGCGGTGAGTCCGGCGCCGGTATCGACTGCTGCTGCCCCGGCACTGGCGGTGGCGCGACGACCATGCCCGGCGTCGCGACGCCGACGGGCATCACGCCCGGAGTTGTCGTCGGTGTCGTGTCGCCCTGCACCGGCATTGGCTGAGCACTCGGTTGGAACGGCTGCCCTGCCGCCGGCGGGAAGGGCGCCTGCGTTCGTGGCGCAGCGCCCGGGAACTGGCCGGCCGCGCCGGGGAACTGCGGCGGGAACACCGGGCCTCGCTGGCCCGGCGCTGCGCCAGGCGGCATCGGCGGCTCGTCGACGTCAACGTCTTCAGCGGCGGGCATCGGGACCGGCGCGAACGCCGCCTGCGCCGGCGGTGGCGTGGTCACGCGAGGCGGCGTGCTCGTGGGCATCACCAGAATGCGATCGAATCGCGATGCATTGGGCACCTCGGTGGCGCGCGGCGCTGCCATGTAGCCACTCACCGAGCGAAGGACGATGTTCAGCGCCTCCCCTTCCGGCACGTGTGTGAGCTGCAAGGTGACTGGAGAGCCGACCACTCGTTCGCCGTTGACGATACGGGTCTGTCCGACTCGCGCCCACTCCGCAAGTATCTGTCGGACCGTCGCATCCTTCGCGTCGAGGCTCACGTAGCCGTCAGCGATGGTGAGACGCACCTGCGCGTCCGCTGGTACCGCGGCGACGACCATGCCCGTTACGAGCAGCGGAAGCATCCAGCCTTTCATGATGCTGTGAGTATACCAGCGCCGGACGGAGTACCAAGCCCGGCGGTGGCTCATTTGCGACGGAAATAGTCGATGACCTGCACAAGGATGTCATCGAGCGAGTGCCGCGGTTCGTAGCCGATCATCCGGCGAACCTTCGTCAAGTCTGGCACTCTGCGCGGCATGTCCTCGAATCCGGAATCGTAGGCCTCCTCGTAGGGAATGTACTTGATGGGCGACTGCGATCCACACAGGTCGCGCACGCGTTCAGCGAGCGCGGTAATCGTCACTTCCTGTGTGTTCCCAATATTGACGACCTGGCCGATCGCGTCAGGCTCCCGTACGAGCGCGATCAACGCCCCGACGACGTCGGCGACGTGCGTGAATGCACGCGACTGCGTGCCGTCGCCAAAGACGGTAATGGCTTCGCCAGCCAGCGCCTGCCTGACGAAATTCGGGATCACCATGCCGTATTGACCGGTCTGCCGCGGCCCGACGGTATTGAAGAAGCGAACGATGATGACCGGGAGCTTCCGCTCCTTCCAGTAGGCCAGCGCCAGGAACTCATCGATGGCCTTGCTGCAGGCGTAGGCCCATCGATGCTTGGGCGTCGGGCCCATCACGAGATCGGAGTCTTCCCGGAACGGCACGTCGTTGCTCTTGCCGTAGACCTCGGACGTCGACGCCACCACGACGAGGCGCTTCTTCTTGTTCGCGTGCTTGAGCACCACTTCGGTGCCGTGCACGTTTGTTTCGATCGTGTGCACCGGCTGCTCGACGATCAGCTTCACGCCGACCGCCGCGGCGAAGTGAAAAACGACATCGCTGCGGTCGATGAGCTCGGCCAGCAGCGGCTCGTTCTCGACCGTGTCGATGAAGTACTCGAAACGCGGGCGTCCTTTGATGTGCGCGATGTTCTCGATGGCGCCGGTCGAGAGATTGTCGAGGATGAGGACCTCGTCGCCCTGATTGAGCAGGGCGTCGGCGAGATGTGAGCCGATGAAACCGGCTCCCCCGGTGATGAGCGCTCTCACAATCGTGATTCCTTTCAGTGGAAGTCGTGCACGGCGGTCACGACTTCGGCCACCGCGGCGGCGTCGAGTCCCGGGTGCAAGGGTAGAGACAGGATCCGCCGGCACACGGCGCCGCACACCGGCCAGGCGTCTGACGACCTCGCGCCAAACGCCGGCTGAGCCGGGATTGGCCGCGGATAGTGCACCAACGTCTCGATGCCGCGCCCCGCCAGATGGCGGCGGGCGTCGTCGCGCCGGCCCTCACCGGCCAGAGTGACGAAGAGATGGTACACGTGGCCGGGGTCGCATTCGCAGGGAACGGTGAGCCCACTGTCAGACAATCCGCTACGGTACTGGCGCGCAAGCGCCCGGCGAGTTGCCGTCCAGGCGGGGAGAAACGGGAGCCGGGCGCGAAGAATCGCCGCCTGCATTTCATCCAGCCGCGAATTGACGCCCGGCTCGGCGTGCTCGTAACGACCCGCTTGCCCGCCGTTCCGCAGACGGCGAATCCGGTCGGCCAGGGCGGCATCGTCGGTCGTGACCGCGCCACCGTCGCCGAGAGCGGCGAGGTTCTTCGTCGGGTAGAAGCTGAAGGCGCCGGCAATGCCGACCGTGCCGATGGACCGGCCGGCGGCCTGACCGAGGACTGCCTGGCAGCAGTCCTCGACGATCGCGAGACGATGACGCGTCGCGATGGCAGCGAGGGCGGACATGTCCGCGGCCTGACCGTAGAGATGCACCGGAAGGAGCGCCCGCGTTCTCGGCGTCACCACCCGCTCGACCGCCGACGGATCGATGGTGAGCCGATCTGGATCGATGTCCGCGAACACCGGCGTCGCGCCGGCCATGACGATGGCGAGGGCACTGAACGCAGCGGAGAGAGGCGTGGTGATGACTTCGTCGCCGGGACCAATACCGAGCCCGCGAAGAGCAAGAGCGATCGCGTCGGTTCCCGTGCCGACGCCGACGGCATGTGAGCTGCCGCAGGCTTCGGCGAACTCTCGCTCGAATGCTTCGACCTCCGGGCCGAGAACGTACCAGCCGCTGTCGACGACCCGCGCCACCGCGGCGCGAACCGCGTCACCGTCCTCACGCGGCGTCAGTGCGGCGAACGGAATGCGAACGGCAGTCACACGGCGCTCCGGATTTCATCGAGGAGAAAGTCCGGCAGGTGACGGCGATAGAAGGCCACGGTGCGCTCCAGTCCGTCTCGCAGCGTCACCGTCGGACGCCAGCCGGTTGCGCCGGCGAACTTCTCCGAAGTGACGTAGAAGCTGCCGATGTCGATGGCCTTCTTGGCTGGCGGCCATTCGACATACTCCACCCGCCCCGTCCCGGCGATCTCGATGAGCAAGGCGGTCAGGTCGCGATGCGTGATCGGCCCAGTGCCGCCAACGTTGTAGACCTCTCCGTTGCAGACGTCGGTGGCGCCGGCGCGCAAGAAGGCATCTGCCACATCGTCGACGTAGACGAGGTCTCGCATCTGTGAGCCGTCGCCGTAGATCTGGATGGTCTTGCTTTCGACCGCGAGGCGGATGAACCAGCCGATGAATCCCTGACGATCGTGCCGAACGAGCTGCCGCGGGCCGTAAACGTTCGACAGCCGCAACGAGCAGCCGCGCACTTTGAACGCGTCGTTGTACACCAGATGGTAGTACTCGCCGGCGACTTTGTTGATGCCATTCACGTCAGTCGGGCGAACGAGATGCGATTCGTCGACCGGCAGCGTCTGTGATCGGCCATAGACCTGCCGTGTGCCGGCGAAGACGACTTTGACGTCCGGGTTGTGCTGACGGCAGGCCTCGAGCAGCACCAACTGATTGCGGCAGTTCACCTCGAGATCCCTGAACGGCTGCCGCATGCTGTCGATGTGGCTGACCTGCCCCGCCAGATTGAAGATGACGTCTCGGCCTCGCACCAGATCGTCCATCACGCCGGCCTGGCCGACGTCCGCGATGTGCACCGAGACGTCCGCGGCGATCTCGGCGACGTTGCCGCGCCGTCCGCCACAATCCTCGAGCAGCGAGTCGACGATGGTGACGTGGGCGCCGAGATCGACCAGGACCCGGGCGAGGTTGCTGCCGATGAATCCCAGTCCGCCTGTGACGAGGACGCGGCGGTGTCGATAGAAGTCGAGGTGATTTCCGGTCCCGCTCATTGTGCGCCGCCGGCTGGCGCCTTCCGCGCGGTCGACGGGCTTGCGATCAGCCGCCACGGCGTGATGGCCGATTCGACCAGCACCGCGCGCGACACTTTGGATTCGCCGATGCGCCGTTCGACGAACGTGATCGGCACCTCGGCGATGCGGCATCCGCGTCGGCTGGCCACGAACAGCATTTCGACGAGAAACGAGTAGCCGTCCGAAATGAACTGCTCGAGAGGCAGGCTGGCTAGAGCCGACCGTCGCCAGCAGCGATAGCCGCTGGTGCAGTCACGCGCGGAAAGACGAGTCACCGCACGGATGTAAATGTTGGCGAACCGGCTGAGCAGTCGTCGACGTTTGGGCCAGTTGACGATGTCGCCGCCCGGGATGTACCGCGAGCCAATGACGACGTCGGCTCGTGCCGTCGCGGCGATGAGGTCCGGCAGATGCGCGGGATCGTGCGAGAGGTCGGCGTCCATCTGGCACAGCACGTCGACCGGCTCGTTGAGCGCCCTCCGGATGCCGTCGATGTACGAGCGTCCCAGCCCCCGCCGGCCGGTCCGATGCATCACCTCGATCCGCCCTGGGTGCTCTTTCGCCAGCCGCTCAGCCAGCGCGCCGGTCCCGTCCGGCGACTGGTCATCGACAACCATCACTCGGACGTTGTCGTGCTTCATCAATCCGCTGATCAGGGTCGGGAGGTTGCCGCGCTCGTTGTAGGTCGGAACGATCACCAGGGCGGAAACGCTCACGATCGCGGCGCCTCGACGGGTCGCAATCGCGCCGGTGCGGACTTGAGTTGGATTCTGAGAATCGACACGCTCGCCACTAAGCGGCGGCACCAGTGCCGCGCGCGGACTGCCTATCCTAATCGCGATCTCCTCGATTCGGAACAATTGCCCACCACTGCACATCTTGGACACACAAAGTCATTAGGTCATAAGCCAGACAGGCGACGAAAAAGCAAAAGTTAGGCGTAACCTACTGAAGGATGTGGTTTTGCCGTTGACATCCCTGGATCGCTCTTCTACTATTTCGGTGGATTTTTTGGGCCAAAAGTGGAGTCTCTGCGTGTTCCGGGGCAACTCACCTGCGCGAATTGATGACAGAGGTCGGCTCAAAGTTCCCCAGGGCTTCCGGGCCGCGCTGGAGAACAAGTGGGGCCGCGAACTCTACGTGACGAGTCTCACCGGTGAGTACGTCCGGATCTATCCGATGCCTGTCTGGCTGGAAATCGAAGAAAAGCTCGGAAAAATGCCGGCCGGCCATCCCGCTCGCCTGCGCTACCTGGACCGCGTGAACTATTTCGGCGACCTCGGCGAACTCGATGCTCAGGGCCGCGTCCTCATCCCGGTACGCCTCCGCGAGGCGGCGACGATGTCCGGCGATGTCGATGTCCTTGGACAGTTTAACTACCTGGACGTCTGGAGCCATGAGCGATTTCTCCTCAAGCTTCAGCGCGAGCCCTTTACCGACGACGATGCGCGGGTGCTGGCGGAGTTCGGCATTTGATCGACCACCTGCCCGTCCTGACCGCCGAGGTGATCGAGCACCTTCGTCCCGAGCGCGGCGGGCTGTTCGTCGACTGTACGGTGGGCCTCGGCGGCCATGCGCGTGCGCTGCTCGAGGCCGGCGCCACTCGCGTGATTGGTCTGGACCGCGACGAGGACGCGCTTACGCGCGCCCGTCACACATTGTCGCCGTGGGCCGACCGCGTGTCGCTCGTCCACGCCGACTACCGTGAAATCGACGCCACGCTCGACGCCCGCGGCATCGGCGCCGTTGACGGCGCCCTTGCCGATCTCGGCGTGTCGTCGCTCCAGTTCGACGGTCCAGGGCGCGGCTTCAGCTTTCAACGCGACGAGCCGCTCGACATGCGGATGGATCGATCACAGGGCGACACCGCGGCGGATTTCATCGCGCGCGCTTCGGAACGCGAGCTGGCGGACGTCATCTTTCAGTACGGCGAAGAGCGCCTCTCGCGCCGCATCGCCCGCCGCATCGTCGCCGCTCGTGGCGAGGCGCCCGTCGACACCACCGGCCGGCTCGCCGCGCTGGTGCGCCGAGCCGTACCTCACCGCGGTCACTCCCGGATCGATCCGGCGACGCGGACCTTTCAGGCGCTGCGAATCTGGGTCAATCGCGAGCTCGAGGGCCTCGACACGTTTCTCGCCGCCGCCATCCGGCGCCTGCGCGCCGGCGCGCGGCTGGCGGTCATCACGTTTCATTCGCTCGAGGATCGCATCGTCAAACACACGCTCCGTGCCCTGGCGCAGAGCCACGACATGGCGGTGCGGGTCCTGACCAGGAAGCCGATCGTGCCGGGCGACGACGAGGTGCAGGCGAATCCGCGGGCACGGAGCGCGAAGCTCCGCGTCGCCGAGCGGGTGGCCTAGCACGCACGAGGACCGCATGGAACCGTTCGAGTACGCCATCAAGAAGGACGTTCGGAACAATCCCATCGTCCGCGAAATGGATCGCGCCAGACACCGCGAGCTGTGGGAATCGGCGGCGGTCGGCGTCGTCCTCGTGCTGGTGCTGCTTTTCTGGACCTGGCAACACTTCGAGCTGCTGCGCCACGGCTACGAGATCGGCCGCATCCAGCGCGAGCGGGCCGTCGAAGAAGAGAGCCGCCGCCAGCTGCGGCTGGAGTTCGAGACGCTGCGTGCGCCGCAGCGGGTCGAGTCGCTGGCGACGAGCAAGCTGCACCTGGTGGCGCCGGCGAGCGGCGACGCCATCGTGATTGAGCGCGTGCTGCCGGCCGAGCCTCCGGCCAAGAGCATGGTGGCGCGGCGATGATGAACAGAGTTCGCCGGCTGATCGCTCGCAAGAGCAAATCTGCGTCGGGATCGAGCCAGACCGATTGGCGCGTCCTATTCGCGGTGCGCATGCGTCTCGCCGCGGTCTTCTGCGTCCTGTGGCTCGCCGCCATCGTCGGACGGCTCGTGCAGCTGCAGGTCGTCAAGCGCGCGGAGATGGTGAGCCGGGCCGAGCGGCAGCAGAACCGGACGGTGAAAGCCTACGCCAAGCGTGGCGACATCGTCGATCGCAACGGCCGTGTGCTGGCGATGAGCGCCGATGCCGATTCGGTCTACGCCGTTCCAGCCGAAGTCGCCCGTGACGAGCGCGAGGCCTGGAGTGCGGCGACCGTGACGCGGATCTGCGGTGCGCTGCGCGACTGTACGAGCGCCGAACGCAAGACGCTCGTCGAGCGTCTCGGGCGGCCGTCACCATTTGCGTTCGTTCGCCGGTTGGTCGATCCCGCGCAGGCCTCGCGCATCTCGGCCCTGAACCTCAAGGGAGTCGGATTCCTCAAGGAAAGCCGACGGTTCTACCCGAACAGTGAGCTCGCCGCTCACGTGCTGGGCTATCTCGGCACTGAGCATCGTGGCCTCGGCGGCATCGAAGCGGCCTACGACAAGCTCATCGCGGGCGCCGACGGCGTGCTGCTGGTCCAGTCGGACGCCACGGGGAAGGTCTTCAGCCGCACCGAGAAGCCGCCGACGGCGGGTGCGTCCATCGAGCTGACGATCGACACCTACCTGCAGCACATGGTGGAACGTGAACTGCACGCCGGTGTGGTGGCCAATCGCGCCGCCGGCGGGACCGCGATCATCATGAATCCGCGAACCGGCGAGATTCTCGCCATGGCGAACGAACCGACGTTCGATCCCAACGAGTATCGCGAATCGACGGACGTCGAACGGCGGAACCGGGCTGTCCAGGATTTGTACGAGCCCGGGTCGACGTTCAAAGTGGTCACGGCATCGGCGGCGATCCAGGAGCACGTCATGCCTGTGGATGAGCCGATCGACGTGAGCGGCGGCCGGATTGCGATCGGCTCGCGCGTGGTCCACGACGATCATCACTACGGTGTGTTGTCGTTCACCGACGTGATCGTCAAGTCGAGCAACGTCGGCGCGATCAAGATTGGGTTCCGCGTCGGCACCGACCGCCTGAGCGAGTACGTCAAGCGGTTCGGCTTCGGTAAGCCGACGTCGCCGGACTTTCCCGGCGAGTCTCCAGGCATCGTCTGGGATCCGGCGAAGTGGACCGACAGCGCCCTTGCCTCGGTGTCCATGGGATACCAGGTGGGTGTGACGCCGCTGCAGATGGTGACAGCCGTCAGTGCCGTCGCCAACGGCGGCGAGCTCATGGAGCCGCGCATCATCGGCGCCGTCTATCGGGACCAGCTCCGGTATCCCGTGCATCAGAAGGTCGTGCGGCGGGTCATCGACCAGAACACCGCCGCGACGCTGACCACGATCATGGAGGGCGTTGTCGAGAAGGGGACGGCGAAGGCCGCCCAGATTCCCGGTTACACCATCGCCGGCAAGACGGGCACGGCTGCCAAGCTCGTCGACGGCCGCTACTCGAAGCAGGAATACAACGCGTCGTTTGTCGGATTCGTGCCGTCGCGCAATCCGATGTTCGCGATCATCGTGGTCACCGACTCGCCGCGTGCCGGAACCTACTACGGCGGATCGGTGTCTGCCCCCATCTTCAAGCGAATCGCAGAGGCGGCGCTGCGCCATCAAGGCGTTCCGACTTCGATTGATCCGCCGCCCGCCGTGCTCGTGTCCCGGCCGGGCTCGTCGCCGGCCGAGGGCCGCGACATCCCGCAGTTCCAGTCGACAGTCGTGCAGAATTCGGCTCCCGCCGACGTGGTGCCGGATGTCACCGGCATGAGCGCGCGCGAGGCGACGCGCATGCTCGCCCAATTCGGCATGGCCGTGCGTCTCGCCGGGGATGGGTTCGTCGTGGCGCAGACGCCGACGGCCGGCTCGCCGATCCTGCCGGGCGGCGAATGCCGTCTCTTGCTCGGCCGACTGCAGGCCCGGCGTGATCAAGGTGGTGCCGCGACGCCATGACGCGAAGGGAGTTGCTTGACCTGCTCGTGGCTCGCGGCCTCGCCGACGCCGCCTCGCAAATCAATGGGCGCGCCGACGCTGTCGTCACGGGCGTCGCCTACGACTCGCGTCGGGTGACGCCTGGCCAGGTGTTCGTCGCGCTTCGTGGCCAGCAGGCCGACGGTTCGGCCTTCGCCCGCCAGGCGCTCGAGCGCGGTGCGGTCTGCGTGCTCGCAGAGCAGCCAGCGCCCGCAACAGTCGGACCTGGATCGTGGCTACAAGTGCGTGACGGCCGGCTCGCTCTGGCGCTCGTTGCGGATGCCTTCTTCGGACATCCGAGCGCCGAGATGAAGGTGGTCGGCATCACCGGCACCAACGGCAAGACCACGACGGCGTATCTTGCCGCCTCGATGTTCGAAGCCGCCGGCATTGCGTGCGGTGTGCTCGGAACCGTTGCTTACCGCATCGGCAACGAAGTCAGGGAAGCGACTCACACCACTCCGGAAGCACCGGATGTCCAGGCGCTGCTACGCGAGATGGTCGGCAAGCACTGCGGCGCCTGCGCGATGGAGGTGTCATCGCATGCCCTGGCGCTGCGCCGCGTGGACGGCATCGAGTTCGCTGCCGGGGTCTTCACGAATTTGACTCGAGATCACCTGGACTTCCACGGCGACATGGAGACCTATTACCAGGCCAAGCGTCGCTTGTTCGACATGCTGCCCGAGAGCGCGCCGGCGTTGATCAATGCCGACGATCCGCGCGCCGTGTCGCTCGCCGAGGCCAGCCGGCGCCCGGTCACCTACGGCATCAATCGGCCTGCCGATATCTCACCCGGGCCGCTGTCGCTGTCGATCGACGGGCTGTCGTTCGACGTTCGCACGCCGCGCGGCACGCTGCGCGTCCGTTCGTCGCTCGTGGGCCGTCCGAACGTCTACAACATCCTCGCTGCCGTTTCGACCGCGACCGCCCTCGACCTGTCGTTCGACGCGATCGAGCGCGGGATCGCGTCGCTGAAGGGTGTGCCAGGCCGATTCGAAGTCGTATCGACGTCGGGCGATGGCATCACCGTCGTCGTGGACTACGCTCACACCGACGATGCGCTGCGCAACCTGTTGGACACGGCGCGTCCGCTTGCGCAGGGCAGACTGATCACCGTGTTCGGCTGCGGCGGCGATCGCGATCGGACCAAGCGTCCGCTGATGGGCGCGGTCGCGGGTCGGCTGAGCGATCTCATCGTCATCACCTCCGACAACCCGCGCAGCGAAGAGCCGTCGCGGATCATCGACGAAATTCTGCGCGGCATCACGCCGGACACCCGCCGTGACGGCGGCCAGCGAATTCTGACGATTGTCGATCGGCGCGCCGCGATCGCGCGGGCGATCGAGCTGGCGCGTCCGGGCGATCTCGTGCTGATTGCCGGGAAGGGGCACGAGAAGTATCAGGTGATCGGCGGCCAGGTGCTGCCGTTCGACGACGTGGCGGTGGCCCGCGAGTCACTGGATCGGCGGCGCAGCAACTCGGGCGTGGTGTGAGCGGTCAGGCGGTGTTCGATGCTGTATCACCTGCTCTATCCCTTCCACACCGAGCTGTCCGTCCTGAACGTGACGCGCTACATCACGTTTCGAACGGCGGTGGCGAGCATGTCGGCGCTCGCGATCAGTCTGTTGCTCGGACCGTGGATGGTTCGCAAGCTGCGCGAGTTCCAGATCGGTCAGGTCATCCGGCAGGAGGGCCCGACGACGCACAAGCCGAAGGCTGGCACGCCGACGATGGGCGGCCTGCTGATTCTCGCGGCGTCGCTGGTGCCGACGCTGCTGTGGGCCGACTTGACGAATGCGTATGTGTGGATTGCGGTGCTGACGACGGCGGCATACGGCGCAGTGGGGTTCACGGACGACTATTTGAAGATCGTCCGCCGCTCCCACCATGGCCTGCGGCCGCTCTACAAGATGGGCTGGCAGATTGCCATCGCGGTGGCCGTCGGTGTCGCCCTGATGATGCTCGCCCAGAGGGGCGACTACAACACGCGCCTCATCTTCCCCTTCTTCAAGCGGCTGATTCCGGACCTGGGCTGGGGGTACGTGCCATTCGCGGTGTTCGTGCTCGTGGCGTCGTCGAACACGGTGAACCTGACCGACGGTCTCGACGGTCTCGCCATCAGCACGTTCGCCATCGCGGCGGCGACGTTCACCGCTCTGGCCTACGTCACCGGACATCGCAATTTCGCCGAGTACCTGCTCCTCGTGCGCTTTTCGCAATCCGCGGAGCTGACGGTCTTCTGCGGTGCGCTCGTCGGCGCTTCCCTGGGATTCCTGTGGTTCAACTCGTATCCGGCAGAGATCTTCATGGGCGACGTCGGATCGCTGGCGCTCGGGGGCGCCCTGGGTACGGTGGCCATTCTGATCAAGCAGGAGCTGCTGCTCGGCATCGTTGGCGGCGTGTTCGTGATCGAGGGACTGTCGGTCATCATCCAGGTCGCCTCGTTCAAGCTCACCGGCCAGCGCGTGTTTCGGATGGCACCGCTGCATCACCACTTCGAGCTGATCGGCTGGAGCGAGCCCAAGGTGATCACGCGGTTCGTGATTATCGGGATTCTCTTCGCCCTCTTCAGCCTGACCACGTTGAAGCTCAGATGACGGGGCAGCAGCGGCAGGTCGTCGACATGAATGGCAAACGCGTGGCAGTGGCCGGAGCCGCGAGAAGCGGCGTGGCCGCCGCCGAGTTCCTGGTGGGCCGGGGCGCGCACGTCACTCTGTCCGACGTCAAGACGGAGCTGCCAGCGGCCGCCCGACTCGAGAGCCTCGGCATCCGCCTCGAACTCGGCGGACATCGCCGCGAAACCTTTACCGATGCCGATCTGGTCGTCGTAAGTCCCGGCGTGCCGCCGGAGCTCCCCGTGTTGGAAGCCGCGCGGCAGCGCGGCGTGCCGATCCTCGGCGAGATCGAGCTCGCGTCGCGCTTTCTGCCCGGACGAGTCATCGCGATTACCGGAACGAAAGGCAAGTCGACGACCACTGCGCTCGCCGGCCGCATGCTCGACGCCGCAGGCTTCGACGTCACCGTGGGCGGCAACATCGGGTCGCCGTTGAGTGCGCAGATCGAAGGCTCGACTCCAGGCACCGTCCACGTCGTCGAGACGAGCAGCTTTCAACTGGAGCTGATTCAGACGTTCCATCCGTGGATCGCCGTGATGCTCAATTTCTCGCCCGACCATCTCGACCGGCATCCGACTGTGGAAGCGTATGCGGCGGCGAAGGCGCGGATCTTCGAGAACCAGGAAGCCGGCGACTGGGCCGTGATCAATGCGGACGATCCCGATGTGCTGCGCCTGGCGCGCACCGGTCGTGCGGCCGTGAGGCTGTTCGGGCGCCGCACGCCGATCCCGCGTGGGACCACCGTCGAGGACGGATGGGTCGTCAATCGGCACGAGCGCGGCACGGAGCGCCTGCTGCCGCTTTCCGTTGTTCACCTGCTCGGCGCACACCTTGTGGACGACGTACTCGCCGCGGCGACCGTCGGACTGCTGGCGGGAGTGTCAACCGCGGCCATGACAGCGGCGGTCGACGGGTTCCGTGGTCTCGAGCACGCGATGGAGCTCGTCGCAGACCTTGACGGCGTCCGGTTCGTGAACGACTCCAAGGCCACCAACGTCGACGCGGCCCTGCACGCGATTGAGAGCTTCGATTCGGGGCTCGTCCCGATTCTCGGCGGCAAATTCAAGGGCGGCAATCTCGGCCTGCTTCGCGAACCGCTCGCCGCCAAGGCCCGCGCCGTCGTCGCCATCGGCGAGGCTTCCGACCTGGTAGTCGAAGCGCTGGCGGGTTCAGTACCGGTTCGAAAAGCTGCGTCGATGGCGGCAGCGGTCGACCTGGCATTCGAGTTGGCGCAGCCCACGGGTGTCGTCTTGCTCGCGCCGGCATGTGCGAGCTTCGACATGTTTAGCGATTACGCCGAGCGTGGGCAGCGGTTTAAGCAGGAGGTCGCGCGGATCGTCCGCGCGTCCGGCCGGTAAATGTCAGGCGCCCGGGCGGGCGCCTCGAGAGATCGCCGCAGCGTTCGGGCGCCGGCCTGGTGCTGTGAGCGGTGAGCAGTCGTCAGTCGGTCCAGGCGATGAAGGACTGGCTGCTGGGAACGCAGGCTGCCCCGGCCTGCGAAGCTGGTGCCTTCATCCGGGACCGGCTGATGACTGCTGACCGCTCATGGTATCTCGGCTGGTCAAGTACTCGACTTTACAGAGCCCCGGAAACCGTATGGCGCGCAAGCTCAAGTCTGACAAGGTCCTGTTCACTGCCACCGTTCTGCTCGTGTTCTTCGGCGTCGTCATGGTTTACAGCGCGTCGGCCGTGCTGGCCATGCAGCGCTATGGCGACGCGTATCTGTTCCTCAAGAAGCAGGCGATGTGGGCGGCGTTCGGTCTGGTCGGCCTGGCGGTAGTGATGCACGTCGACTACCGAAACTATCGCCAGCCAGCCTTCATCTGGTCGTCGCTCGCCGTAGCCGTTGCGGCGCTCGTGCTGGTCCTCTTCAGCGCGCCGGTCAACAGCGCGCGCCGGTGGTTCTCAATCGGCGGGCTCGGCATTCAGCCGTCAGAGCTCGCGAAGCTGAGCGTCATTTTCTTCGTTGCCTGGTTCCTCGAGCGCCGCATGAACCGGGTCAACGAGTTCACGCATGCGCTCCTTCCCATCGCCGGGGTCGTCACGCCCCTGGTCCTGCTCATCCTCGTGGAGCCGGACTTCGGCACCTCCGTCACCGTCGCCATCATCGCGGCCGTCATGGTCTTCGCCGCGGGACTGAACTTCAGCTATCTGGCCGTCACGTTCGCGCTGGCGGTTCCCACCGTGGCGTTCCTCGTCATCACCAGCCCCTACCGCTTCCGTCGCTTGATGACGTTCGTGAACCCCTGGGCCGACCCGCTTGGCGACGGCTTCCAGATCATCCAGTCGCTCATCGCCATCGGCACCGGTGGTGTGTGGGGCCGCGGCCTGATGCAGGGGGTTCAGAAGCTCTTTTACTTGCCCGAGCCGCACACCGACTTCATCTACTCGGTCGTCGCCGAAGAACTCGGGCTGTTCGGGGCGTTGCTGACACTGCTGTGCTTTTGCGTCATCGCGTGGCGCGGCGTCCGCGTGTCGATGCACGCGCCCGATCCCTTCGGCGCGTTCGTCGCGCTCGGGTTGACGACGATGATCACAGTCCAGGCGTTCATGAACGTCAGCGTCGTCCTCAGCATGATGCCGACGAAGGGCATTCCGCTGCCGCTCGTTAGCGCGGGCGGCTCGTCGCTGGTCATCACCCTCGTTGGTCTGGGGGTGTTGCTGAACGTGTCGCAGCATGCGTCACCTGAGGCCTGATGGCCGGAGGGCCGTTGCGGATTGTGATCGCTGGTGGTGGCACCGGCGGTCATCTGTATCCGGGCATTGCAGTCGCGAGAGAAGTGCTGAAGCGAAGAGCCGATGCGCACGTGTCGTTTGCCGGCACCGCACGGGGTATCGAGGCGCGGGTGCTGCCGCGTGAGGGGTTCGCGCTGGACATCATCAGGAGCGGCGGATTGAAGGGCAAGTCCACGGTGGACACGCTTCGCGGTCTCGCGCTCGTCCCCCTCGGACTCGTCGATGCGTGGCGCATTCTCTCGATGCGCCGACCACACCTCGTGATCGGCGTCGGTGGCTACAGCTCAGGGCCGGTGGTGATGGCGGCGGCGTTGCGCCGGATTCCCACGATGCTCCTGGAGCAGAACGCTGTCCCTGGTCTGACGAACCGGCTGCTCGCGCCGGTGGTGCGGGCCGCCGCGGTGACGTTCGAATCGACGCGTCGGTTCTTCGGCGCCAAGGCGTTCGTCAGCGGCAACCCGGTGAGGCCGGAATTCCTGGCCGAAGCCGATGTCACGCCGGAAGCGCGGCCGGCGACGGTGCTCGTCTTCGGCGGCTCCCAGGGCGCGCACGCGATCAACGCGGCGATGAGCGCAGCGGCGCCGTTGCTCGCGGCTAATCCGGCCACGCCGTACGTCGTTCACCAGACCGGCGAACGCGACGTGGATCTGGTGCGAACGGCCTATGAGCGCGCTGGTCTGAAAGCCGAGGTCGTGCCGTTTCTTTACGACATGGGTCAGCGGCTCCGGTCAGCGGATCTCGTCGTCTGCCGTGCGGGCGCGACGACGCTGGCCGAGCTGACGGCGGCTGGAAAGGCAGCGATTCTGATCCCGCTGCCGACGGCCACCGACGATCACCAGCGCAGGAACGCGGAAGCGCTCGCCGCCGACGGCGCCGCCGACGTGCTCTTGCAGGCTGACGCCACTGGCGAGCGGTTGGCGGAGCGGATTCTGGCGTTGGCCGGCGACACCGGCCGGCGTGCGCGGATGGCAGCGGCGGCGCGCAGGCTCGCGCGTCCGGACGCAGCACGGGTCATCGTCGATCGCGCGCTGGCCCTCGCGGGCTAGCCGGGGCGGACGCGGATCGTGCTGGGCAAGACGCGCCACGTGCACTTCATCGGGGTTGGCGGCATCGGCATGAGCGGCATTGCCGAACTGCTGGCGAACCTCGGGTACGTGGTCAGCGGATCGGATGCCAAGCGCTCGGCGGTGACGGATCGCCTCGAGACGCTCGGCATCAGGGTGCAGATCGGCCACGCCGCCGAGCACGTCGAGGGCGCCGACGTCGTGGTCGTCTCTTCGGCGGTCCGTCCGGCGAACGTCGAAGTCGTCGAAGCCGGGCGCCGAGGTGTGCCGGTAATTCCGCGAGCCGAAATGCTCGCCGAGCTCATGCGGCTGCGCTACGCGATCGCGGTTGCGGGGGCGCACGGCAAGACCACGACGACGTCGATGATTGCGGTGGTGCTCGAGAGCGCCGGCCTCGACCCGACGGCGGTGATCGGTGGACGGGTGAGCGCGTTCGGCAGCAATGCCCGGCTGGGACGCGGCGAGCTGATGGTGGCGGAGGCGGACGAAAGCGACCGGTCATTTTTGAAGCTGTTTCCGACGATTGCGGTGATGACCAACATCGACCACGAGCACCTCGAAAGCTACGGCGGATTCGACGAGCTGCAGCAGGCGTTCGTGGACTTCGCCAACAAGGTGCCGTTCTACGGAGCGGTCGTGGCCTGCGCTGACGATCCGCATCTTTCGGCCGTCCTGCCGCGGATGACCCGCCGCACGATCACCTACGGTCTGGAGTCGCCGGCGTCGGACATTGCCGCCGATGAGGTTTCGCTGGGGCCGCTGACCGCATCGGCTCGCGTGTTCCGTCGCGAGGCGCGCACCGGAAGTCGGGTGGACCTCGGCCGGCTCGAACTGCAGGTCCCGGGCCGGCACAACCTGTCGAACGCGCTTGCTGCCGTCGCCGTTGCGCTCGAGCTCGAGCTGTCGTTCGATCAGATCGCTGCGGGCCTGCGCGCCTTCCGTGGCGCCGAGCGGCGATTCGACGTGCGTGGAGAGCCGCGCGGCATTCTGGTGGTCGACGACTACGGACATCACCCGACCGAGATCGCTGCGGTGCTGGCCGCCGCCCGTACGCTCGGCCGGCGGATCCTGGTCGTGTTCCAGCCGCATCGCTTCAGTCGCACGTCGGCCCTGATGCAGCAGTTCGGCCCGGCGCTGGCCAGCGCCGACCGGATCGTCCTGACCGACATCTATGGCGCCGGCGAGGATCCCATTCCAGGGGTCACGATCGAGGCCCTCGCGTCGGCGGTTCGCGCCGCGACGTCTGTTCCGGTCGAGGTCGTCCCGCGACTCGACGACGTTCCGGCCACGGTGACGAAGACGGCGCTACGCGGCGACGTGGTGATTACGCTCGGCGCCGGCTCGATTGGCGCTCTCGCGGACCGGCTGGTCGCCGAGCTCGGAGGCGTATCGTGAGCCAGGTCTCCGCACCCTCCGATCGACGCTTTCGGCGCGTGCACGTCAAGCCGGCCCGGCGTCGCCGTTGGCGCCACGCGACGCGGCTGGCCGTCATCTACGGCCTGGGCCTCGCCGCGTTGGCCCTGGCGGCATACCGCGGCAGCGAGGTCGTCGCTCACGCCCGCGTGCTCCAAATCGATCACCTGGTCGTCGTCGGCAACGAGCGGGTGCCGAGCGCGATCGTCCTCGAAGCCGTCGACGGCCTCAAAGGCCGCAACCTGGTGTTGACCGATCTTGGCGCCTGGCGCGAACGGCTGATGCAGTCGCCGTGGGTGCGCGACGCGTCGCTGCGGCGATCGCTGCCGTCGACGGTCGAGATTTCGGTGTCGGAGCGCATCCCAGCGGTGCTCGCCCGCATCGACGGCCGGCTGTATCTCGTTGACGAACAGGGCATGGTCATCGACCAGTACGGACCGCGGTACGCGAACTTCGATCTGCCGATCGTCGACGGGCTCGAGATTCCGAAGCCGGCCGCCGGCGCGCGGGTCGACCCAGCCCGTGCCGCACTCGCCGCTCGCGTCGTGGCCTCGGTCCGCAATCGACCCGAGCTGGCAAAGCGCCTCTCACAAATCGACGTGACCAATCCGCACAACGCGCAGGTGACGCTCGCCGGTGACACCGCGGTGCTGAGGCTCGGCGAAGAGCAGTTCCAACAGCGAATCGAGTCGTATCTGCAACTGGCCGACACACTGCGGTCGCTGGTGCCGGACATCGAATACGTGGACCTGCGATTCGGCGAGCGCGTCTTCGTCGGACCGGCGGGTAAGGGTCGGAAGCGATGATGCGGAGGCAGCGTGGCGCGTAAGGAACGGTACCTGGTCGGCCTGGACGTCGGCACGTCGAAGGTGACGGCCGTTGTCGGCGAGGTGCTCGACGACGAGGGCCTCGACATCGTCGGCATTGGCGTCGTCGAGTCGAGGGGGATCAGGCGCGGCGTCGTCGTCAATCTCGAAGCCGCGGTCGATTCGATCAAGAAGGCGATTGAAGAAGCCGAACTGATGGCCGGCGTCGAGATCGATTCGGTGCACCTGGGGTTGTCCGGGCCGCACATCAAGGGATTCAACAGCCGCGGCGTGATTGCCGTTGCCGGCAAGAACCGCGAAATCTCGCGTGAGGACGTCCGCCGTGCCATCGATGCGGCGAAGGCAGTGTCGCTGCCGACCGGGCGGGAAATCCTTCACGTGCTGCCGCAGGACTTCGTTGTCGACGAGCAGGACGGGATTGGCGCGCCGGTCGGGATGACCGGCGCGCGCCTCGAGGTGAACGTTCACATCATCACCGGCAGCCAGAGCTCGACCCAGAACATCGTGGCGTGCGTGAATCGCGCCGGCGCCAACGTCGCCGAGACCATCGTCGAACAGCTGGCTGCCGCCGAATCGGTGCTGACCCAGGACGAAAAGGACCTCGGGGTCGCGCTGGTCGACATCGGCGGCGGCACGACCGACATCGCCATCTACGAGCGCGGCAGCCTGTGGCACACCGCGGTGGTCGGTCTCGGCGGGGATCACTTCACGAACGACATCGCCGTCGGTCTGCGCACGCCGGTGCCGGACGCAGAGAAGATCAAGCGCAAGTGCGGCTGCGCGTTGTCGGCTCTCGTCGACGAGGACGACACGATGGAGGTCGCCAGCGTCGGCGGCCGCAAGCCGCGCGTCATGGCGCGGCGCATCCTGTCGGAGATCCTGCAGCCGCGCGCCGAGGAGATCTTCCACATGGTGTGGGACGAAATCCGGCGCGCCGGCTACGAAAAGAGCCTCAACTCCGGGATCGTGCTGACCGGCGGCGGCGCGATTCTCGACGGCATGCCGGAGATCGCCGAGCAGATATTCGATTTGCCGATCCGCCGCGGCTGCCCGACCGGCGTCGGCGGCCTGGCGGATCACGTGAACAGTCCCTCGTTCGCGACGGCAGTGGGACTGTCGCTGTACGCGTATCGCAATTCGACGAACGACGCGGGGCGGGCGCCCATCGGGCACGGCGCGCTGGTCCGCCTGTCAGGCACGCTTCGACGTTTTCTGAGGGAGTTCTTTTGATCACCAGCAGGCCGGCGAGGCCTGCCCGATGCGCGGTCCGAGGACCTGCGTGACAAAGGAGACACGAATGTCCGATTTGCCGAATGTTCCGGACGGCAGCGAAGCGCTCGACGAAACGCGACTGAGGCTGAAGCTCGAGGAGGACATCAGCATCGGCGCCCGCATCAAAGTGATCGGTGTCGGCGGCGGCGGCGGCAACGCGGTCAACCGCATGGCGCGCTCCGGCCTCGATGGAGTCGAGTTCATCGTCGCCAACACCGACGTTCAGGCGCTGCGCAACAACGCCGCCTCGGTCAAGCTCCAGATTGGCGGCAAGCTGACCAAGGGCCTCGGCGCCGGCGCCGATCCGAACGTCGGGCGCTCGGCGGCGCTCGAAGATACCGAGAAGATCATTCAGGCCCTCGACGGCGCTGACATGATTTTCGTGACCACCGGACTCGGCGGCGGTACCGGCACCGGCGCCGCGCCGGTCATCGCCAGCCTGGCCAGCGAACTGGGAGCGCTGACGGTTGCGGTCGTCACCAAGCCGTTCAAGTTCGAAGGCAAGAAGCGGCTGCTGCAGGCCGAGCGCGGACTGGAAGCCCTGCGCGACTGCGTCGACACGATCATCACGATCCCCAACGAACGGCTGCTGACGATCATCGACCGGTCGACACCGATGGTCGACGCGTTCACGACGGCCGATGACGTGTTGCGGCAGGCCATCCAAGGCATCTCGGATCTGATTATCGTGCCGGGCTTGATCAACCTGGACTTTGCCGACGTCAAGACCATCATGTCGGGCATGGGCTACGCGATGATGGGTACGGGTGTGTCCGACGGCGACGACCGCGCGGTCGACGCCGCTCGCCGCGCCATCTCAAGCCCGCTGCTCGAGGGCGCATCGGTCACCGGCGCGCGCGGCGTGATCATCAACGTGACCGGCGGCCCGGATCTGTCCTTGGTGGAGGTGAGCAACGCCTCGACCATCGTTCAGGAAGCCGCCGACGAGGACGCGAACATCATCTTCGGCGCGGTCGTCGATCCGACGCTCAAGGGCAGGGTGAAGATCACAGTCATCGCCACAGGCTTCGGCGGCTTCGTCTCGTCCGTCCGGCCGAACACCAGCACCCAGACCCCGGTCGACATGAGTCATTACGCCGACGTTGCGCGCCTGCGCGCCGAACCGGCCCCGATGGCGGTTGCTCCGCCGCCGGAACGCGCGCTGGTGCCCCGCATCGGACCGGCGCGCAAGCCGCTCTTCGAGCTGCCGGTCGCGGTCGGCGGCGGCACGGTGCCTGTGGCACCTGACAACTCCGGCGGCTCACACGAGCTCGGTGACGGAGCCGGGCTGGCGCCAGCGTTCGACGTCCCCGCCTTCCTGCGGCGTCAGGAGGGGTGATGCGCACGGCCCGGCCGTGCCAGGCGGTCCGGGCGGCGGTGGTAGAGTAAGTAGATCCACGGAGTCCGCGAGCGTCTGCGCCAGAGCGTGAGAGGCCGTATCGACGGCACCTCAATCGGCTGGCGCGACGGCGCCTCGTCCGCGGGCCGATCGGCGAGCCGACGAGGCGGCGTTACTGGCCACTGTGAAATCCTGGCAACAGCGCGAGCACGCACGAGCCATCCTCGGCAAGGAAACGGGTTACGTCGTCAAACCCCACGGCGATCGTCTGCGCGTGGCGCTGGTCTTCCCCAACACCTATTGGGTGGGGATGTCAAACCTCGGCTTCCAGACGGTGTACCGGCTGCTCAACGCCTGCGACGACATCGTCTGCGAGCGGTGCTTCCTGCCGCCGAAGCAAGAGCTGGCCGAGATGGCGGCGTCGAGAACGGCGCCCGTAACGCTCGAGTCGCAGACGCCGATCGCCGAGTTCGACGTGATTGCCTTCTCGGTGTCGTTCGAGTGGGACTACGTCAACGTCCTGACGATCCTCCGGCTGGCCGGCCTGCCACGATACGCATCCGAGCGCTCGGCTCATCATCCGCTGGTCCTCGTCGGCGGCGCGGTCACCTTCGTCAATCCAGAGCCGCTTGCGCCCTTTGCCGACGTGATCGCCGCCGGCGAAGGCGAGGAACTCGTGCCGGCGCTCGCGCGCGCGGTCAGTGCGGCCTCGAACCGCGACGATCTGCTCGCCAGGCTCACGCAGGAGCGCGGCTTCTACGTACCCTCGTTCTACGAGCCGCACTATGGTTCTGACGGCAGTCTGGCCGGCTACACCCCGTCGCCCGCGCGGTCCGCACCGTTACCGGTGCGCAAGGCCGCTGTCAAAACGACAGACGCGCTCGATCCGCCGGCGACGAGCATCTTCACGCCAGACACCGAGTTCGGATCGCGGCTTCTCATTGAAGTGGTTCGCGGTTGCGCCAATCTGTGCCGGTTCTGCTGGGCCGGCTACAACTACCTGCCGGTGCGCTCGTTTCCGACCAATCGCATCATCGAGCTGGCGGAGCAGGCGCGGTCACATGCGAGCCGCGTCGGTCTCGTCTCGATCGCGTTGTGCGACCACCCTGACATCGAGCGGATTCTTGCCCGCCTTCACGAGCTGGGTTACGCGATCAGCCCGGCATCGCTTCGGCTCGATGATCTCACCGAACCCATCGTCCGGCTTCTGCGCGCGAGCGGCGAGCGCTCCATCACCATCGCGCCGGAAACTGGCTCGGATCGCCTGCGCCGCGTGATCAACAAGACCGTCACCAACGACGAGATTCTGGATCGCGCCGACCTCATCTTCGCGAGCGGCATCGAGAACCTGAAGCTGTATTACATGATTGGCCTCCCCACTGAAACAGACGACGATCTGGTGGCGATCCGTGATCTGACCGTTGCGATGCGCGAGCGGATGGTGAAACAC
>JBKPSC010000401.1:0-8649 GCA_046734915.1 Acidobacteriota bacterium | reverse complement strand
GTACATCACGATGTCGTACGTCGAAGGGACCGACCTGGCGACGATTCTCCGGACGAAAGGCCATCCGCCGATCGAAACAGTGATGCATGTCGCACGCTCGATCGTCTCCGGTCTCGTCGCGGCACACGCCGCCGGTGTGGTGCACCGCGATCTGAAGCCGGCCAACATCATGATCGACGCCGACGATCAGGCGCTGATCATGGATTTCGGCATCGCGAATTCGACCGGCGTCGCTTCGATGCCCCAGGCGCCGCAGGTCGTTCTGCCGGCGCGGCTGCGGACGTCCGCCACGAGCCTCCAGGACACGATGCACGGTGCCGTCGTGGGCACGGTCCAATACATGGCGCCGGAGCAGGCGCGCGGCGAGACCGTTGATCAGCGCGCGGACATCTACGCATTCGGCTTGATTTTGTACGACATGCTGGCCGATCGTCCGCACGAGCCGGGAAAGAACGCGATCGCCGAGCTGAAGGCCCGCATGGAGCATGGGTTGGCTTCGGTTCGAACGATTGCCGGGCACGTCCCGGAGCCGCTCGACGCACTGGTCGCGCGCTGCATTCAGCCCGCCGCAGCGCAACGCTATCAGACGACCGTCGAGCTCTCGGCCGCGCTCGATCGCCTCGACGATCACGGGAAGCTCATCCCCATCAGGCGTGTCGTCGGCCTGCCGCTCGCGACAGCAGCGGCCCTGGGCCTGGTTGCGCTGTCTGGCGGATTCTGGTGGTACACGCGACCGGTTCCGGTCGTCCAGCACGATCCGGTGTCCGTCGTGATCGCCGACTTCGAGAACACGACTGGCGACACGACTTTCGATCGCACGCTGGAGCCAACCTTCAAGCGCGCGCTCGAGGATGTCGGGTTCATCAGTGCCTACGACCGCAGCGCTATCAGCCGGACCCTGGGCGTCCGCGTGCCCGAGAAGCTCGATGAAGCCGCTGCCAGCCAGGTGGCGATCAACCAGGGCCTCGGCGTCGTGTTGTCCGGGTCGGTGGAACGGCAGGGCGATGGTTACGCCATCGCCGTCAAGGCCGCGCACGCCGTCGCCGGCGGCGTCATCACGACCGCGCGAGCGCGGGCCTCTAGCAAAGACGAGGTCATGCCGGCTGCGGCGCGCCTCATCTCCAACGTCCGTCAGGCGCTGGGTGAGGGCAAGCCCGACTCGGCGCAGATGGCGACGATGGTCAGCCTCTCAGCCACGTCCCTCGACGTCGTCGGGGCGTACGCTGCGGCTGTGGAGGCGTCATCACGCGGCAACTTCGAGGACTCGTTGAAGCAGGCGGACCGCGCCGTCCAGCTGGATCCAGACTTCGGCCTCGGCTATCAGTTGATGGCCATTGCATTGCGAAATCTCGGTCGCCTCCAGGACGCCGATCGCTATATCAACGAGGCCCTGCGCCATCTCGACGGCATGACGCAGCGCGAGCGCTACACGACGCGCGGCATGTTCTACCGGATCACCGGTGACTATCAGCAGTGTGTCAAGGAATACAGTGACCTGCTGGCCAGGTTTGCCGGCGATCCGGCGGCGCTCAATCAACTGGCCTTGTGCTCGACGCAGCTCCGCGACATCCCGCGGGCGCTCGAGGCCATCAGGAAGCTGGTGGCGATTCTGCCGAACCGCGCGCTGTTCCGCGACAACCTGGCACTTTACGCGGCCTACGCCGGTGATTTCCCGACGGCCGAACAGGAATCGAAGGAACGGCCAGAGCCGGACCCGTTCGCGATGCTCGCCACGGCCTTCGCCCAGATCGGGCAAGGGCAGCTGGCCGAAGCGCGTCAGACCTACGATCAACTCAGTCGCGTCAACGCCCAGGGAGCGTCGCTGGCCGTCTCGGGGCTCGGGGATCTAGCCGCTCATGAGGGCCTCTACACCGAAGCGATCCAGACGCTGGAGCGAGGTTTGACGGCTGATCTGGCGGCAAAAAATCCCGATCGCGCCGCGGCCAAGTTGGTGGCGATGGCCAATGCTCATCTTCAGAGAGGGCACAAAGCACCGGCCGTGGCCGCAGCCGAAAAGGCGGTGACGACCGCCAAGTCGGTCAAGATCCGGTTTCTCGCCGGCCGGACGATGGCAGAAGCGGGAGAGGCGGCGAAGGCTCGACGCCTCTCAGCGGAGCTCGCCGCCGAAACGCAGGCTGAGCCGCAGGCGTACGCCAAAATCATTGAGGGGAACGTGCTGCTCGAGCAGAAAGACGCGCGCGGCGCGATTAAGGTCCTCGCCGAAGCCAACACGCTCCTCGATACCTGGATCGGCCGGCTGGACCTCGGGCGGGCGTACCTCGCCGCGGAACAGTACCCCCAGGCGGATTCGGAATTCGATCGCTGTTTGAAGCGTCGCGGCGAAGCGCTCGCCCTGGGCCTCGACGAAGAGCCGACCTACGCCTACTTCCCGCCGACCCTCTACTACCAAGGCCGTGTCCGGGAAGCGCTCAAAAGCACCCGATTCGCCGATTCTTATCGCGCGTATCTCAGCCTGCGCGGCAAGTCGAAAGAGGATGGCATCGCCGCCGACGCCCGCAAGCGCGTCGGCAGCTAGTCCTTGGTTCGCGTCGAACGACCCGCCGTCTACTTTGGCACTATCACAGTTTCGAAGTTCGAGAAACTGCTCTGGGGGCTCTGGGCGCCAGCGTAGCGAGCCGTCACCCAATATGTATATGTCTGACCCTTGCTTACTTTGCTATCGGTGAACGTCAAGGTCGTCGGCTGGCCGATAAGCGAGCGCTTCGAGAACGTCACGTTTGTCACACTGTCCGCCGTGACGCGGTACACCTCGTAGTTCAACACGGCTGACGCTTTCACGGCCGGCCCTTTCCAGGTCAGGGTCACGATCGGTTGGTTGCCTGACGTTCCGGGCACGCCGCGCAGCGTGTTCGGCGGGTGCGGGACCGAGGTCGCGGTCTCGAAATCCTGCTCTAGTCCATTGCCGAAGTCGAGGCCATTGCCGAAATCGAGGCCATTGCCGAAGTCCAGGCCGTTGCCGAAATCCAGGCCGTTGCCAAAATCCAGGCCGTTGCCGAAGTCGAGGCCGTTCCCAAAATCGAGGCCGCCACCGTAGTTGACGGCGGCCGTGAGATCGGCGCCCATTGAGAATCCGGCCATGTTGCGCCGGCTGCCGATCTGCTGCAGCCCGCCGTTCGCGATGGCCGTCCAGTCATCGGATCCCAAAAGCGGCGTTCCCGTGCTCACGACACCATTGAACGTCACATCCTGGCTGATGTTCTCGTCGTTGTTCACATTGAGGTCGCCGTTCCAATCGATGCGCGTGCCACCGGTCGCCGGAAAGGTGATGAAGCTCGTGCCGTCGACACGCACGTATCCGCCGCCGCCATTTGCGTCCGCCTGTTCCGCCGCTGACAGCGGGGTACCGTTGCAGTGTCGTGTCACCGGCGTCGCGCTGATCGACTGGTGCACGAACGCCCGTGGCGCGTACCAACTGGGACGGTAGTCGGTCGTGCCGAGGCCCGCTGGGAGCGACGCTTCGGTCATGGACGGAACCTGTCGGCCCGAGAAGTCAATCTTCGGTGACCCGTCTTTCGTGACCCCCTGAATCTGGAAGAGGTAGTTCATTACGCTCAGGTAGTTCGGATTACAGTTCGTCTCGAACGCATTGAACGTGCTGCCGCTGTGGCCTCGCCAGAGGTTGTGTCCGAACTCGTGAAACATCGTCGAGGCTCGCACGTGATCGGAGCCCACGAACGCGTCCCAGTAGCCGAGCGTCACGAGCGCATCGCCGCCAGGCAGATCGGCAATACCTGATGTGCTGCGCGGAATGTGGAATCCCGAGTTGGGGTCATTGCGGCACGCGACGTTCGGACTGCCATCGGGATTGAGGCACTGGTCCTTCGGAATGCCTCGCGCGTGCGCGTTCAAAATGTAGTGGAAAATGTCTTTGCGACCCGGATCGAAACGGCGTCGACAGGGGGCGTCATTCGCGCAGGGGTCGGAGGCACCTTGGGGCAGTTCCTGGCCGTTGCTTTGGACTGGAGCGTCGCGTAGCAGCTGATACCCGATCTTCCAGCTCACCGTCCCCGGGTACTTCGGGAAGCGGCACTCGAGCGTCGCAGTGCTGACGCAGGCGACTTCCTCGATGAGCTCGCCGCCTCTCGCGCCGGACTGCACCAAGTACGACTCTGCTTCGGTTGAGGCGTAGTTGGAGTCGATCCCATGGTAGGCCGCGAGCGGGCCCACGTCGAAGTGCGCCGTGATCCCTGTCTGGCCGTTCGGATTCGTCACAGGGGCGGCTGCAAGCGCGTCGCCGATGGCCTTCAACGCAACGGGTGGTGGCAGGTGGTAGTGCCGTCCGGGCGTAGGCACCTGTCCCGTAGTGGCGGGGTCCCAGCCATTGCTCCACATCCCGCCAAACTCGAAGAACACGTCCTTCCGGAGGCGGTCGGCATTCATGGCGTGAATATCAGGGAGCGGCTCGCCGTTCGGGTCGGTGAGTCCACTGGTCGTCTCCCAGAGGTCCACGAGGCCATCGAGGTCAGTGTCCTGAACAACTGTGCTGAGAATGAACGCGCCTCCGGTCAGGCAATCGTAAGATCCTGAGGTGTGATCGATGCCGACGGTCGCAGACGGGACGTTGGCTGGAAACACCGATGACGAGAGCGTGAAATCCGGGTTGTCCCACGACTGACCGAGGAATGACACGAAAGGATTCGTAGCGATGGGTGTGCCGTTGACGACCACGCGCTCTGGAAAGTTATTCTGGCCATCGCCGACGATCATCGTGAGGTGATTACGCACTGGATCCGCGGCCGCTGCCGACTGGTAGAAGCCCTGCATCACCTGCGTGATGCTGTCGGAGGCGTTGTCCATCGTGAAGCCGCCGTCGTACAGCACGACAGCGCGCAATGGATTGGTCGGCGACGCGGGTGCCCGATAGATGATCACGAGACTCGCGCCAAGCGTGAACGGCGTGGCGTTGCCATTGCCACCAGCGTCGGGCAGCCGGACGGCATGATTACCAGCGACAATCGGGCGACCGTTAGCGTCCAGATCGAAGAACCGCAGCACGTCGGCCCGCTGGACGATCAGCGTCTTCGTGCCATTTGACGCACCGGTGCCGCCGCCGGAGCTCCAGCAGGGCGAGGTGCCCGACGGGTTCAGCACTTTCGTAATCGCCGGAGCGTTTAGGTCGTGGGTTTTGAATTGCGCCCCGGTCACACCCTCAACTGAGTTCGGGCCCGAGACGACGGTCGACCAGTAGAGAAACGCCGCCACCGGTGTTGCGTTGGACGGAAACGCGTTTGCCGGCACGGTAATGTTCGCGGCGGCGATGCCGCCACTCCCCGTGCCCTTCAGGCCGACGCCAGCGACGACGACATCACCGGTGACGAAGTAATTGTTGAAGAATGACAGCCCGTTCTGCGCGGCGACCGGCCGGGTCCCGAGCAGCGAACACAGGATTAGAAACGACAGAACACGACAGATCGAGAACATCACCCCTCCTGAGGCGCGCACTCGGTACGGGCCCTCGCGTTGTGTGGGGAAGCTGTGGCCGACTGAACTCTTTCGAGTATAGAAGTGAACAGGAGCGTGCAACCGAGGTTTTTTGGGCCTATTGAACGACAAACGCTTCACGAAATCATCCCATAGGATGACTTGGGCCCCGGCGCTCATGGTCCGGACAAGAATCCGGCGCGGGATGGAGCTAACGCTGAAAGGCGTACGACATTTTGACGAACAGCTGTCGGCCCAGAGGTTCGAGCCGGTGGGCATCAGAAAGTTCGCGGTCGTCGCCGTACCCGACGAACATGACCGATTGCCAATTGATCTTGTAAGCGAAGAGGGCCGAGGCGGAAAGGTCACCGGATCGATCGGCGACGGCGGTCAGGTAACGCAAGGGATCGCGGTCCGTCGAGACATACTGCCAGATGACCCGCGCAAAGCTCTTTTGGTTGAACGCGTAAGTTCCGCGGACGCGGGAGACCCGCGCCGTGAACAGGCGACCCTCGCCGAGTCCGGCGACGTCGACATCGACCCACCGCTGATTTTGCACGACCGCGATTTCGAGATGATCCGTCGGATTGAGCTGCGCGCTGATGTTCACGGTCGCGCCATGCCCCGGGCGAGAGTTGGCGAAATCGATTTCCTCGCCGCCGGTGCCATCGACTGAAATGTTGGCGAATCGCCGCGAGGGGTTGAACCGTACCTCGTACCCGAAGCGCTGTCGCCGAAACGTGCTCGCACCGCTGCGCAAACGGTCGTCGAGGTATTTGAACTCCATCTGGCCGCCCAGCTTCGTGTCCATGCTGCTGCCGATGGCCACAGAGCGCTCGATGAGCCCGCCGTCGCGATCGCTCTGCCGCTCGAACTCCGCGAACGATCGCTGCCGTGACACGAGACCCGAGGGCCGCACCGTCCATCCGCCACGTGCGGCGGTCTGCCGGATGCCCACCTGCGGCATGAAGCCGGTGTCGGCTCTGAAGTCGTCGGTAATGTCGCGATAGCTGGTGGTGGCGTCGAGATGGCGCATGTCACGCTGCCACTGGACGAGCGCCGCCCGGCCTGAGAGCGTGGCCCCGGTCCACGTCGGTGAGAGATCGGGCCGGTCCGGCGTGCGCGCGTCGCTGAACAGCCATTGCCCGGTGACGATATCGCTGGACGTCGGGCGCCACTGAAAATCGGGACCGGCGAGGCGGCTGTATCCCGCCCCGTGGTGCGCCTCGCGACTGGTCACCAGTGCGCTGATGAAGTGTCTGGAGATGTTGCGCTTGACGCGCCCGACGAACACCAGCGACCCGGAGGCCTGCGGGACGAGCGACGATGCCGCCGCGCCAGGAACGATCGCGCTTCCACCGCCATCATCGTCGGCGACCAGCACGGTGTAGCCGACGGCACCCTGCTTGCCGGTGGCGCGGGCGCCCCAGCGCGGCGCCGTGATGGTGCGCGTGTAGACCGCACGGAACGGTGTCGAGAAGAGCTCGACGCCCTCGAGAAAGAACGGCCGCTTCTCGGGATAGGAGAGCGCGAATCGTTCGTTCGCGGAGATCTGCGCCGTGTCGGCTTCGATTTGCGAGAAGTCGGGGTTGGCCGTGAAGTCCACGGCATTGTCGGCGTTGGGCGTCCATTTCACATCGGCGCCAATCTCCGGTCCAGGGTTGTCGCTGACCAGCGGCGTGCCGAGCGCGCCCTCGGGACGGCGGGCCGCCCCGGCAGTGACATAGGGGGCTGCGACAACGTGGCCACCCGCGGGCAGTCCCTCGAGGCCGACGAGCACGCTCGCGCGACAGATGAAGCAATTGGTGCCGCGCGGGATCGCCGTGGAGAAGAACTGATAGCGAAAATCGCGTGGATAGTTCCGGTAGAGCAGGATGCCCCACGTCTGAGGGTTCGTATTGCGATAGCGCAGCGACGAGAAAGGCACCCTGAGCTCGAGCGTCCATCCACGCTCGTTGACCTGCGCGGCCGATTCCCAGAAGAAGTCCGGCGACGCATCTTCGCCCGATCCGTCGTCGTCGGTGACCGCGTCGTATTGGACGCCAGTCGCGCTCGCGAGCAGCAGGACGGCCGAGTGGCCGTCGTGGCGGGTGTCGAGGATGACGCCGCCGTAGTCGGTGTTCGTCCCGTTGATATGGTCGTGGTCGGCGTACGGCGAGCGAATCGCCCGCGGATTCGGATCGTCAAACTCGAACGCCGCATAGAAGAACCGATCGTCGAAGACGAGATAGCCGACGTTCCCGACGCTCGGCGGCGTGTTGTCGGCCGGATTCGTTTCGAACCAGGTCTCGACACGCGGTGCCGCGCGCCACGCGGGCTCGGACAGGTCGCCGTCGATCGTGATGGCTCCTTGCGCGCGCGCGATGTGCAGCGGCGCAGCCGGCGGTTCAGATTGCGCAAGCGCCGGCGCCGGAACAACGCCGAGGCCCACCAGACCGACCAGGATGACGTGACTGGCAGCCCTGTGTGGGCGAATCACAAGGCGTTAGACGAACGCGTCCGGGCGCTGGTTCGAGTCGAGCGCAGCTACTGCGGCGGCGATGACGGCGCGCCGAGTCCCTGGTAGGTGAACTTCTGGACCCGCTTGCCTTCGTAGGTCTCGGTAATGAAGAGATCGCCTTTCGAGTTCACGGCGAGGTTGTGCGCGCCGTAGAACTGTCCCGCCCAATGTCCGGCGCCACCAAAGGTGCTGACGATATCGAGCGACTGGCGATCGAGCACATAGATGAGCTGATTCGTGCCGTCGTTGATGAAAAGGAAGCGCTGCTGCGGATCGGTCGAGAATCCAACGTCCCAAACTGAACCGCTGCCAAATGTGTCTTTGGCGATGACGACTTCACGAACAAACGTGCCGTCCTTGCGGAAAATCTGCAGACGATCGTTCGTGCGATCGCAGACGTAGACGAGGCCATCCCGTGAGATGCGCACCGCGTGCACGATCCGGAATTGCGGCGCCGGTGGACCGTTGGGGTCGTACTGGCTCGGCCGGTTCTCATTCTGCACCGCGCCGCTGAATGGTCCGGGCAGCTTTTCACCGGCGCGCGTGAACCACCCGTCATCAGGGCGATTGCCGTACGCGCCCCAGTGACGCTTGTAGGCTCCGGTGCCGGCATCGAACACGATGATGCGATGGTTGACGTAGCCATCGGCGACGTACAGCTCGTTGGCGGCGGCGTCGATGACCATGCTGGCCGGCGCGCCAAGATT
>JBKPSC010000400.1:0-8889 GCA_046734915.1 Acidobacteriota bacterium | reverse complement strand
CGGGAACAACCTGTTTGCCGAAAGCCTGGTCGCGCTCGACCTCAAGACCGGCCAGCGCAAGTGGCATTTCCAGATCGTTCACCACCCACTGTGGGATCACGACCTCTCGTCTGCGCCGATTCTCGCCGACATCACTGTCGACGGACGTCCGATAAAAGCCGTGGCACTGCCGAGCAAACAGGCGTTCCTTTACGTGTTCGATCGCGTCACCGGCAAACCGGTTTGGCCAATCGTCGAACGGCCGGTGCCCAAAGGCGACGTGCCGGGCGAGTGGTACTCTCCGACGCAGCCGTTCCCGACCAAGCCGCCGGCGTACTCGCGTCAGAACTTCACGACTGACGAACTGATCGACTTCACGCCGGAGCTGCGGGCCAAAGCCCTCGACATCGCCTCGAAGTTCGCGCTGGCGAAGCTGTACGACCCGCTCGTGCTCAGCAAGCCCGAAGGGCCGTACAAGTCGCTCACCTTTGCCACCGCGCTCGGCGGGACGAACTGGCCGGGCGGCTCTTACGATCCCGAGACGCACACGGTCTTCGCGTCGGCGAACCAGCAGGTGGTCGGCCTCGGCATCCTGCCGGTGACCGACAAGCGGTTCTCGGAATCGCGCTATGTGGGCGGCGACGTGCTCGCCGGACTGCGCGACGTGCAAGGTCACTCCGGCGACGGCCCGCGTTTGAACGAAGGCAAGACGCCGGCGAACCCGGTCGCCCCGGGCAATCCCTCGCCGGCCCCGGGAATGGGTGCTGGCTTCCTCTCCGCGCCCACGGTCGAAGGGCTGCCGATCAACAAGCCGCCATACGGCGTCATCTCCGCTATCAATCTCGATCGCGGCGAGGTCGCCTGGCAGGTGCCGCATGGAGACACCCCTGACGCGGTGCGCAACCATCCGGCCCTGAAAGGGCTGACGATTCCGCGGACGGGACAACAAACGAGCGTTGGAACCATCGTCACCAAAGGTCTCGTCGTCGCCGGCGAGCCGAACATCAGCACCGCCGGTCATCCACGCGGGGCGCTCCTCCGTGCCTACGACAAGCACACGGGAAAGGATGCCGGCGCGGTCTTCATGGAAGCGCCGCAGACCGGATCGCCGATGACGTACATGTGGCAAGGCAAGCAATACATCCTTGTCGCCATCAGCGGCGGCAACGTGCCTGGCCAGTACGTCGCGTTCGCGCTGCCGGACGGCCAGCCGCGTCAGCGGCCGACGACGGCACAGCAGCAGTAACCGCCGCGGGCTCGACGCTGAGGCGGAGGTGATGCCGCGATCTCGATGGATCGTCCGTGTCCTCGTGCTGGCGCTGGCGCACTGTGCCACGACCGGCGTCGAGGCGGCGCAGCGCCCCGGTGTCACGTTCGCGAGTGACGTCGCCCCATTGCTCTACCGCCACTGCGTCGTCTGCCATCGTCCGGGCGGCGCGGCGCAGGTCAGCTTTCTCACCTACGCCGACGCTCGGCCCCACGCGCGACAGATCGCGATCATGACCGCCGCCCGGACGATGCCGCCTTGGCTGCCGGAGTCCGGGTCGGTCGCGTTCGCTTCCGACCGGCGTTTGAGCGCGCACGACATCGACGTCTTCTCGCAGTGGGTGCGCGACGGTGTCGAGGAAGGCGACCCGCGCGATCTGCCGGCAGCGCCCTCCTGGCCCTCCGATTGGGAGCTCGGCACGCCTGACCTCGTGCTGACGATGCCGCGATTCACGCTGAGGGCCGACGGCCGTGACATGTTCCGGAATTTCGTCATTCCGCTGCCGGTCGACGCGGCCCGCTTCGTGAGGGCCTGGGAGTTCCGGCCGGGCAATCCGCGGGTCGTGCACCATGCGACCATGCAGGTCGATTCCTCGGGTGCCTCGCGCCGGCTCGACGCGAACGATCCGGCGTCAGGCTACGAAGGGGTGATTGCGCCGTCGGCGCGCGCGCCCGACGGTTTCTTCCTCGACTGGGCGCCTGGACATCGTCCGAACCAGGCGGCGCCTGGCACTTCGTGGCCGCTCGCCCCGTCGAGCGATTTGGTGATGATGCTGCACCTCCGGTCGAGCGGCAGGGTCGAGGAGGTGCAGGCGTCGATTGCGCTGTATTTTGCCGACAGCCCACCCGAGCGTGTGCCGGTGATGCTCAGGCTCACGCGGCAGGATCTGGATTTGCCGGCCGGAGTCACCAATCACGCGGTCTCAGCCTCGTACGTGACGCCGGTCGACGTCGACCTCGTCACCGTGCAGCCGCACGCGCACTACCTGGCGCGTGAGTTTTCAGCCTCCGCCTCGCTGCCAGACGGAAGGATGATCTCGCTGCTGAAGATCGCGAACTGGGACTTCAACTGGCAGGACGTGTACCAGTACTTCGAGCCCGTTCGCCTGCCGGCCGGCACGACGCTGCGAATGGCGATCACCTACGACAACTCGGCGGGCAATCCGCGGAACCCGAACAATCCGCCGCGCCCGGTGACGTACGGACAGCAGACGGACGACGAAATGGCCGAGGTGTGGTTTCAGGCGCTGCCCGCCCGCGCCGGCGATCGCGAACGACTGGCAAAGGACGTCTATGAAAAGGTCCTGCCGGCAGAGATCGTCGGACGTCAACGGATGCTCGCGCGCGATCCGTCCAATGCGGCGCTGCACGACGATCTCGGGGTCATGCTGGCTGAAAGCGGCGACATGATCGGCTCCGAACGCGAGTTCCGCGAGACGCTCAGACTCCAACCGCACTCGGCGCCGGCGCGGTTCAACGTCGGTATGTCGCTGCTCGCGCGCGGCGAAGAGCGCGAGGCCGTCACGATCTTCGAGTCGGCGCTTGCGGCCGACGCCGCCCACGCCGGCGCCCACTTTCAGCTGGGACTCCTGGCGCAGCGCCACGGGCGGCTCGACAGCGCCGCGGATCATCTCGATCGCGCGCTGGCGGCGAGGCCCTCAGACCCTGAGATGCTCTTGAGCGCGGGCGTGATCGATGCCTGGCGTGGCAACGTGGTGCGAGCCGAGCGCCGGCTTCATGACGCGCTGAAAGCGCGGCCGGCATGGCCGAACGCGGAAGCCGCGCTGGCGCTGGTCCTGGCGACCTCGCCTGGCGCCAGTGACGGCGAACGGACGCAGGCCGTGGCGTTGGCCGAGCGCGCCAACGAGCGGACGGGAAGACGCAACGCCCGCTTCCTCGACATTCTGGCTTCGGTGTATGCCGCGAGCGGTCGGGTGCGCCAGGCGCTCGACGTGGAGGCCGAGGCCCTGCAGATCGCGCAGCGGGAGGGCGATGACGCTCTGACCGCGCAGGCTCGCGATCGCATCGATGAGTTCACCCGTCAGCTTGGAAAAGCCGCGCCCTCGCAGGAACCTCGGCGTTGAGGCAGTGAACTGATTCATGGATGGAGATCCAGACCGCACAGATCGCTCTTAACGGAAGTCGCCCAGCCGAAGGAGCCAAGTATGCTGCGCAGGACGTGTCTCACCGTTGTCGTGGCCTTGCTTGCGGGTCTCGTCGCGCCTCGCGGCGCGGCGGCGCAGAGCGTCATCACCGGCGTGGTCAGCGACGTCAGCGGTGCTGTTGTCCCTGGCGTCACGATTGAGGTGTCGAGCCCGGTGCTCATCGAACAGGTGCGATCGGCAGTCAGCGACGCCAACGGCGCCTACCGCGTCACGGATCTTCGACCCGGCACCTACAAGGTCACCTTCACCCTGCCGGGATTCGTCACCTTCATTCGCGACGGCCTCGTGCTCGAGACCGATTTCACCGCGACGGTCAACGCGCAGCTGAAGGTCGGCGGGCTCGAGGAGACGATTACCGTCTCGGGTGCCTCTCCGGTCGTGGACGTGACGAGCACCATGCAGCGGACGGTGCTGTCGCGGGAACAGATCGAAAGCCTGCCGACCGGACGCAGCTATCAGAGCCTGGCGGCGACGGTCCCGGCGCTTGCGCCGGCCGGGTCGGGCCGTTTCGACGTGGGCGGCTCGTCACAGATGTGGCAGGGCACGGTGGTCGCATACGGATCGCTGGCCAACGACACCGCGCTCGAAGTCGACGGGATGAGCGTGATGACGCTGCTGAACACCGGCTCCATCGCCGGCGTGTATCACAACCAGGGCGCTTATCAGGAGATGTCGTACCAGGTCGTCGGCGGATCGGCCGAGTCTCAGACCGGCGGCGTCCGAATCAACATGATTCCCAAAGAGGGCGGCAATCGCTTCTCGGGCGATTTCCTCGCGCTCTATGCGAACGACGATCTGCAGTCGGAGAATCTCGACGACGAGCTCCGCGCGCGAGGCCTGACCGTTCCCGGGAGCCTGGTCGAGATCTACGACTACAACGGCGGAATTGGTGGACCGATCAAGAGGAACCGGTTGTGGTTCCACCACTCGACGCGCGTCTGGGGCACGGCGAACAAGGTCAACAACCAGTCCCTCCCCGATGGCAGCCCGGCAATCGACCGTTCGAAGCTCCGCGGCTATACGACCCGCCTCACCGGACAGGTGAGTGCCAAGAACAAGCTCACCGTGATGTACGACGCGCTGCCGAAGTTCAGGCAGTACTTCCTGAGCGAAGACGGTACGCGCACGCCCGCCGGTTCCGGCTATCAGGATCAGTACGGCTACGACTATCAGGCGAAGTGGACGTCGACCCTGACCGGCAGGCTGCTCGCCGAGGCGGGCTTCTCGCAGAATTACCTCGGATACAACATCGATTTCCAGCCGGGCACGCCTGGCCCCAGTGCAGCGAATCCATTCGGCACGATCTCGAAGAGCGACGTCGGCATCCAGAGCAAAGGCACCTTCGATGCTCCGGCGACGGTGTTCTACAACCCGTTCGTGGCCAAAGTGGCCGTGGCGTCGTTGTCGTACGTCACCGGATCGCACAGCATCAAGTTCGGCTTCCAGGACAAATTCGGCTGGATCAAGAACACGCTGACCAACAACGGCAACATGGTGCAGGTCTACAACAACGGCTCGCCGCTGCAGGTGCGGGTCTACAACACGCCGCTGGTCTCGCGCTCGAACCTGAACGGCGACCTCGGCATCTACCTCCAGGACACGTGGAGGATCCGGCGCCTGACGCTCAATCCGGGTATCCGATTCGAGCGGTTCAATGCTGAAGTCGACGAGCAGTCGGCGCCCGCCGGCCGCTTCGTGCCGGCGCGGCAGTTCGATGCCATTCAGAATCTTCCGAATTTCAAGAACTGGGTGCCGCGGGTTGGCGCCGCGTACGATCTCTTCGGCGATGGCAAGACCGGACTGAAGGGCAGTGTCGGCCGCTACATGCAGCAGGACGCGACGAGCTTCCCGCAGACCTACAACCCCATGGCGCAGGCCACGACGAACCTCTCGTGGACCGATCTCAATCGGGACGACATCGCGCAGGGCGTGCTCGGCTGCACCTACTTGACCGCCGGCTGCGAAATCAATTTCGGCCAGCTGCCCGTCACCTTCGGCGCACGGCGAAATCGGAATCCAGACCCGGATCTCGATCGGCCCTATCAGATGGTCTACAACGCCGGCGTCACGCAGGAATTGCGTTCGGGCATCGGGCTCGCGTTCAATTACTATCGCCGCGAGTTCCACAACGTCACCTACACGACGAACCTGGCGAACCCCATCAGTGCCTATACGCCGTACTCGATTCAGGATCCGCGCGGAAACGGCGAGACGGTCACCGTTTATAACGCCGACGCTTCGAAGCTGACGCAGATCAACGAGCTCGACACGACGTCAGCCAACAACAAGACCACCTTCAATGGCTTCGACGCGGGCGTCAACGTCAGGCTGCCTCAGGGGATCACGCTGGCGGGTGGCACGTCGACCGGGCGGACCGTGGTCGCCCAGTGCGACTTGGCGGACCCGAATTACATTTCGACGACGCTGCCCGGACTGCGCTTCTGCGATCAGGGCGAGCTCGGAATGCCGTGGCTGACCACAGCGAAGTTTTCCGGCTCGTATCCCTTGCCGTACGACTTCCGCGTGAGTGGCGTGTTCCAGAGCACGCCTGGCGATCAGCTGATCAACACCTACGTGCTGAGTGCGGCGAACTTCCGGGCCCAGACCGGCGTGCCCCTGTCGCAAGCGTCGGTGACGATGCGGCTGACACAGCCGGGGACGGAATACTATTCGCGGGTCAATCAGCTGGATCTCACGGTGTCGAAATCGATCCGGATTCGTGACGTTCGCATCTCGCCCGAGATCAGCCTGTTCAACGTGTTCAACGCGAACCCGGTGCTGAGTCAGACGACGGCGTATCCGAACGTCGGCACGCCGCTCCGAATTCTCGACGGCCGGCTGCTCCGGTTCCAGGCGCAGGTGCGATTCTGACCGTCAAGGCTCCTATGATGAGTCGTGGGGGCCATGACGCGCATCGCTAAGGTCTGCGCGGTCCAGCTGATCTGGGTGCTGTCGATCACCACGAGCGCCCAGGAACGACCGCGAGAGAATGCGACGCTGACGGCGGTTCCAGGGCTCAAAGTGGGCCACATCACGCTCACCGCGAGGCCGACCGGCTGCACTGTCGTGCTCGCCGAACGGGGAGCCGTGGCCGGCGTGGATGTCCGCGGCGCCGCGCCCGGGACCCGGGAGACCGACGTCCTCGATCCGGCCAATGCCATCGAGCAGGTGCAGGCGATCGTGCTCGCCGGCGGCAGCGCCTACGGTCTCGATACGGCGTCGGGCGTCGTGCGGTATCTCGACGAGCGTGGCATCGGATACAAGTTAGCGTCGCACGGCGTTCAGGTGACGGTTCCCATCGTGCCGGCTGCCGTGCTGATCGACCTGGGGGTCGGCGGCCGTCCCGACGTGCGGCCGGACGCGGCGTGTGGATACCGTGCGGCCGCGGCGGCCAACGATGCAGCCGTCTCGGAAGGCAGCGTCGGCGCCGGTGCGGGCGCGACGATCGGCAAGATCGCCGGATTTCAACGGGCAATGAAAGGCGGCATCGGCAGCGCAGCGGTCCGCTTGCCCGACGGCCTCATCGTCGCTGCGCTCGTCGCCGTGAACGCCCTCGGCGACGTGATCGATCCGGCATCGGGCCAGGTGGTGGCCGGTGTTCGCACGCCCGACGGACGCGGACTGGCCGACGCCCGGCTCCTGCTGCGGTCGGGCGGAGCCTCTCCTCCCATCGGCGGCAACACCACCTTGGGGGTTGTCGCCACCAACCGCGCGCTGACGAAAGTGCAGGCCACCAAAATGGCGCAGATGGCTCAGGACGGCTTCGCCCGCGCCATCAACCCGATCCACACGCAAGTGGACGGCGACACGATCTTCGCGCTCTCGACCGGCACGGATACCGCGCCGGCCGACCTCACGCGGATTGGCGCACTGGCAGCGGAGGTGACCGCGGCCGCCATCGTGCGGGCGGCGCGCGAGGCCACCGGAGTTCCCGGTTATCCCGCGGCTCGCGACCTGGCCCGATAAGCCGAATTCAGGTCGGATTCGATTCCGAAGCCGCCAGACGTGACGGCGCCCTTGCGCGCAGCCATTCCCATACTTTGCCGGGGCACGGCGCCAGCGGATCGCAGGCCAGCACGTAGAGCACCACGGTCGTAAGGAGGATGAGCGAGTAGCTGAGGAGCGCGATGCGCATGCGGAGGGTGACGTACACCAGCAGGACGGGCCAGGGGAGGAGCACGGCGAGCGTGAGAAAGGCAATGCGCAGCTGAGCATCGCGGACACGGCGCGGGTTTCTGAACCCTTTAGCAACGCGCCGGTACGCTTCCGCTTCGTGCATCTCGATCGGAACTTTGAAGATGGTGCGGGTGAGCGCAAAGAAGACACCGCCGCAGAACAGGGCGACGAAGATCCGCAGCGCCAGGTCACCGCTCGAGAAGTAGAGGCTGGCGGCCCAGACGAAATATACGATGATGCTGAGATTCGTGAGCTGGACGGCCAGCCACACGTTGGTTTTCCCGGTGAGCAGCTGAAAGCGCCGGCAAAACTGCTCAGTCAGGTTCAGGATAAGAGAATCGATCGAGATCACAGCAATAGCGTTCCAGATCAGTCCGGTCGAACTCAATTAGACCCCAGTTGGCCTCGTGTGGTTCCAAGGCTCGGGTGTTGGTCGTGGTCGTCTGTCGTTGGTCCTGGTTGTTGGTCGCTGGTCGGAGAATCCCGATGAGGCACGTCGCCGCACTCTTCGTCTTCCTCGCGGCCGCGGCGATCGCCGTGGTCGCCGCCGAGCCGGAGTTCAGCGCCGAGCGCGTCAAAGCGCACGTGACGTTTCTGGCGGACGACCTGCTCGAAGGCCGCGAAGCGGGGACGCGCGGCCACGAGATCGCGGCGCGCTACATCGCCGCGCAGTTCGCGCTGATGGGGCTCACGCCGGGTGGACCCAACGGCAGCTATTACCAGCCCGTCGATCTGCTCGAGGCCTCGCAGACGGGGCTGAAGCCGACCCTGTCGATCATCAGCCGCCGCGCCTCACGAACGCTCGAGCATGGACGGACGGTGATGGTCCGCGGCGGTGTCGCCGCCGGCCGGGTCAGGCTGCGCGCGCCGCTGATCTTCGCCGGCTATGGCATGGAGGACGCCACGCTCGGATACCACGACTACGACGGCCTCGACGTCAAGGGCAAGATCGCCGTCGTGCTCCGGGCGGTGCCGAAGGGGATGGATAGCGAAATCGGCGCGCACCTCCAGAACGAACAGAGCCGGTTTGCCGCCGAGCACGGCGCCGTCGCCGTCGTGTACATCGCCACCCGCGCCTCGGCCGTCGCCTTTCCGTGGGAGATGGTCGTCCAGTTCGCCGATGAGCCCGTGACCACGTGGGTCCGTCCTGACGGCACGCCGTTCGATCCGGGCTACGGCCTGCAGGCGGCGGCGCTCGTCGAGCCGGGCGCCGCCGCGTCGCTGTTCGAAGGCGCGCCGCAGACGCTCGGCGCCGTACTCGACGAAGCCGATCGCGCTGGCGGCTGGCCGAAGGGCTTCGCCC
>JBKPSC010000399.1:0-7308 GCA_046734915.1 Acidobacteriota bacterium | reverse complement strand
CGACCCACGCTTGCAGCGCTTTGAGGCTGTCGATCTTCGCGTTGAACGGACCGAAGCCGTGGCCGAAGCCGGGAATCATGTAGAAGCGCATGAAGCTGTCGACGCCGGCCTTGCCGAATTGCTTCACCTGCCGTTCGTAGTACAGCTCCGAGTTGTGCGGCGTGATGAAGTCGTCGGCCGTGCCATGCGTCATGATGATCTTGCCGCCCTTCGCCTTGAACTTCTCGAGGCTCACGTCCGAAACATCCATGATCGATGCGACGGTTGCAATGCGTGCCTGCCACTCTTTCGGGTCGAAGGTCATCGTATCGAGCTTCGGGTTGCGGCTGATGATGAACTTCGCCGTCTGGTCACCGGCGGTGTAGAGCAGCGGCTCCTTGCCTGACAACGGATTCGACGGCTGCTGCACCTGGCCCCAGTTCGAACGTTCGCGGAAGAGCGCCCCTTCGAGCAGCGGCCATCGCGGGAACGTATCCATACCCGCAACACTGAAGCCGGGTTTGTAGTCAGACGCGATCTTGGCCACTGCTCCGAGCTGTGCGTCGGACAAACACGTATCGCCGGTGTCCGCGCCGTTGGCGCACCGCAGCGCCTTCACGTCGAATGTCGTCGTGCATGCCTTGACGCTGCCGATGATGCCGTCCTTCACGCCATCGAGTCCGTCGCACTTCGCGTAGACCGCGTCGGTGATCAGTTTGGTTTTCGCCGGGTTCAGCCACGCCGCGCCGCCGCCTTCGTACACGGCTCGTCCCGCATTGAGCGATCCGAGATGAAGCAGCGTGACGTTGTAAGCGGGGTAATGTGCGACGACGCCGTCGTAGTCATTCGGGTATCGCGCAGCGGCATCGAGTGCTTCGTGTCCTCCCTGCGAACCGCCGATGAAGTAGGAGCGCTCGGGTGCGCGGCCGTACGCCTTCTTGATGATTTCCATCGCGGCGTCGTGCCCCTTCTTCACCGACTCCTTGCCGAAGTTGCGCAGCGCCTCGTCGTCCATGGCGAAGCTGCCGTCGAATCCGGGAGGCGCCCTGTGGCCACCATCAGTTCCGACTGTGACGAATCCCTGCTTCAGCGGGTTCTCCACGCTGGCGGGCTGCAGCGTGAAGCCGGCCAGACCGGTGACGAGCGAGCCGTTATAGCCGCCGCCTCCCATCTGCAGCACCCGGCGATTCCACGCTGTCGGCAGGTTGACCTCGAACTCCAGATTTGGCGAGCTCGGGTTGTGCGGCTTGACGATGCCTGTTACCTTGCAGAAGTCGCCGTTGGAATTGTCCTTCGCCGATGCGGCGACCGGCGTCGCCGCCTGTACAACCGCGCCGCCCGTTGGCAACCCAATCGCAGAAGCAGGAATCGACATCCCCTGCAGGCTCGCACATGCCGCCGACGGCAGCGCCGTCCCACTGTCCTGAGCGATGGCAGTAACGCTCAGGGTCGTCAGAAAGACAATGAAAAAGGTGCCCGCCGAATGCGGCAACGCTATATGTCTCATGATCGGTCCTTGAAGGTTCGCCTCATTCTACATTCGGCCTCTCTCCTGCTGAGGTAGGATCCAATCAACGAGGGAAGTGATGCGACATCGATGGCTCGTTCTCCTGTTCGTGGCTCTTTCCGTCAACGCGAACGCGCAGTGGTTGAACTTTGCCCCACCGGGGACTCCGATGACGCGTGACGGGAAACCCAACCTGACGGCGCCCACCCCGCGCACAGCGGATGGCAGGCCGGACCTCTCTGGTACCTGGATGCACGAGCAGACGTCGGCCGAGGAAATGAAACGCCTGTTCGGCGCATTCATCGACGAGGAGATCAAGACGGGAGTGCCGGGCATGGAGATCGGCACCCAGAACAAGTACGCGATCAACATCCTGCTCGATTTCAAACCCAACGAGGCACCGATGCGGCCGGAGGCTGTCGAGCGTATGCGCCGGCTGGCGGCCGAGCGCGACCCCGCTAACGTATGCGTGGACGTTCCGGGCTTCCCTCTGGCGGGTCTCCTCTCCGAACCGATCAAGATCGTGCAGGCGCCCAGGACGACCATCGTCCTCTACGAAGCAGGCTCGCTGCATCGCCAGATTTACAGCGACGGCCGGGCATTCCCGAAGGAGTTCAACCTTCCGGCGTTCCTCGGCTATTCCGTTGGCCGTTGGGAAGGTGACGTGTTCGTGATCGAAACGCGTGGGTTCAACGACAAGACCTCGCTCGATCTGATTGGACATCCACACAGCGAAGCGCTGCACGTGACTGAACGCTTCCGGCGAATCGATTTCGGGCACATGGACGTCGAGATGACGTTCGACGATCCGCAGATGTACACCAAGCCGTTCACCGTCAAGATCCCGCATACGCTGATGGCCGACCAGGACATCTTCGAGATGTTCTGTGAGAACGAAAAGGACAGCGTGCACATCAAGAACGCAAAGAGCAAATAGCTATCGGTGCGACGTGACGCTCACGCCGGTTTAGTTAGCGACCGTAAGTCGTTGAAGCGCGTCAGGAAGACGCTGGTAGTCTAAACGCGATACGCGCGGGCGCGGGAGTGCCGTTGGACCATTCGCCATGAGCGCCGCCCGGCCGGCAGGACCAAGAAGACTGCTGACGAACGCGATCGCGTTCTCTCGATTGCGACTGTTTACCGGAATCGTTACACCCCATCCGACAGTGCTCGCGGGGATCGAGACCGACGCGCTGCTTCCCGGAATGCCGAGGCCTGGAATCGTAACGCCGATAGGCGGATCTGAAGACCCGCTTCTACTTGAAGCTTGAACGCTCGAGAGATCGATCTCGGTGGGCAACCTCACGTACCTATACGAGGAGTCACGTTGTGCAGCCGCCGCCGCGGTGTGCTCGTAGGTGAACTGAAAGCTGAAGTCTTTCCCCAACACGGCCGCAGGACCTGAGGGATCCGCAACGTTCACCTGGTAATGCTGCAGCAACGAATTATAGAGGCCGGGCACCTTGTAGTGCTTCTGAGCCAATTCAAAGATCATGTGCGCGCGGTATCCACCTGGATCCATGAACGGGTGCGCACCGCTGATGCGTACGCCCGACGCGGTCAGCACGTCATACCAGCCTGCGCTGACCTGCGGAATAGACGACGGCGGATTGAAGGAACCGGACACGCGCAATGCCGCGGTTTTCGGATCCTTGACGATGTAGGCCAGTACCATCCGCCCGCTCGCAAACACGATTGTGTAGTCCGCGAGTTTTGCCGGCTTCAGCATTGTGTCGATCACCAGAGCGTCGGCCGGCGCGATGACGTCGCACTCTAAGCCGCCAGCTGCGAAACGACGGACAAGATCCACACTGCCCCCCGACGTGTCCACGACGGTTACGGTCGGGTGCTGCTTCTTGAATTCCTCCTCTACCTGATTGAATGCCGCGAGCAGGCTTCCGGCGTGACAGACGTGCAGCGCTGTTCCAGAAGGCGGGCTTGACCCGCCTCTACGAGAAGACTGGCCGTAAAGCGTCATCGTCGCTCCGCACAGGATGACCACGGCGAATGGCAGTCCTCGCGCGGTGAAGCCAGACACTAGGTTCAGCAACGAGATCAGAACGCCACCTCCATCGATATCGCGACGGTTCGCGGCTGACCGATATGCGCGGTGTAACTCCCCACATTCGCCCCGGTGATGTTCCCTGGACCGAGCGTCGACCAGTAATGCGTGTTCCCGATGTTGTTCACATTCAACCGCCACGTCGTCGCCACACCTTTCAGCGCGTGGGCATAGCGAACGCCCGCATCGACGACGTTGTACGCCGGGGTGTAAGCGGTGTTGGCGTCATCGATCGGACGTCGGCCGACCAGCTGCCAGTTCAGCATCACGAACGTGGCCGGGCCGGCGGCGACGCGATACTCGGTCAACAGATTCGATTTCCATGTTGGGATACCGACGAAGTGTTTGCCTTCGGCTTCGACCGCGGCAGTGTTCGTCAGCGTGGGATCCAGGACAGTGAAGCCTCCGTAGGTGGTGAGGCGCGCTCCGACGCGACCGGTGACCATTGCTTCGACGCCGTAATTCAACTGATCGCCTGAGATCTTGAAGACATTATCGGCAGGGTCGAGATTGGCAAAGGGGCGCTCCAGACGGAACCACGCCGTCGAGACATCGAGTCCAGGCAACGAGAGCTTGTAACCAATCTCCAGTTGATGACTGCGATAGGGCTCGAGCCCTTGTCCTCCATTGACTGCCGTCGTCGGCGCCACATCGCCTTGCTGCAGGCTGCTGCCCCATGTCGCGTACAGTGTCGTGCGCGGCTGCGGCTTGTACAGCAGGCTGATCAACGGGCTCACGCCGTCCGTGTCATAGCCGCCCGTCCTCACACCGCTGTTATTGTAGTTATCCGTCCAGATCCAATCCTGGCTGAGCGCTGCGCGGATCGACCACCCGCCCGCGAGGCCCACGCTGTCGGCAACGCTGAAGCCCTGTTGATGAACGGCGCTCGAAAGAAACAGGTTCGTGTGCGTCGGAATGCCGGCCGGCGGAAGTTCGAATACAACCGGCGATGCGATGTTCGCCGTGCCGAGACGCACACTGGCCGGCGGCGGATTGGTCACGTCCGAGTACGTCTTGAACGTGTAGCCGGTGACGCCAATAGCGACATCGTGACTGACGCTGCCAGTCATCATTCGACCGTTCAGGTGCGAGAGATTACTGAAGACACGGAAGCGAGGCGCAAAGCCGGTCGCCAGTGACGCCGTGTAGTTGCCGGCGTTGTCGCTCAGCGCGTTGACCTGCGTGCTGATATCGCGTTCGACGAGCTGATCGAGGGCGCCGACACTCAGCTGCCAGTTCGAATTCAACTCGTGGCGCACTCGCAACTGACCAATGCGTGACTCGAGGTCGACACCTGCGTCAGGCTGCCCGTAACCTTCGCGTGCGGGATCCGGTGCGTCCTCTGGCACCAGGATGAAGGGAGTGTTTCTGTTCGAACGTCCGTAGGTGAACCAACCTGGAAAGCCGCGCTGCTCGAGGTTGTAGTGGCTGTAAAAGGCTTCGACGACCGTACGGTCGAACGGCCTGACATCGCCGGCGAGGCTCACCATCGAGCGGGTCAGATCGCTGTTGCCGACAAACGTCTGGCCGTTGCCACCAATCGCATTGAGTCGATACCCGAATCGCCGCTCCGATCCCACACGTCCACCAAGGTCGGCCTGACCCGTCACCACCGACTGACCGTCGTAGTTCAACGACAAGCGACGCACCGGCGCCTCGGTCGGGCGCTTGGGCACGAAATTGAACATCCCCGATGGATTCGCCGGGCCGTACAACGCGCCGCCGATTCCGTTGAGCACCTCGATCTGCTGCAGCGACTCCATGCTGTTGGCACCGGTGACGACGATGCCCATGCCGTCCATGCGCGCGTTCTGCATGTTGCTGCCTTGCATGCCGCGCGTGGCGGGGCGCAGGATCTCCGATCCCTGCATCTCCTGGAATTCAACGAGCGGGAGGTACTTCGAGGCTTCCTTGAAGTTCTTCACCTGTCCGTTGGCAATCAGCTCGCTCGGCAGCACGTTCACCGTGTACGGCGTGTCCAGCAGCGGAGCAGCTCCGAGCGGTCCCAGTGAGGTGACGCTCTCGACCCGATAGCCGGCGCGGGCGCGCCCTTCCACCGATACGAAATCAGTGGCCCCGGCGAGCGCGAGTGAGATGTCGCGCGTCACCCCCTGACCTGGCGCGAGGACGATCTCGGTACTTGTGGCCTCCTGAAATCCTTTCGCGCTGACGGTCACGACGTACGTGCCAGCCTGCACTCCCTCGAATCTGTATCTGCCCTGCACGTCGGTCTGAGTTGCCCTGATCTGGGCCTGTCCGCCGAGCAGCGAGACCTGGGCATTCGGAACGACCGCGGATTGCGGATCGCTCACCGTGCCCGAAACAACCGACTGCGCGAGCGCGGGTTGCGCGAAGAGCAACGTACAGATGAGCCAGCGTGAAATCATGCCGTTCAGGATCGGCGCGACCACTCCTACAGGTCCAATAGATTGTGCAGATGACGCTATGGACGACGTCGATGATGCCCTGCCGCTAACGTCGCGCTGTGTCAAATTCCCGTGAAAGACGGCGCGAAATGGCGGGTGGCTCGGTGACACGCCCGCACTCGAAGGCAGCCAGGACAAGCGGTGAAATCGGGTCACGATCGACGGCAACGAGGCCGACGCTGTGCTCGACAGCCGGTTCGGTCAGAGGCACGGCCCTGACGTCGGAGATCGGGCCCATCACCTCGAGGAAGTACTCCGGGATGATGCTGGCCAGCCGCATCAGGTGGACGTTCGCGCAGAGATTGATGACCGAGTTCGTCTCCAGTTTGGGGACCGGTGCCGCGTTGGCGGCGCGAAAGGCGCGGTCGATGATGCGCCGGTTCTGCATGTCCGGCGTGAGCAGACAGAGCGGTTCCTGCGCCGCGTCGGACCACGACACGGACGCCGCGTTGGCGAGCTCGTGATCGGCGCGCACCAGCAGGCAATAGCGCTCCATGTAGATCGCCTCGGAGCGCATGCCTTCAATTGGCTCGTTATCCAGGTACGTCAGCCCGATGTCGATCGAGAAATCCTCGAGGCATCGCAGGATGTCGATCGAGCTTTGGGACAGCACGGTCAACTCCACGTCGGGGTGCCGGTCGCGCATGGCCCTCGTGATGAGACCGGCCATCGGCAACGCCGTCGGGATCACGCCGACCGACAATCGGCCGGACAGCGAGTTCGACGTGTTCCGCAGCGTCGCGATCTCTTGTTGCAGCGACCCCCAGGTGTCGAGGATGGTGTGTGCCCACTTGAGGACACGCTCACCATCGGGTGTGAACCCATGAAAACGCTGACCGCGTTCGACGATGGGGACCCCGAGCTCCTGTTCGAGCTGACGGATACGGCCTGACAGCGTGGGTTGCGTCACGTGACAGGCTTGCGCGGCCCGTGTGAAATGCTTCTCACGCGCGAGCGCCACGAGATATTGCAGCTGGCGGATGTCCATCAGAGTCGGAGTCGTAAAGATTCACGCAAGATCGTAATAGCGTTCGGTGTGAATGAGCGAGCGGTCACCTCGCTGAGGTGTCTCACCGGTCCCTGGGATCGCCACGTGAACCCGCGTCTCGCCGACTCGCCCCACGAGTTCGCGCCGCTCCACCAGGTCGAGCAGGTCGTCGACGATCATCGAGAATTCCAGGCGACCCGGCCCAGGCCGCAGCGCCCCCGGCGGCACGGCCACTCGATGACCGTTCGCGGCCAGCACAGAATACCCGAGCACCTCGGCGACGTCGGCTTTTCCGGGATTCATCATGACCGCGCTCTTGTCCCCTGCGACACGAATGCGCCCATCG
>JBKPSC010000398.1:0-5816 GCA_046734915.1 Acidobacteriota bacterium | reverse complement strand
GTCGGCGAGAATGATCACCGGGCATTGATAACGCTCGGCAAGGTTGAACGCCAACGCGGGTGTCTTGAAGCAGTCGTGCATGCTGAGCGGCGCCATGACGACGCGTGGGAAGTCGCCCTGACTCGCGCCGAAGGCCTGGTTCAGATCTGCTTGCTCAGTCTTAGTTGGTACGCCGGTGGAGGGACCCGCCCGCATCACATTCACGACCACAACGGGCGTTTCGATCATACTGGCCATACCAATCGCTTCTGTCATCAAGGCTAGGCCGCCCCCAGAAGTCGCGCACAGGCTTCGCACGCCCATGTGACCGGCTCCGATTGACATGTTGATGACAGAAATCTCGTCCTCGACCTGGCGGACGCAGATGCCATACTCCAAGGCGTGACCAGCAAACCATTCCAGGATGTGCGTCGCGGGGCTCATCGGATACGCGCAGTAAAACTTGCAGCCGGCGAATGCCGCGCCCATGGCCATCAGCTCATTGCCTGTCATTAGCGTCCATTTCTGGCTGGTTTTTTGAAGCTGCTTGGATAGCGGCTCGAAATGGGCAGCAGCGTAATCATAGCCGGCCTTTGCCGATTCCACGTTCACCTGGACGACTTGCGGTTTCTTGGCAAACGTGGACTGGAGAACCGACTCCAGGCCCGCGAAATCCAGCCCCATCAGATGAATTGCAGCTCCGACAGCTACCGTGTTCTGCATGATCGGGAGCTTTTCGTAGGCGGAGGTCAACTCAGGGACTGGCAGTGGACAGAGCTGCACGCCGTTGGGGGCCTCGTACCGCGGTTTGAGCTTCGCGGCGTTGTAAAGCACCAAGCCACCCGCACGCAGCTCCTGCAGATGGCGGTCCAGGGTGTCCTGGTTCAACGCGATAAATGCATCCACTTGATCACCGTGGTTCAACGGCTTCTTGGCAGAGATCCGGAGGCGCAACCACGAATGGCCCCCACGAATCACGGATTGGTAGCTGTTGTACGCGAAGACCGCTTGGCCTTGGCGGGCGACGGACACCGCCAGGGTGTTGCCGGCCGAGGCGACACCATCACCTGCCGCGCCGCCGATGCCGATGATCACGTCTGGTTGGCTCATACAACACCCCTTGACAAGCACCCCGATCATCACAGCGTTGGTCTTTGCAACGCACTGTATTCGGCTGGCGCTTCATCGCACTGTTTCGAACAGCACACTGGCGTCGGATGGGCCACGCCAAGGTAAGCCGCCGCGCAGAACTGGGTGTTCTTCCCGCAACACGGGAGGGACAACAAAGACGACTCAACAGTCAAGGGCACGCCGGCTAGAACGAAAGCTTGGGTGACTGACCTGAAGTTCGGGCGATGGCGGCAGCAGGACCGCCGTCGTGAGCGCTCGGGCCGTAAGACAATGGACGTCGTGAATGGCAGCGACCGTCGTGTGCCGCCTGCATTCCTGACTGTTGGGTTCGGGTTGGTTCTGCTGGTAGCCCCCGCTTCGCCAGCCGCACAGTCAGGTTTCGTGAACAATCTGTTGCGGCAGGAGCGGTTCTCGGCAGCCGATCTCCGGGTTCTTGACGGGGGCGAGGCTGTGGTCAAGAGTCTCGACACGCCGGTCCGCCAGGAGCTTGCGCACTTTGGGGCCGTGTACATCGACGCCCCAGCCGACCGGTTCGTCGATCGGTTCGTTGACATCGAGCGGTTCGAGCGTGGTCCCGGCATCGCCCAGATCGAGCGGTTCGACATTTCTCCGCGCCTCGCGGATCTGGCGTCGCTGACGCTGCCTGCCAAGGATGTCACAGCGTTGGCGACGTGTCGTCCCGCCGACTGCGACGTAAAGCTCTCGACGGCGGCGATGACCCGGTTCCGGAATCAAGTGGACTGGTCATCCCCGAATGCGGCGCAGCAGGCCCACGAGATCGGCCGCGAGATGATCCTCGAGCTGGTGCGCGCGTATCAGGCGAACGGCAATGCTGCTCTCGGCTACTACGACGATGGAGGCACGCCGCTATCCGTCGCCGAGCAGTTCCGCGCCCTCCTCACCAGCGGGCACCTTCTACCGCTTCCGATGCCGGAGCTCATCGCGTATCTGGACGAATACCCGCGCAGTCGCCCCTCCGGCGCCGAGGATTTCTTCTACTGGTCGGTGGTCGACTTCGGCCTCAAGCCCACCGTGCGCGTCAACCATGTGATCGTCTATCCGCTGGCCGCCAGACCATCGGGCGTGTCGCATGTCATCGCGATCAAGCAGCTCTATGCGAGCCACTATTTCCACACGACGCTCGAACTCAGGTTTCTCGTCGACGCCGAGCGCCGTGCCGACCGGCGAAGTTTCTACCTCCTCTCGATCACGCGATCGCGCATCGACGGGACGAGCGGGGTCAAGGGGTCGCTCCTGCGGCCGGTCATCAGCCGTCGCTCGCGCAACGCCGTTCGCAGCTACTTGGAGCACATCAAACGACAAGTCGAGCGTGCGGCTCCCGCGCCCTTCTGAGGCGTTCATGGGGCAGCTCCAGCCAAGCGACCAACTGGCGAGCGAGTGAAACGCCACGCCGTAGTCCATACGGGCTCAAGGAGGAGATTGTGACGGTGTGCACAAGTGAACAGACACCGCTGATGGAAGCCCGTACTGTGTGGGATCATGCACGAAAACCACCAACCACCAGGGCCGTGACGGTGCACCGCGCTGTCTCAGAGAGACGGTGAACCTTCGCATGGCGCTTTCGGATCTAAAGATCCAGGTCAGCGACCTCGCCGCCGCATTCGGGCGCGGGTGACAGCTTTGTTGAACAGCACAGATGGGTGAAAGAGGGTACCAAGATGCAGGTAGAGCGGATCAAGGTTGCACCCGACACGGTCGCGTATGCCGACGGGGAGCGCCACAAGCTCATAGTGGAGTTCGCCATCCCAGGAGCGCCAACGGAGACCATCGATGTAAAGATCCTGGAAGATAGCGTCTATTTGTTGGCGCCAGCAAGGGACATCGAGTACGTGTCCGCACTGGCTTTGGGTTGGCCGGTGAAGCCTCACAAAGCCGAAGCGACGTACGAGAACGGACTGCTCCGAATCGAAGTGCCGTTCAAGGATCCAATGGAAGATGCGGTAAAGGTCACCATCAAGGCAGGTGGGGCGGAAACCAACACCAAAAGCATTGAGGCCACCGGCAAGTTAGCCGTCGATGCCGCGTAAACGTCTCCTCGATAAGCTGACAGACTTCGCGGCCGATGCGCATCGGGCCACTGGTAACGACGATGCCATCGGTCCGTCAATGGGCGGAACGCGGTGAACGCCGCAACTGTCGGCCGAATTTCGCAGACCAAATTCGTGACTCGCAGAATCTGGCCTGTCCCTACTGAACACTCAGTCGTTTTGGACTTGCCGAGGAAACCCTCCAGCCAGCAGTCGATCGTTATCGGCGAACAGACGAAGTGTTTCAGTTGACGTTTTCCCACCTGCCCGAAACGTCGCGTGCGAGTCACCGTAAAAGTGACCTGCGAAACTATAGAAAACGGAACCGACGGGCTGTTCCGCAGTAGTCGCGGATCGAACTCGACGGCCTGGGAGAGCGAAGATAACGCTTGGCTATGCCGCGCGGCGTGGTAATGGTGGTGAAGGCCACCGACGCACGGGATCGCGACGATGGCGCCGTCGGTCGGCGAAGGGCGTAATGTCCCATCGCTGGATCGACAGACAATGCTCATGACTGGGGCCATCCGTTTCACACAGCACGCACTCCAAGCCCGTGGAGAAATCCCACCGGGCTTTTTTAGTGCGCCAGTCAGATACACTCTCTTCCAATGTCTGTTCATGCACGACCAGGCCGAAACCAACCGTGTCACTGCGGCTCAGGTCGCAAGTACAAGCACTGCTGTCTCGAGAAGGACGACGCCATGGCAGCAGCCGCCCGAGCCCAGACCGGCGGAGACGCTCCCGCCCAACGGTCCGAGTCAGCCACGACAGCTCCCACGCGAGCGCCAAAGCACCAGACACACCAGCCGTGGAAGGCGTCCGCGACTCGCGGCTTCGTCCCGCGGACGCGGTCACCGCGCAAAGTCGGTGGGAGCTAGGGCGGTGTTGACGACCAGCGGGAACTCCAAATTCCCCACCTGCAACCTCGACAACGACCAACTCGCCCGCAACTCACCGAGCATCCCCAAGAAGTTCTCGGCGAATCGCTCGTAGCGGACGACGAGCCGCCGAAAGTTCTGGAACCAGGCAAAGAGTCGCTCGATCTTCCACCGGCGTTGGTAGCGACGCAGTGGGCTACCATCTTGCGTTCGTTGTCCGCGTCCTCCGGTGTGGCGCAATCAGCTCCACGCCTCGGCGCGCCAGTTCTGCATCCAGTCTGTCCGATTCGTAGGCGTTGTCGCCGATGAGACGCGCCGGGAGCTGCCGGACAAACCGCTTCGCGAGCGTGGCCTGCACCAGTCTGACTTCATGCGGCGTGGCACTCTCGACGTGGACGGCAACCGGGAGCCCCTGACGATCCGCGATAGCCATGATCTTCGACCCCCTGCCGCGTTTCGTCTTGCCCACGCAGGCCCCCCCTGCTGCGCTGGCGCGAAGCTCCCGTCGATGAACGCTTCCTGCAAGTCCAGATTTCCTTCGTCGTGGAGGGCCTGGGCGAGCACTTCCAAGATGTTCCGCATCACGCCCGCGCGTACCCACTGTTGAAACGGCCGGTGGCAGGTTTGATACGACGGATAGCGGCTGGGCAGGTCCGCCCACGGGGCTCCAGTTCTCAGAATCCACAAAACGCCATTGAGCACGGCTCGGTTGTCCCGCCACGGGCGTCCGCGACCGTCTGTGCGGCGCGTCAGCTTGGGTAGGAAGGGCCCAATCACAACCATTGCTCGTCGGTGAGGTCGCGCGAATGCGACGCAACAGTAGGGGCCATCCCGTCAGAATGGCCCGGTCGTCATTCGCCTGCTGGGCCGACTCCAAAATCGGACGCCAGATCGGCGTTAGTCAGGACCTTTCACGGTGAGCGGCTAACGGCCTGCCGCTGAGCCGGCGCGTTCTTCCGCGGTCGGAGTCATATACGGCGTGTTAGGCGCCACTCTTCTCGAATTCCATGTAGCGCCGAGCATCGGGGTCTGTAGCGTACTGCCACAAAAGAAGCCGGCCGTCTTCCTCGTCGAAGTAGTAATAAGGGGGACCGACCGACGGCGCGGGCCTCAGCTCGAACTCCAGTGTCTGGTGCGCGACGTGACCGAGCCGCCATCGGCAACCGGTGTCATAGCTACGGTAGTCGGCCACGTCCAGAACAGGCATGTTCATAATCGTCCGGACCGAGCAAGATCCGTCCGCCCTGAGCACAAGCGTATGCTCGTGCACGATCAAATGATCGCGAACGCCTACCTCGCGCAGGCTCGTGATCGCGAATTCAGTGGCTCGCCAGGTTCCCACGAGCTCCTGCGATGTCACCTGTCGGGCCAAGTATCTGTTCTCCGAAAACTGACACCCCATAAGAATCGCCGGGAAAAGCAGTAACGTCAAACGTCGCATAAGGTTACGGTGGCGCCTAACTTGAGGCATCAGCCGCGGCGCGCTTGGTCCCCGCGCGTCGACGGCTGCATGCGATGGAATGGACTCCTCCTGCCGTGCGGCATCATCGTGCCAATCGGTAGCGGCCTCTTGAGGGCCATGGCAAGGAGGAGTCCGAATGGAGCATACGACCATCGCCGTCGATCTCGCAAAGTCTGTCTTTCAGATAGCGGTCTCGCACCGGCCCGGACACGTTGACGAGGAACGTCGGCTGTCGCGCGACCGCTTCCTCGAGTTCTTCGCGCAACGCTCACCGGCGACGATCATTCTGGAGGCCTGCGGCTCGGCGCACTACTGGGC
>JBKPSC010000397.1:0-7737 GCA_046734915.1 Acidobacteriota bacterium | reverse complement strand
AGATGTGTATAAGAGACAGCTGCTCGGCTGGTTCTTGTACCCCTTCGGGGCGCCTTCCGGCTCCCATTGTTTCGTTGCCGCATTCCACTGCGCGCCGTAGAAGGGTTCGTTCTGCTCGACGTCGCGAATGTAGTCCATCACCGTCTTCTGAGAGGCAATGGTGCTTGTTTCCCCTTCCAGCAATGTCTGCAGGAAGGTCACCGTGTGTGACGCGTAACTCGATTTCGGCGTGAAGGTAGCCTGGAGATGAGCCGGGGACTTGTCTTTGGGCGGCTCCAACGCCCATTCCATTCGGCCCTTCTTCAATTCCTTCGAACCTTTGCGTGGGGATGTGCTGGACGATAGATCCGATCTCGCCTCGGGGCCGCGGGCTTCCTCCGGCGGCGGTTGGAGATCCTCGTCGGGAATGCATTTCTGGCCAGCGCACATGTCTTCCGGCTTGAGCGGTTCGAATGGCGTCGTCTCGATGGCGAACGGTTTCAGGATCGCCAGCAACTGCTGGCGAGTCGGCGTCGATAGCATGTCGTGAAAACCTTCCGACAGCCTGTCGCCCCTCTTTCTGGCGCTGAGGCGGGCATAAACGCGCTTCGCCTCAGACTCAGACAACCCGTAGAACAGCACCAACAGTCGCTGCACGCGGTCGCGGAGTTTGCCGGTGCGTGCCCTGCGTTCTCGCGTCGTCAGTCCCTCTTCCTCGGCTGACGGCATGCGGTGCAGTTCCGCGAGGACGTCTTCCTCGAAATCGAACTGCACGATTGACCGGTCCATGTCGGGCAGCGGCACCAGCGATCTCGCCGCCATTGACCCGGTTGGAGTTGCCGATCGCGCCGACTCGGCGGCTTTCGCTTCGAGCGCGTCCCGTTGCCGACGATCGCCACCTGCGCCAGCCAGCCCAGACGCTTCGCCGGTCGCCTGCTGGACCACGTGTGCGATCTCATGGCTGAGCAGCCGTGCATCCGGTGGACTTCGGTGTGAACTCACCGCGATGTGTCGTCCACTTGTGAACGCCTTGGCGCCGACATCGGTGGCACTCTGGTCGTTGGGATGAATGCGTACTTCGCTCAGGTCGTAGCCGAACCGCGATTCCATCGCCGCGCGAGCATCCCGGGAAAGCGGTTCACCGGGACCGAGCAGCAAACGCTGGACGGCTTGATTGCCGATCGTGGACTGCAAATTCAGAACGGGATGCCGCGCGGGTCGTGGAGCACGTCGCGAAGGGTTGGCCGTGACGCGGCGAGCGGCCCGATGCTGATGCGCTCGATGGGTTCTCCCCTGCACAAGCCCTACCTACGCGTAGCATAAAGGCGGCAGGCCTGCGCAATCAATCATGCTCTTGCGATCTGTCGTTCGCAGAGCACACAATCACGGCCGCCACGTGCGCGAGAATGAACAAATGAGGCGTCTGACCGTCGTCGCAGTTGCCATCGCGTTGATCGGGAGTACGGGTGTCGTGCGCGGGCAGGAGTCGCCCACGGTGGTTGGGCCGACCGAACAGGTGTTTGCATCGCCTGGCGGCGTTCCGCTAAAGGCGCACATCTTTGCGCCGGTGGCGAGGAGAACCGGCGAACGCCGCGCCGCGGTCGTGGTGTTTCACGGCGGCGGCTGGGCCGATGGTGAACCAGCGTGGGCGTTCGCACGCGCCCGCCATTTCGCGGAGCGTGGGCTGATTGGGATCGCGGCTCAGTACCGTCTCTCCGATCAAAAGACGGTGACGCCAGTCGAGGCGATGGCTGATGCCCGCGCGGTGATTGGCTGGATGCGCGACCACGCAAGTGAGCTGGGCATCGATCCTGCCCGGATCGCTGCGGACGGCTGGTCGGCGGGCGCTCACCTTGCGACCTCCGCCGCGATCTTCTCGAGTCGGGCAGCGAGCCTGACCAACACGGCGCCGAATGCGCTCATCCTCGTGTCGCCCGCAGTGTCGCTCGAAGCCGACAGCTGGTTCCAGCGCCTCCTCGGATCGCGCGGACGCGCACGTGATTTCTCACCTGATGAGCACGTCCGCCCCGGTCTTCCCCCGACGATCATTCTGCAGGGCAGCGAGGACACGGTGACGCCCCTCGCCGGCGTCCAACGCTTTTGCGATCGGATGAAGGCGGCGGGCAACACGTGCGAGCTGCACGTCTACAAGGGGTTCGGGCATTTGTTCACACCTGCTGGTATTCCCGACGATGGTCAGCCGAAGCCTGACGCGGCGACAAGGTCGGATGCATTGGCCAAGGCCGAGCGCTTCTTGCGGACGCTTGGCTACATTCAGTAGCGCAGAGCGTTCGCTGCGCGGAGCCCGAGGCTCATCGCGTCGCGACCGGCCCAAGATACTGATCGAACCACCCGAGCACGTCGCGAATCAGCTCATTGAGCGGCGGAACATGGCCACCCTCGTGGATCGCGAGTCGCTTGCGGTCGGAGGGGGCGCCGAGCAGCGTGAACAGCGGCTTGGCGACGTCCTCGAGCGGAAAGATGAAATCGTCACGCCCGTTCAGCATCAGCGTCGGGGCAGTGATGTGCGGCGCGAAGTTGATCGGATCGGCCTCCGGTGGCCGCCGAGTTGACTGAAGTCCTCCTGACAAGAGCACGACGGCCTTGAGCCGCGGCTCGACGGCGACGATGGGCAGCGCCGCGGTAGCGCCGGCACTGAGGCCGTAAAACCCTACCTTCCCCGTGTCGATGTCCGACCGTGTCTCGAGGTAATCGATGGTCCTGCCCAGATCCTTCGACCACTGGACGACCATGTCTCGATACGCATTCATCTGATCGTCCCGAGGGAACTCGCCGACGCCAGCGAACCGCTGGAAGGTGCCCTGATAGATGGGAATCACGAGAGCACGGCCGCTGCGCGTGAAAAAGTTGAAGTACGCCGCGCCCGGCGCGGCACTGAGGTCGCGGCCGAGCGGAAGAAGGCCAAACGCATATCCCCCGGGAAACCAGATGACCGGTTGATATGGCGGCGGTGCATTTTTCGGCAGAAGCAGATAGACCGGCACGCGCTCGTGTCCGTACGCCGCGGCAATCGACACCAGTTCGGCATGCCAGTGTTCTGTCTCCGGCAGCGGCTCTACCCGCGGGTCGAGCGGACCGCGGTCGTAGGCATACAGCGCCTTGTACGCTGCATAGAGATCGTCGCCGACCGGCTTGTCCGAACGGGCCCCGCCGGCAGGAGGAATCGTCGCGAGGGCCAGGGCCGGCAGCGGCGACACGTCACGGACACACCGGAAGCCATGAGTCACGTGTCGATCGATCGGCAAGCGTGGCTCGCGGTTGAAAGCCATGTATGGAGGATCGTTCCATGCGCCGCCGACGACGTTCCGGCGGTCCCCGGTCGCATTCCAGATCCACTCCTTGACATTTCCCGACAGGCCATAGGTGCCAAACGCGCCGAGATCCTTGAGCGCGGTCACCGATTCCGCCGACTTACCGTTGAAATTCGCGACCGACGCGACCGCCTGGCCGTACAACACGGAACCGATCGCCCTTCTCCAGTGGAAGACGGTCGGCAGCCGCTTGCCGGCGAACTCCGCAAAGGCGGCGGCCTCGTACCAGCTGACCCCGCTGACCGGATAGTCGGCCTGTCCTTCGGGGAATGTGCCGAGCTCCCACGTTGCAGGGCCCGGCTGGCCCGTCGCGTCGCGCAAACCCGCGACGACGCTGAACGACTCCTTCCAGTAGTTCGGGTCGCGGTAGCCGCCGGCATCGACGAATTGCTTGAATTCGCGATTTGTGACTTCGTACTTGTCGATCCAGAAGTCCGGCAGCTGCACCGTCACCGTCCCCTGACGAACCCCTCCCCCGCGTACGTAAAGCATTCCAGGAGGTGACTCTCCTCTACGACGAATCGTGATCGCTGGCCGTTCGGGCGAGGCACCGTCGGCCGGGTCGAATCCATCTTTGACGAGCATCCACCGCAGCTGGCCCTGCGGCACGCGCGCGTCTTTGATGGGGACACGTCCGACCAGCACCCATGGCCTGCCCACGTCCGTGTAGTCGTTGAACGACACGTCCGCGCCCACGGGATCGTTCATGGTGAAGGGCACCGTGGCGGCGCCGATCGCCCGCTGCACACGCGCATCGCCAGGAGCGAGGGCCGCGGCCCGCATGCCCATACGATATGCGTCGACGAACTGCCCGATGCCGGAAAGTCGTTCGATTTCCGGCAGCGATCGCTCGACCAGCGCCGCCGCCTGCCATCGGCGCACCATCACCCACGTGATGCCAATCACGATGGCGAGGGCCACGACCGCAGCGACCGCCAGGTAGCGAGGCATCTTCGATGGCGGTACAACCGCAGGTCCGGGCGCAAGACGCCGGAGGTCGTCGAGCAGTTCCACCGCGGACAGATAGCGCCGCGCGGGATCTTTTTCGAGGCAGCGGCCGACGATCTGCGCGATGGCTGCAGGCACGTCCGGCCGGACGTCCTGCAAAGCCATCGGCTGATCATGTACGACCGCGTTCATCACAGACCACTCGGATGTGCCAGAGAACGCGCGGCGTCCCGCGAAGATCTCGTAGAGGACGACGCCGATCGAGAATACGTCGGACCGCGCATCGGCCGGCTGGCCGAGCGCCTGCTCCGGTGACATGTATCCGCTGGTCCCGACGATCACTCCAGCCTGCGTATACGGACCGCCGGTCACAGTCGCGGCCTCGGCGGCAGGTTGGCTCGTCGATTTCGCCAGACCGAAATCCAGTACCTTGACCGTGCCGTCACGCGTCACCATCACGTTGGCCGGCTTCAGGTCGCGATGAATGATCTCGGCGGCATGTGACGCCGCGAGCGCGCCGGCGATCTGAATGGTGTAGTCGATCGCGCGATCGAGCGGCATTGGCCCGTCGGCCAACCGACGACTCAGTGGTACGCCGTCGACGAATTCCATGACGATGAAGTCGCCCTCGTCCGCGGCGTCGATGTCGTAGATGGTAATGATGTTGGGATGGTTCAGCGCGGACGCGGCGCGGGCTTCTCGCGCGAAGCGGTGAGCCCATCCGGCACGCTCAGGGCCGCCCTGGAGGACCTTGATCGCCACCTTCCGGCCGAGGCGCGTGTCTTCGGCCTCGTAGACAATGCCCATGCCGCCCCGTCCCAGTTCGCGTCCAACGACGTAGCGGGAGGGCAGGTGCATTCAGGTGACGTAGATACTATCCGTATTCCCATGCGTTATATCCGATTCGTTCTCGTGCGACGTCACTCGGATTCCGGAGTCGAGGATGGCGCGTTCGGTCTAGCGGGCATTCCGTCATGGTGCTCTCCGAGCCGCGAGTAGGCTACGTGATCTACGAAGATGCTTTTCAGGTCATCGCGGAGCCCTTCTCGGACACTCACACCGGGTGATTGGTGTCCACCGAGTGGATCGAGGGCTGGCGATATAATCGCCAGCCTCGGCCCATGACTCGCGAAGCTCGCGCTCAGAGCGGCAACGGGTTGGCGGAGCGACGTCTCACGGCGGAGCACGTCGTTGCGCGGGCGCTCGTCGAGGCGTCCACGTTCGGGGATGCGGTGCCGAAGATTCTCGAGGCGATCTGCAAGGCGCTCGACTGGGAATACGCCGCGCTGTGGACCATCGACCGGGAGGCTGACGTCCTCCGCTGCAGTCAAGTCTGGCTCGCCGAATCCGTCGACTTTCCCGAATTTCACGCCGTCAGCAGAACCTCGACATTCGCTCGAGGGATCGGCCTCCCCGGTCGCGTCTGGGCCACCGCTCACGCCGCCTGGATCCCCGACGTCGTCCACGACCAGAACTTCCCACGCGCGCGCATCGCGGCCCGCGAAGGCCTGCACGCCGCATTCGGATTCCCGATCCTAGTCTGCGGCGACGTGCTCAGCGTGATGGAGTTCTTCAGCCGTGACATTCGCCCGCCAGACGAGGATCTGCTGTCGATGCTCACGAGTATCGGCAACCAGATCGGGTTGTTCGTCGAACGGCGTCGCGCGCAGGAAGAGCTCGACCGCTTCTTCACGCTCTCGCTCGACATGCTGTGCATCGCGGGATTCGACGGCTACTTCAAGCGCGTCAACCCCGCCTGGCAGCGCGTCCTGGGATATTCAGAATCGGAGCTGCTGTCGCGCCCCTTCATGGACTTCGTGCACCCCGACGATCGCCAGGCGACGGTTGCCGAAGTGCAGAAGCAGATCGATCTGGGGCAGGAAGTCATCTACTTCGAGAATCGCTACCATCACAAGGACGGCACGCTGCGCTGGTTGCTGTGGACCTCGACGCCGTTCCGCGAACAGCAGGTCGTGTACGGCGCCGCGCGCGACATCACCGAACGGAAGGCCGCCGAGGAAACGATGGCGAGCTACGCGCGTGACCTCGAGGCGAGCCAGCGCGAGCTCGAGGATCAGGCGGCGCGCCTCGCCCAGCTGGTCAAAGAGCTGGAGATCGCCAAGCGCCGGGCCGAGGAAGCGACCGAGGCGAAGAGCGCATTCCTCGCGAACATGAGCCATGAGATCCGCACGCCGCTGAACGGCATCCTCGGCATGACGGCGCTGGCGCTGCGGACCAGGCTCTCGGCAGAGCAGAGAGAGTATTTGACGACCGTGAAGTCGTCGGCGGAGTCGCTGCTGGAGATCGTCAACGACATCCTCGACTTCTCGAAGATCGAGGCGCAGCGGCTCGAGCTCGAACGCGCGCCAATCGATCTTCGTGAAACGGTTGGCGACGCCGCCAAGCTGCTCGCGCTCAGGGCCGCCGAAAAAGGGATTGAGCTGGCGTGTCACATCATGCCGGACGTACCCGAGGTCGTGCTGGGGGATGCCGGCCGCCTGCGTCAGGTGCTGCTCAACGTGATGGGAAATGCGGTGAAGTTCACGGAGCGAGGAGAGGTCGTCCTCAGCGTCAGCGTTCAGACCCTGAGCCCTGATCGCGTGACGCTCCACTTCGCCATCAGCGACACCGGCATCGGCATTCCGCAGGAGAAGCTCGCTCAGATCTTTCTGGCGTTCACGCAAGCGGACAGCTCGACGACTCGTCGCTACGGCGGCACCGGACTGGGTCTCGCGATCGTGCTCCGCCTCGTCGAGCTCATGGGCGGGCGAGTCTGGGTCGAGAGCACTGAGGGTCGAGGCAGTACGTTCTTCTTCACGGCGACATTCGACACGCCGCAAACCGCCGTCACACCCGCGACGCTCGCGAAACCGCGCGCGCTCGAGGGATTGCGGGTGCTCGTCGTCGACGACAACGCGACGAATCGCCGCATCCTCGAGGAGATGCTCGCCAGCTGGCGCATGACGCCGACCGCGGTGAGTAACGCCGAATCGGCGGTATCGGCGCTGAAGACGGCTGCGGGCACGGGAGCGGGGTTCGACGTGATGATTACCGACTGCCAGATGCCCGATGTCGACGGGTTCATGCTCGCGCGCCGCGTGAGGCGGGAGCGACGGCTCGCGAAGATGCCCATCGTAATGCTGACGTCGGTCGGGCAACCCGACGATCGCACGCGACGACACAGGAACGATGTCGATGCCTGGCTGACCAAGCCGATCAAGCATTCCGACCTGCTCGAGGCGCTCGGCGGGCTCTTTGGCGTTGTGACGAGACACGGACGCACGGAGCCGAGCGCGAAACGAATTGGCTCACGGCCAGTGCGACGGTTGCGCGTGCTCGTCGCGGAAGACAATCCGGTGAACCGCAAGTTGGTGACGACGCTGCTCAGAAAGCGCGGACACACCGTGAAGGCCGTCGAGAACGGCCGCGAAGCCGTCGCGGCGGTAGGGTCTCACGCCGGCGCGCCGTTCGACGTCGT
>JBKPSC010000396.1:0-17585 GCA_046734915.1 Acidobacteriota bacterium | reverse complement strand
GTCGGAGGCCGGCGCGGCGGGCGCGGTTCATGGTGCGCTCCAGGCCGGCGCTCTGGCGACGACGTTCACCGCGTCGCAGGGCCTGCTGCTGATGATTCCGAACATGTACAAGATCGCGGGCGAGCTCACGCCCTTCACGATGCACGTCGCGGCGCGGACGCTGGCGACGCATGCCTTGTCGATCTTCGGCGACCACCAGGACGTCATGGCCTGCCGCCAGACCGGCTTTGCGCTCCTCTGCTCCAACTCGGTGCAGGAGGCGCACGATATGGCCGCGGTGGCGCATGCCGCGACGCTCGAGACGCGGATTCCCTTCTTGCATTTCTTCGACGGCTTCCGCACGTCGCATGAAGTTGCCAAAATCGAGGAGCTGAGCGACGACGATCTTCGGGCGCTCATTGCCGAACCGTTGATTTTCGCCCACCGCCAACGAGGCCTGACGCCCGATCGGCCGGTTCTGCGGGGCACCGCCCAGAATCCGGACGTGTTCTTCCAGGCGCGCGAGGCCGCCAACGGCTTCTACGACGCCTGTCCGGCCATCGTCGAGCGCATCATGCAAGCGATCGGCGATCTGACCGGCCGGCGCTACGGGCTGTTCGAGTACGTCGGCGACCCCGCCGCCGAGCGCGTCATTGTCTTGATGGGATCGGGCGCCGAAACGGCGCACGAGGCGATCGACTACATGACCGCTCGCGGCGAGAAAGTCGGCGTGCTGAAGGTCAGGTTGTACCGTCCGTTCTCGCGTTCGGCGTTCATGGCGGCACTCCCGACGACCGTTCGCCATCTGGCTGTGCTCGATCGGACGAAGGAGCCCGGGGCCACCGGGGATCCGCTCTATCTCGACGTGACGGCGGCGCTGGCCGAGGCGCAGGCCGAGGGGGTCTCGCCGTTCGCCACGCCGCCACGGATCATCGCCGGACGGTACGGCCTGTCGTCGAAAGAGTTCACGCCGGCCATGGTCAAAGCCGTCTTCGACGAGCTCGCGAAGAGCTCACCCAAGCGCAAATTCACCATCGGCATCATCGACGACGTGACGCATTTGTCGCTGGCCTGGGATCCATCCTTCCGGACCGAGGCGGCAGACGTGACCGCATCGGTGTTCTTCGGACTCGGCGCGGACGGCACCGTCGGCGCCAACAAGAACTCCATCAAGATCGTCGGACAGGAGACCGACCTTTTCGCCCAGGGGTACTTCGTCTACGACTCGAAGAAGTCTGGCGCGATCACCGTCTCGCACCTGCGGTCGAGCAAGACGCCGATCCGGTCGGCCTATCTGGTGAATCAGGCCGGCTTCGTCGCCTGCCACCAGTTCGAGTTCGTCGACAAGATCGACGTGCTCGAGCACGCGGCCAAGGGTGCGGCATTCCTCCTCAACGCGCCGTTTCCTCCCGACCAGGTCTGGGACCGCCTGCCGAGAGAGATGCAGGAGCAGATTCTCGAGCGGAAGCTCCGCTTCTATGCTATCGACGCCTACGACCTCGCGAAGCGCGCTGGCCTGGGCTCGCGGATCAACACGATCATGCAGACCTGCTTCTTCGCCATCTCGGGTCTGCTGCCGCGCGACGAAGCGATCAAGCACATCAAGAAGTCGATTGAGAAGACCTACGGCAAGCGCGGTCCTGAAGTCGTGCGCCGGAACTGCGAAGTGGTCGACCAGGCGCTCGCCCACCTGCACCAGATCCCCGTTCCAACGGCGGTCACCGCAAGAATGAGCCGTCCGCCGCTCGTTTCGGAGCGGGCGCCTGATTTCGTTCAGAAGGTGACCGCGGTCATCCTTGCCGGCAAGGGCGATTTGCTGCCAGTCAGCGCCTTTCCGGTCGACGGCACCTGGCCGACGGCGACGGCCAAGTGGGAGAAGCGCAACATCGCCCTCGAGATTCCGGTCTGGGACTCCAAGATCTGCATACAGTGCAACCAATGTGCGTTGGTGTGTCCACATGCCGCCATTCGAGCGAAGGTGTACGACGAGGGCGCCCTTGCCGGAGCGCCTTCGACGTTCAAGTCGACGCCGTACAAGAGCAACGACTTCAAAGGCAAGCAGTACACGATTCAGGTGGCGCCGGAGGACTGCACGGGCTGCAACCTCTGCGTCAATGTCTGTCCGGCCAAGGACCGCACCAACCCGAAGCACAAAGCCATCGACATGCACCCGCAGGCGCCGCTCAGGGCCGACGAGCGGGTCAATTACGACTTTTTCCTCGACATCCCGGAAGCCGACCGGACGAGCTTCACCCGCATCGATCACAAGAGCTCGCAGTTCATGGAGCCGCTGTTCGAGTATTCCGGCGCCTGCGCGGGCTGCGGCGAGACCCCTTACCTGAAGATGCTGACGCAGCTCTTCGGCGACCGCCTGCTCATCGCCAACGCCACTGGCTGCTCGTCGATCTACGGTGGCAACCTGCCGACGACGCCGTACACGACGAACCGCGACGGGCGTGGTCCGGCGTGGTCAAACTCGCTCTTCGAGGACAACGCCGAGTTCGGCTTCGGTTTCCGGATGGCGCTCGACGCACACGTCGCCACGTCGCGGGATTTGGTGCGAGGCCTCGGGCCGCAGCTGGGTGATGGCCTGATGACAGCGATTCTCGACGCCGACCAGTCGAACGAAGCCGGAATTGCCGAGCAACGCCAACGCGTCGAAGCACTCCGCCAGCGGCTCGCCGGCCTGGCGTCGCCGGAGGCGCGCCGCCTTGAAACCCTCGCCGATTACCTCGTGAAGAAGAGCGTGTGGCTGGTTGGCGGGGACGGCTGGGCGTACGACATCGGCTACGGCGGCCTCGATCACGTGCTGGCCAACCGGCGTGACGTCAATATCCTCGTGCTCGATACCGAGGTGTATTCGAACACCGGCGGGCAGCAGTCGAAGGCGACGCCGCTCGGCGCTGCCGCCAAGTTCGCCGCTGCCGGCAAGCCGATCGGCAAGAAGGATCTCGGCCTGCTCGCCAACATGTACGGGCACGTCTACGTCGCCAAGGTGGCCTTCGGGGCCAAGATGCCGCAGACGGCGCAGGCGTTTCTGGAGGCGGAATCGTATCCCGGGCCGTCGCTGATCATCGCGTATAGCCCCTGCATCGCCCACGGCTACGACTTGGCGCAGGGCGTCTCGCAGCAGAAGCTCGCAGTCGACTCTGGCGTCTGGCCGCTCTACCGCTTCGATCCGCGCCGGTTGGTCAAAGGCGAACCGCCGCTGCGCCTCGACTACGGTCCGCCCAAGGCCAAGGTGGCCGATTACCTGCGCAACGAGTCGCGCTTCCGGGTGATCGAACGCGCCGATCCGGCGCGCTACAAGACCTTCGTCGCCGAGTCTCAGGCCGCGGCCGAGCGGCGCTACGCCGTCTACGAGCAGCTCGCCGGAATCACGGTTCCGGTGATTCCGACCCCAGAAGAACAGCCGGCACCAGCCGACGGGATGGAGAAGTGATGGATCTCACCACAACGTATCTTGGGATGCGTCTCCCGCACCCGTTGATCGTCGGGGCCGGGCCGCTCAGCGACGACCTCGACACGGCCCGCGCGCTCGAAGACGCGGGCGCCGCGCTGCTGGTGCTGCGCTCTCTGTACGAAGAGGAAATCACCGGCGAGCAGATGGAGGCGTTCTTCAACGCCGAACAGCACGCTGAATCGTTCCCCGAAGCGGACCACTTCGAACCCGAGCCGCTCATGGCGCTCGGGCCCGACGAGTACCTGGAACACCTGCGGTCGGTCAAGTCGGCCGTCGACATCCCCGTGATGGCTTCGCTCAACGGCGTCACGCCGGGCGGGTGGATCTCTTACGCCAAGCTGATCGAGGAGGCAGGCGCGGACGGTCTCGAGCTGCACGTCTACCACGCGGCGAGCGACATGACGACGAGCGCCGCTGACGTGGAGCGGCAGGCGATCGACATCGTGCGCGAGGTGAAGCAGAGCGTCCGCATCCCGGTCGCCGTCAAGCTCGCGCCGCTGCACACCGCCTTCGCGCATTTCGCCCGGCAGCTGGACAACGCCGGCGCCGATGGGTTCGTGCTCTTCACGCGGTTCCACCGCGTCGACCTCGACGTCGACGAGCTCGAGATCGTCCGCTCACTGCCGCTGTCGGACTCTTCGGAGCTGCCGATGCGCCTGCGCGGTGCGGCGGCACTGGCCGGCCGTGTCAACGCGTCCATCGCGATCACCGGTGGTGTACACACCGGCATCGACGTCATCAAGGCGACGATGGCTGGGGCACACGCCACGCAACTGGTCTCGGCCCTGCTTCGTCACGGGCCGGCTCATCTGCGAAAGGTGCGCGCCGAGATCGAAGCGTGGATGCAGGAACGCGAGTGGAGCTCGTTGAACGAGATGCGCGGCAACATGAGCCTCGGGCGGATTCCCGATCCCGCCGCTTACGAGCGCGCCAATTTCCGCATGGCGTTGCGGTGAGTGCGCCGCGGTCCCCATCCGGTGATGGTGCACCGCGGCATCACCTCTACCTCGTTACCACTTGACTCCGAACACGATCGGGAAGTACTGCGCATTGGTGGAGAAGTCCGAGGGCAGTGTCGTGCCGTTGAGCGGGTTCACTTGCGGGTTCACTTCCGGACCCCACACGTAGTGGTACCGCATTTCGACGTAGAACTTCGCGCTTTCGCCGCCAAACGTCACACCGCCGCCGAAATTGATGCCGAAATCGGTCGACGACCTATTGCCGATGATGCGGTCGACGGACACCAGCGCCGGGTAGCAGTAATACCAGTAGGGATCGCACACCGAAGCGTAGCCGACGCTGGGCGACGTCAGTTCTACCGTCCGGTGATAGATCCCGGGGCCGGCGACGAAGTAGCCACCCAGTCTCGAATCAGACGCCACCGCCGGCTTGAACATCATGTTGAACGTGACGCTGTGCATGTGGTGATTGCTCTCGATCAGCTGATTCGAGCCGACGCCGCCACCCGGTGTCGGGAACACGGTGATGGTCTTTTCCGGTCCTGGCATCCAGTTGTACATGTACTCGGCTTGAACGCCGAGCGTGGGCGAGACATTGAAGGTGGCGCCAATGCCGCCGAGCCAGCCGGTGTTGAACGCGTCCTTGAAGCCGCCCAGCGGAAACAGCACGCCGCCGCCAACGTTGATGCTCACAGGCTTGTCCTGTGCGCCCGCCGGAGCCGCCACCACGAAAAGAGCAAAAAACACCACAAGAAGCTTCCGCATTGAGCACACTCCTCCAATTGAGGTAAAGACCGTTCGACTCCTGTCGTGGAGTCGAGAAGCGGACGGCCGCCCTTGTAGCATTCGGAGTGCCAAGGCCTCACATCGAGGCTGTTTCGGATCCTGCACAAATGGTGCGGATTTCACGCCGGCCGGTCGTGCCCGCCCGTCTTTGCGGTCCGATATTTCGGAGCCCCCGACACACGGCCGGCCACGGCGCCAGCCGTATATCGTGGGCCGGCGTCAGTAGCTCCAGCCGATTGAGACGACGACGCCAACGTCGTTCTTGTCGGCGTCGGGATTGGGCGGACGGCTGTCGAAGGTGTCGTAGCCGTTCAGCGCCACGAACAGGTCTTTCAAGAGCTCTCGCCTGACGCCGGCGTCGAACTGCACCCGCTGGCGACCGAGGTTGCTGAGGCTCGGATAGTACTGAAGGGCGACGTCGAGATTCGTCTTCGGCCGGTCGTAGGTGTAGTACGAAGTCTGAAAGACGAAAAGGCCCTCGATGTTGTCGGTGGGCTCGACGTCGACGCCCACCTCGTGGTTGAACGCCAAGCCGGCCCCGGCACTCATCTGCGCGCGATTGGTGTTGATGAGCCTCGGGCCGGCGGCCACGCCAACCTGCGATCGGAACTCGAGACCCAGGCTCTCGTTGGTCTCGAATCGGCCGGCCCCCGTAATGAACCAGCGCTGCCACGGATTGCGGAGATACGAAATCTCGAGCGAGCCTCGATCGTCGGGATCCGAGTCTTCTTCCTTCTGGGTGAGCGTGAGCGAAGCATCAACCCTGGCTCGGAACGCCGGCCGGCGGTAGACGGTCGCGGAATTCAGATTGAGCTGTGCAACGCCGCTCGAGCGCGTGTAGCTGAAGCCAGAGTCGATGGAGCCATCGAGCTTGCTCCAGAAGCTGCGCCCGATTGGCGTGATGGTTGTCGTCTCGGTCATGGTGAGCGTGGCCGGCCCGTCGGTGGTGAGGACGTCGATCGATCGGCTGGCCGCGGGCCCGAGGGTTCCGACGAATCGGCGGCCATCCGCGGTGACGACTTCGACCACTCGGTTCGGTGTCAGCAGGCTGACGAGCTTCTCCCACTCCAGATAGAGCGTCCCGGCATCGTCGGTCTTGAACTCGAGCTGTCCCCGCTCGAGCGCCACCACTTCGCCGGTAATGTGATCGCCGTTGGCCAACGAGACGACGTCCGTGCGTCCCTGCGCGATTGCCGCGGACGGTTGGTAAAACAGCACCGCCACGGCCAGGACGCCGCCCCACCAGGAGACCCTACCGATCATGACGAACGACTTCACTGCCCGCCCGCGAGGAGCGCTCGGCAGTCAGGGTTTAACGAGTGGCGCCGTACGGGTCCCCCCCATCAGCCCCAGCCCGGCAAGAGCGAGCAGCGTCGCTGACGCGCTGAGACTGCACGGTTGCTTCATCACTACCCTCCGAGCCTGACCGAGAAGTTGTATCTGAATGAAACCTGCAGCTTGAACCCGTCGCTGTGGAATCCGTCGGAGAAGTTCTCTCGCCGGCCCCACTGGAGCTCGCCGCCGACCATCGCGTTCGGTACGGGCGTGTAGAGCAGGTTGCCCAGCGCGTATTGGCCGACCTTGAAGGCATTCGGCGCCTGGGCACTGGTGTTGTCGATGTCTTGGCGCGAGTAGCCAAAGCTGCTGCTGAACCGCTCGTTCCAGGTATGGTCAAGAAAGGCCACGATGCCGACGATAGGCAACGGCTCGCCGCGGATCGGCGTGACGGGGTTGCCAAGGTCGTTCTCGATGCCCACGTCCACCGGCGAATCGTTCATGTAGTTCTGGATGCCTTCGCCAAACACGACTTGCAGCCGGAGCGTGTCTTTCGAGCTCGCTTTCAGGTTCGAGCTGAGGTTCAGGCCCCAGCCGGTCGCGTCGCCCGAAAGGTCGAACCGATCCGCCAGCGTGTCATCCCAATTGATCCGGCGCAGCATGCCTGCGGCCCGCACGTATCCCCACGGCTGCGTCAGCTTGAAAGCTCCCGAAAAATCCGGCAGCGGAAATCGCGGCTTGATGTTCTGGAGCTCGATGCGGTCGGCGTAGACGCCGGCATCGCCGCTTGCGCCGGGGCGTTCGAGGGCCAAGATGAGGCTCTTGTCCCCGACCATCGGCATCCAGCGCACCTGAACGTTGCGGAAGAACACCATACCGGTGGGGCCCCAGTACTCGAGGGAATTAGGAAAGACGTCCGGGTCCATGAACGGGCTCCACGTTTGACCGGCGCCGAATGCGCCGAGTTCGCCGTACGCGTGACGGAGGCGAAACGTGGTCTGTCCGGCGTCGACGCCGGTCCCGAACAACTCGAATTCGAACGTCGTCTTGAGATCGCCCAGGTCGGTGGGTGTCGACGATCGAACGCCCAGGCGGCTCTGGCGGACTCCGGCGAACGTTCGGTTGTCTTCTCCGAACTCGTCTTCGAAGGATGGCAGCTTCGTGACGCGCATCGTGTCGAACCAGTCAGGATGGATCTGCTTGAAGTCATGCCCGATATCGAGCATGGCGAAGCCGTAGATCTCGAACGTGGATTTCGAGGGGGTCTGCGTCTGCGCGGCGGCCGCGCCGTCCGAATAGGCGGTAGCCCCATTGGCCACCTCCTGGGCAGACACACTCGAGAGCGCGCCGAGCGAGAACAGCAGCGTGAGCGTCCAGATCGCTCTGCCTCTGCGCCGCGCCGTCTGCAGCCTGACTGCCTTTGCCGGTACGATTGATGTCGTCATAGAGCGTTCGCCTTCTCCCAGGCGCGGACTCGCCTGCGTCCTTCGTTGAAGATGCGGTCGTAGTTGCTCTTGTGGACCTTGGGATATCTGAGGAACAAGGCTATCGTCGCGCCGCATGAAGTCCTGTCATGAGGGCGGTCAAAGCACAGGATTTGCCACCGAGTCAGCGTCGGGCTGATTGCTGGCAGCTTGTTGAATCGAAATGGCTTGACGATCAGAGGTGACGTGCGTGCCGGCCCGCGGCCTACGGAATATCGGAGGATCTCCCGTCTCCGAGGTCGTTGCCGGCACGCTTCGAACACGAGCGTCTGAGATCGTGATCAGGAAGTCTTTCGCACATTAGCAAGTTGGCCGACCGGAACAGCGATTCGTGCCGCTGTTTCGGCCAGCCGCGTCGAGTACCCCATTTCGTTGTCGTACCACGCCGCGATGGACAGCAGCTCGCCTTGAACCGTCGTCAGCGGCAAGTCGATGATCGACGAGTGCGGATCGCCAACAATTCGAGAGGAAGCCCACTCGTCTTCAAGCACCGCCATGACGCCTTTCAGCGGCGCGACGCCAGCCGCCTTGCGGAACGCCTGGTTGACCTGATCCGCAGTCGCCGGACGCTCGGTGAGCAGGTTCAGCTCGGCGATGCTGCCAGTGCGGGTGGGAACGCGATAGGCCTTGCCGGTGATTTTGAGATCCTTCCAGATGAAGGCGAGGGCGCGCGCCGCACCGGACGAGGACGGAATGATGTTCTCGGCCGCCGCCCACGAATCGCGGCGATCCTTCATCGGCTGGTCGGTCAAGGCCTGAGTGTTCGTGTAGGCATGGATGGTCGAGAAGAGGCCATGCCTGATGCCGAAGTTTTCGATCACGACCTTGACCACCGGCGCCAGCGCGTTGGTCGTGCAGCTCGCCATGCTGACGATCCGGTGCTTCTCGGCGTCGAACGAGTCGAGGTTGATGCCGGGCAGCAACACCGCATCGCAGTCGTCCAGTGTCTTGCTCGGTGCACTGACCAGCACTCGCCCGGCGCCGGCGTTGAGATGCGCCTCGGCGCCCGCACGCGTCGTCGCGCGGCCCGTGCAGTCGATCACGAGATCGACGCCGAGGCTGCTCCAGTTCGGAAGCGACTTCGTCGAATCGATGTAGGGGACCTCGCGGCCGCCGATGACAAAGCGCCCGTCCTTCGTTCCCACCTCTTCAGGCCAGCGGCCGTAGTTGGTGTCGGCTTCGAACAGCGCCGCCAGCGTCGCCACGTCTTTGATGTCGGAGATCGACACCGGGATAAACAAGTCGTGCTTGAGCGCTGCTTTCAGCAGCGAACGGCCGATGCGACCGAAACCATGAATGGAAATTCTGGCCATGATGACTCGCTTTCACGATGCGGGTGTCAGCTTCAACGCCGCGAGAAGCTCGCGCGGCGCATCGCGAACCGCAAGCTTCGTGCCCATTCAGCCGCATTGGCCCGAGCCCGGTTCAGCCACGCCACACGCCTCGCGCTCCGAAATCTCGGAGGCCATAGTCCTGCCCGAGCCTTCTGATGTGCTGGCTTGTGCGCTCGCAGGATGCTCGCCTCGGCCCGGGAGTTCACGGCAGCGCACAGATGCTCGATGTCTCGCGGCGTGCCCGGTTGAACGCTTTCGCGTTGCCAGCTAATCCACTCCATTGCTGGATCCGATTAACCGTACGGCCGCGCTCGTCCGATTTGGAGGTTCTAAGAGTGGATCGCTGGGCGGGGGACGGTGACGCACTCTGGGACTGGAACCTTGCGGGCGACCGCATTCATTTCTCTCCTCGCTGGCTATCCCTGGTCGGGTGCGAAGCGCACGAACTCGGGACCACCCCGGACGAGTGGTTCCAGCGAGTGCACCCCCACGATCTCACGCCCGTCCGGCACGCCATCGAGTCGGCGTGCACGACCGGAGCTGCCGAATTCGCGTTCGATCACCGCCTGCGCCACAAAGACGGCATGTACCGTTGGATGTCGTGCCGCGGGGTCGTGCTGCGAAGCGACGACGGACGGGCGATTCGCGTGATGGGATCGCATGCCGACATCACGGGCATCACGCTCAGCGATGCCGTCACCGGGCTTCCCAACCGACAGTTGTTTCTCGATCGGTTGACGCAGTCCGTCGACAGAGCCATCTCCCAACCGGGCTATCGTTTTGCCGTCCTACTCATCGAATTCCAACCCGCGGCTGGCGCCGAGACTCAAGCCACCGAAGAGACTGACGCGCGCCTTCTCGCTGCGGCCGCGCGGCGCCTCGAGACCTGCCTCCGCACCGAAGAATCGACTCCGCGTTGGCGCGACGACGACCTCGTGGCCAGGCTGACCGGCGACCGCTTCGCCGTTTTGCTCGACGGCCTCAAAGAGGTGAGCCGAGTCGAGACGGTCGGCCAGCATCTTCTTCGAGAAGCGCTCAGACCGCCGCTCATCGCGGGAAGTGATGTCACTCTGTCGGCGAGCGTAGGCATCGCGGTCAGCAATAGTGGATATCTGCAGGCTGACGATGTGCTGCGTGATGCTGAAACCGCCCTGCATCGCGCTCGCGTGCTCGGCGGATCGCAATGCGCCGTGTTCGATACCGCCGCCGTGCAGTCGGAACACCTCGAGCGGCAGCTCCAAGCTGAGATGCCGGCGGCGCTCGATCGGTGTGAGTTCCGCGTCGTCTACCAGCCGATCGTCGCCGTCACCTCGGGTCGCATCGTGGGGTTCGAGGCCCTGGCGCGCTGGCAGCATCCAACGGCAGGCGAGCTGCCTCCGGCCGACTTCATCCCGATCGCCGAGAGGACCGGGTTCATCGTGCCGCTGGGTATGTGGGTGCTGCGAATGGCCTGTTTGCAGCTGCGATCGTGGAAGGAGACGCTTCCCACCGCGCACGATCTATGGATGTCGGTCAACCTCTCGACGGTCCAACTTCGCTATCCGGGATTGAGCGAGCAGGTCCACGAGGCGTTGCGCGAGTCGGCCCTCGACCCGACCTCCTTGGTGCTGGAGCTGACCGAGAGCGTGGCGATGGAGAATCCGACTGCGGTCAGGACGGTCCTGATGCAGCTTCGCGCCATGGGCGTCCGCATCAGCATCGACGATTTCGGCACCGGCTATTCGTCGCTCGCCTACCTCAGTCAGCTTCCGGTCGACGCCCTGAAGATCGACAAGTCGTTCATCCACGGCATCGACACGCACAACGACAAAGCGCATATCGTCGCCACCCTGACCGAGATGGCCCAGCGCCTGAAGCTGCACATCGTCGCCGAAGGCATCGAGAGCGAGGACCATCTTGCCTGCCTGCGCGCCCTCGATTGCGATTCGGCGCAGGGGTTCCTGTTCGCAAAGCCGATTGACGCTGAAGCGGCGACGGCGTTGTTGAAAACGGGATTCCTCCGGCGGCCTGCAGCGCCGGTGCCAATCATGTCATGGCGGGCCTGGGCGGTGGCGATGGCGCTGCTGCTCTTCTGCGGCACACTGGTCTGGAACAGCTACGACGGTCGGCCGCCGGCGCCGGAGCGTCGTCTGATGACCGCGGGAGCGGCTGTCACGAGCAGCCAGACTGAAGAAGCGACAGAACCATCCACGGCTGCGACCCTCGCCGATTCACCGTCGCCGCCAGCAGACCAAGACCCCGTGTCCCTCAAGGTGTCTCACCTTCACCGTTTGGGAAATTGTGAGGGCCGTCTGCTGGTCTCCCGCACTGGAATCGCATTCGTGCCGTCTGCCAAGACCGGACAGGATGCATTCAACTTCGAGTACGGCGAGTTCCTCTATTCGATGCGGGACGAGACGCTGACGATCACCTCGCTCGATCGAGACTTTCGATTCCGCGCCGCCAAGTCCGCCGGCAAGGGGAATGGCGCCGCCAAGCTGCGCGACCTCGTCAAGACGCTCGCCCAATCGGCGTCCCTGGCCGGCCGATAGGTCGCGTTCGGCGAGCACGTCGATCACCTCCAGCAACCCCCCGAGCGGCGGATGCGCAGCGGGTATATAGTCCACCCTCGTATTGCGTCTCTTCCAAGGAGCAGTCATGCGCGTTCGGGCGGTGGTGATGGCAGCGGTCGTGGCACTGGCGCTCGGCGCATCGGTATCGACCGAACAGCGCGTGCCAGAGCTGATCGGGCCATTTGACTATGACGTGGTGCCGAACTGGTCGTTGCCGTACCCGAAGGCGGGCTACACCTGGGGATCGGTGCCCGGCGTCTTCGTCGAGTCAGACGACCGCATTTTCATTGCGAGCCGCGGCGAGATCAAGGAGCCAAACCCGCTGCCCGCGGGATACAAGGGTTTCCTCGGCGGGTTCCGCCAGGTGCTCAACGCACCGGACAACGAAGTGCGGGGCTGCCTGCGAGTCGTCGATAGCAACGGCAAGGTTCTGGAGATCTGGTCGCAGTGGGACAAGCTGTTCCAGGGCACGAACGGTCCGCACAAGATCAAGATCAGCCCGTACGATCCTGAACACCGCGTCTGGGTGGTTGGCGAGACGAAGAACGTGATCTACGTGTTCTCGAACGACGGCAGACAGCTGCTGAAGACGCTCGGCGTGGAAGGCGAGACGGCCGAGGACGAGACCCACTTCGGCAAGCCGCAGGATCTGGCGTTTCTTCCCGACGGCAGCGTCCTGGTCGCCGACGGCTTGACCAATGCCCGCATCGTGAAGCTCGACAAGAACGGAAAGTTCCTCACCGCCTGGGGAGGCCACGGATCGGGAAACGGTCAGTTCAACGCCGTGCACGGGGTGGACGTCGATCGGAACGGCCGCGTCTACGTCGTCGATCGCCTGAACAAGCGCATACAGGTCTTCGATCCGGCCGGCAAACATCTGGCAAACTGGCCGAACATCCGTTTTCCGAACCACGTCCTGGTCACCGACCCGGCGGCCGGCGACACGAGCACCGGTGGCGAACAGATCGTCTGGGTGGCCGACAACCAGACGACCGACGTAATGAAATTCGACACGAAGGGGAACCAGCTCTACTCGTGGCACGCGAGCGGCGCGGTGCCGGGTGGCTTCGGCGAGCTGCATCAGTTCTCGCTGGACTCGAAAGGCAACGTCTATACGGGTGACAACGTCATCGGCCGTCCGCAGAAGCTCACGCCGAAGGCCGGCGCCGACTCGAGACATCTCATCGGCCAGCCCGTGCGCCTGGCGCCGAAGGCGAAGTAATCCCGTGTTGTGTCACTGACGCGAGGGAGGACCTGATGACCCGCGACCCCATCGCACGCAAGATCCGGCTGGGAACCTTCGCCGCCCTCGCTCTGCTCGCCGCGACCTCGACGGTTCGGACTCAGGACGCGAGGACGCCGCGAACCGCCGCCGAGTTCGACGCCATGTTCCGGGAGATCAACAACTGGCGCCGCTGGGGTGCCGACGATGAGCTCGGGACGATGAACCTCGTCACCGCGCAGAAGGTCCGCGAGGCGGTGGCCCTCGTCCGGCGCGGCATCACCGTGTCGCTCTCGCACAATCCGATGACCGACGAAGCACCGGACAATCCGGCCGGCGCATTCAAACACACCATGGGTGCAGCGAGGCGGACCGACACCTACGAGTTCACGTATCACGGTTACGGCGTGAGCCACATGGATTCGCTGTGCCACTTTCTCTGGAACGACCGCCTCTACAACGACGTCGCGTCTTCCTCGAACACGGCAAAAGGGTGCGGCCGGCTCGGGATTCAGAACCTGAAGCGGGGCATCGTCACGCGCGGCGTCCTGCTCGACTTCGCGCGCCTCAAAGGTGTGCCTTACCTCGAGCCCGGAACGCCGATCTACACCGAGGACATTGAGGCGTGGGAGCAGCGGGCGAAGCTAAAGGTCTCGTCAGGCGACGCGATTTTCGTGCGCACCGGGCGTTGGGCTCGCCGCAGCGCGCTCGGCCCGTGGCAGGTGTCGACGAGCAGCGCCGGGTTCCATGCATCCGTGCTGCCGTGGATCAAAGCGCGGGGCGTCGCCATTGTCGGCAGCGATGCCGCGACCGACGTCATGCCGTCGCGGGTGGAAGGCGTGGCGCAGCCGGTCCACACCATGTTGCTCGCCGGGTTCGGCACGAATATCTTCGACAATATGGACCTCGAAGCGCTGGCCGAGGCCGCGGCAGCCGAGAACCGATGGGAGTTCATGCTGACCGCCGGCCCGATTCCCGTAGACGGCGGCACGGGATCGCCGCTGAACCCGATCGCGATCTTCTGAGCACGCTGGAGGGAATCGATGACTCCATCAACACCGCCGTCACAGAAGCCGCGTTTGTGGCCTCTCGTGGTCACGCTGATGCTGGGATGCCTCGCCGGCGCGGGCCTCGCCAACGTCCTCGTCTCGGCGCAGCAGAACTCGGTGCACCCGCAGCCTCGTGCCGACGGGTTGTCTGCTCCGACGAAAGCCACCGCCAACCAGAATCGACGGGTGCCGCAACCCGAGGGCATGTTGCCGAAGGTCCCCGCCGGATTCACGGTGGCCAGCTACGCCGAGGTGCGAGGGCCGCGGATGATGGTGTACGCGCCGAACGGCGATCTCTTCGTGAGCTCGCCATCGACGAATTCGATCTTCGTGCTGAGGGACGCGAACAACGACGGCGTGTTCGAGGCCCGAGGCGTCTTTGCCGACGGCAAGACGGCGCCGGCGCCACCACCGCCGCCCGCCGCGGCAGACGGGCGGCCTGCACCGGTTTTGGGGGTCCTCGAGGGCCCGCAGGCGCTCGTGCCCAACCCACCGGCCTGCACTCCACCGCCGGACTACCAACGCCGTGGTGCGGGCGGATTGCGTCTGCCGTTTGGTCTCGCCTTCCACGGCAACTACCTGTACGTCGGCAACACCGACTCGATCGTCCGATTGGAGTACCAGAGCGGCGACCTGGAGGCTCGAGGCGCGCCGGAGAAGCTGCTCGATTTGCCGACCGGTGGACACTCAACCCGCAACATCGTGTTCAATCGCGCCGGAACGAAGCTGTACATCGCGGTGGGCTCGGCATCGAACAGCGACGCCGGCGAAGATTGCCGCCGCGCGGCGATTCTGGAAGTCGACCCCGACGGCGCGGGCGCTCGAGTCTACGCGTCAGGCATTCGTAATCCCGTGGGACTGACGGTGCAGCCCGGAACCGATGTGGTGTGGGCCGCAACCAACGAACGCGACAACCTGGGCGACGATCTCGTGCCCGACTACGCAACGTCGGTGAAAGAGGGTGGGTTCTACGGCTGGCCTTACTCCTACATCGGCCGCCACTACGATCCGAAGTTCGTCGGCGCCTTCCCCGATCTCGTCGGCCGTGCGATCGTGCCGGATGTGCTCCTGCCCGCGCACTCCGCCGCGCTCGGCATCACGTTCTACACCGGCTCGCAGTTTCCCGCGAGATACCGCAACGGCGGGTTCGTCGCGCTGCACGGATCGTGGAACCGGACGGTCGCATCGGGGTACCGAGTGGTGTTTTTCCCGATGGTGAACGGTAAGCCGGGCCCGATCGAAGATTTCCTGACTGGCTTCCTGGCGAGCACCGGTGAAAACGGCACACCCGTTCAGCAGTGGGGACGTCCGGTGGGCGTGACGGTTGCTCCCGATGGCGCGCTGTTGGTCTCCGACGACAGCGGCAACCGGATCTGGAGGATTGCCGCCGCGAACGCCGCGCTGGGACGATGACCGACCCGTCCACGCGACTGTTTGCTCGCCAGAAATCGCTAGGGCCTTACGAGCCAGTCCTCATCCACGTCACCGATGGGCGCGCCCGGCGGCGCCGGCGCCGCCGGCATGATCTTCGACGGGTCGCCTGACGGCCGCTCCAGGAATCGCTTGATGTCGGCGGCGAGCAGCGTGTGCTGCGCGCGATCGGCCGCTGATGTGGCGTCCGAGGAGGCACGAAGCCGCACGGCGAGATTCTGGAGCTTCAACGAGGCCACGGCTCGCACCTGACCGTTGCCGGCCGACATGGCCAGCCACGTGAGACGATCGACCAGGACGCGCTCTTCGGCGCGACGCACTTCGGCTTCGTAGGGCGTCATGGCTGGCGCATCGAAGGTCGCCTTCGTCAGGCGATCGATCACTTCCTCGAGCCCGGGCAGCGCGGGATCGACGGCGTTCTGCGCCACCATCCGCGCCGCCCGTTCACTCTGAAGGACGAAGCCAATCGTCACGTCGGCCGCGACGGTGGCCGGACTCAGCGGATCGAACCCTTCTCCAGTCGTTCGCGGGAAGAGCTCGCGATGCATGCCGAAGCCGGGCGGCCGTGGCGGGATCAGATCGAGGATCCTTTTCGGCACCGTCAGCTCCGACGGCTTGAGCGTGGCGGCGAGCGCGTCGAGCGCCTTGCGCTGGTTCACCGCCGACTCCCATTTCATCGGTGTGCGCCCGTCTCCACGCATCGCGTAGACGAAGTCCTGCCCGGCCACCATCGACGCCGCACCTTCCACCGCGTAGCGGTGATACATCCAGATCGGCACGAGCGGCTCTTCGATGGTCGCTGTGGGAGCGCCCGCTCGAATCGTCTGTTCGCCCATTCGGTTGAGCGCGGCGCGCCGGACCTTCATCAGCCGGTTCAGCTCGTCGGCCTGGTTCACGCCGTTCGACCACTGCTCGGTCCGCGGATGGATGTCGGTGTCCTGGTTGGTGAAGTACTTCAGATCGGCCTTCCACGCGTCGTCGAGAATGCGCGTGAGCGCCGCGGCGTCGTCCTCGCCGCCTGCGAATTCCCGGTATCCGTAATCGATGGCCACCTTGTCCCAGTCGCCGATGCGCGCGGGATAGGCATTGGACAGATCTATCGTGCCGTCGGCCCTGAGCGCCTCGAGCGGATGCGGATAGTCCATCACCGAGATCCAGCCCTTCGCGCTGTCGTAGTAGTTGTGGCCGAGACCCAGCGTGTGGCCGACCTCGTGGGCCGAGAGCTGGCGGATGCGCGCGAGCGCGGTCTCATAGAGCACCGCGGGTCGTTCCGTGCCGTTCGCGTAGGGCGAGAGCAGGCCCTCGAAGATCATGTAGTCCTGCCGATCGCGCAGCGAGCCGAGCGTGACCGTGGCCTTGATGATCTCGCCCGTGCGCGGGTCCGCGATTGTGCCGCCCGAGCTCCAGCCGCGCGTCGAGCGGTGGACCCAGTTGATCATGTTGTAGCGGATGTCCATCGGGTCGGCGCCATCGGGCAGCACCGCCACCTTGAACGCATTGCGAAATCCCGCCGCCTCGAACGCCTGATTCCACCAGCTCGCGCCCTCGACGAGCGCCTTCTTCACATCGTCCGGCGCGCCCGGATCCACCCAGTATTCAATCGGCTTCACCGGCTCGCTGACGGCGGCCGACGGATCTTTCTTCTGCAGCCGATGCCGTCGGATGTACTGCATGAGAATCTTCTCGCTGATCGGCTGACTGTAGTCCACGAAGCTCAGACCGCCGTACCCGGCGCGCGGATCGTTCACGCGCGGGCGGAAGTTTCCGTCGGGGAGCTCCACAAGCGACACATGCTCGCGCAGCGTCACCGAATCCGCCGACGGCGTGACGCTGGCGACGCTGCCCGAGAAGAGACCGCCACCGCCCCCACCGCCGGTCTCGCCGATGGGCCGCGGTCCCTGCCCCGGACCGCCGCCGCCGCCACCGCCGCCCGCGTTCTCGTTGACGAACGTCAGGGTGAAATCGACCTCGGTGTTCCTTTGGAAATTTCTGGTGTTGGGCAGATAGAACGCGCTGCGGGTGCGATCCACGCGGAAGGTTCCGGGCCGGAG
>JBKPSC010000395.1:0-9783 GCA_046734915.1 Acidobacteriota bacterium | reverse complement strand
AGGCCATCCTTTCCATCGTCGACGAAGCGCCACTTCGATCGCGGGATCAGTTGGCCGCGCGCCGTCGGTTCGTCCCGCACGGTCATCGTGCTCTCAGCGCTCGTCGGGTCGATCGGTACGTAGGCCCTGTGATTTCGATCGGCGACCGGGGCGGTGTCGGATTTGACGTTGAGGATGAAGTTGCCGCGGACCTGGCCCGTGATGCGCCGGCCGTTGTCGCTGGCAAACGGCATCTCCATTCGCATGACGCCCGCGCGCTCCGGCACGTCCCATTGCCAGCCCATCCAGAGCAGCGTGAAACCCTGCCGCATCAGCGCACCGTCGCCGAACTGCTCCTCCGTCATCGGATCGGGCGACGCAGTGGCCTTCTGAAACGTCGAGAGGATGGACTTTCCGCCGCGGTTCCCGACCTCGTAGAAGAGCCGACCGTTGCCCTTGCGCGGGTCCACCGGCTTCAGCATGTAGAAGTCCGCGCTCGACTCCACCTCACCGTGCGCGTTGCGCGGCGCGAGCTTGAGGTCCACGATGATGTCGTTGCGCGGATTGTCGGGGTCGAGGCCGAAGTCCACTTTGCCGGTGAGCTTCTCGTAAGGTCCCGCTGCGCCGAATTCCCGTCCATTAAGGACGACTTCGCGACGCTCGATGCGCAGCCGCACAACGCGTGCGTCGGCCGCCGACGCAACCAGGAGAAGAGCCGCCGTCGAGACGATCAGGTGGCGCATAGATCGCGTGATTATCGTCAACCGGTGTTGGCAATGCTATCGGTACTGGATCGCATCCATCGATCGGTGAACGACGTGAAGAACGCGTCGAGCCGTTCAGATGACGTCAAGCGCCTGGACACAACCGGCCTATTCTGCCGACTCTATTCGCTGCTTGCGAGAGAATTCGCCGCGTCCGCGGCGTGTCGCCGACGTTCAGCGCATGGAAAGAGCAACGGACGACGCAGCCCTGTCGCAGGTCGCCAATTGATACCAGCCGGCCGCCAGCATGCTCGCGTAGCCTTCGGCCACGAGCGCACGGTTCCCGAGTCCGGCCTCTGGACGCGAGAGGCCCGTGACCCGGGCCAGTTCGCCAGGGACGGTCATCCCAGCGCCGGCAAGAAACCCTCGGGCGATCTCACGCAGCGCATCGTCTCGATCGACCCGGCGTCTCAACGCATCCGGAAACCGGCCCACGCTCAACGTCCAGATGTAGGTGAACTTCGGCTGGTAGTAAACCGCGCTCGGCACGACCAGCATCGCCGCCTGCAGCTCGTCGAGCGCGCGGTTGAACGCCACGCGGTCTGTCACACCCGATTCGCTGCGCAGATCCGAGGTGGCCATTTCCCACTCGCGGCGCAGCACACGCAGAATCGCCCGCGCCTTCTTCGTGAGCCGCCGCGGCTCCTCCGATCGGCGCAGGCCCCACACGGCGTTGAAGTAAGGGATCAGTCGCGGCGCAATGAACGTGGCTTTGCCGCGCGCCAGCTTGCCGTAATAAACCTTGCCGCGCCGGACGAGCTCGTCCTTCAGCTCCCACGTCCGCGACGCCTCCTCGTCTTTCTGCACGTGACGGGGCAGCACGGCGTCGCGCCGCCCGCAGACGGCCACATAGAGCGACGGCCCCGGGCGCCGCGAGTCGGTCAAACAGGCCGTGAAGCCGACCTGCTCGATGAAGCGCTCGGCGTCGAACGCCGTCTCGACCTGGCGGGTGCCCTCGCGGCGCCAGTGCAGGTCGCGGTGTTCCTCGAATTCAGCTGAGATCTCGGGTCTCGGCCGCATCGATGAATGACACCGGGCGAGCCGGGCCGCTACCGGGCTTTCTGCGCGTGGGCGCGCGCCTGGCGGGCAACGATGTCGAGCAGATTGCCGACCGCGAGATCGACGTCGATGAGGTGCAGTCCCCAGTTCGCCTGAATCTGGTTGCCGAACCCGATGTCGCCGGTGATGTCATCGACGCGCGGATCGCTCGGCACGCCCTGCACGGTGATCTCGAGATACCCGGACGCGTTCTCGTTGGAGGCACAGCGGGCGGTCAGCAGGCCGGGCACGCTCACCCACGGCGTGGAAACCGGTTGCTCCGGCGACACCCACGGCTTGACCGTCTGCCGGCTGGTGATGGTCTGGCCGTCGGCCGAGAGGTACGCGTGCAGCTCGCCGCTGCCGCCGCCGAGCGCCGCCGGGTTCGTGCATCCCGCGACCTGCCCGGCGTCGGTGACTCGTCCGAACAGCGCATTGGCCGGAGGTGGCAGCGTCGACCGGTAAGAAGCGTAGGTGATCACGCATCCGACCTGGTCCGCCGCATGACAGAGCGGCACGCGTTGGAACGCGCTGCCGACATCTTTGCCTTTCGCCACCGGGACCGTCGCGCCCAGCAGAATTGCCGACACCAGTCGCGACTGAATCGGCTTCCCGTCGATCTCGTTCTTGATGAGCTCGGTCAGGATGAACGCGCCCTGGGAGTGGCCGATCAGGACGAACCCGCGTCCGCCGTTGTCGTGTTCCAGGTAATACCGCCACGCGTCGAGCACATCGTCGTACGCCGACCCGCGGCTGAGACCGGCCACACCGCTCGGGCCGGCCATCACCTTCCGCAGTCCGGCCAGAGTGACCTGCCGGTAAAGCGGTGCGAACAACCGGCATTGCGATCCGAAGCGGGCGAACTGGGCGCGGATGACGTTCCGCTCGGCTTGATCTGCGGTCATGTCGCTGTTGTCGGTCGTGTCGGTCGAGATGGTCGGATAAACGTAGAAGCAGTCGATCGGCGCGCGAGGATTGGCCTGCCAGGTCTCGCGCGACATCTCGCCGTTGGCCTTCACGACCGTAGTCGTGAGATCGACGGTACACGCGTCCTGGCGGCCGGGGCGGCACAGCCACGATTGCTCCGCGCCGTAATCGTTGGCAGCGGCCAACGCCGTCCGGACGTCGGCAGCCGCGGCAAGGAAGATGACGACGAGCAGGAGCGATTTCTTCATGATCCTCCGCCTGGTTCGTGTGCGTGTTCGACCGGATTGTATGATCATCGCTTATGCTCTCCCACTTCCACCCCATCGTCGCGCAGTGGTTCGGCGAGGCCCTCGGTCCGCCAACCTCGGCGCAGCGCCGAGGATGGGCGTCAATCGCCAAGGGCCAGAACACGCTGATCGCCGCGCCAACCGGGTCGGGCAAGACACTCGCGGCGTTTCTCACGGCAATCGACGCCATCTTTCGCGAAGGCCTGCAGCAACCGCTCGCCGACGAAGTGCACGTGCTCTACGTGTCGCCGCTCAAAGCGCTGAGCACCGACATCCATCGCAATCTCGAGCGGCCGCAACAGGGCATCCGCGATCTCGCGGCCTCGGGCGGACTGGCCGCACCGGACATCACCGCGGCGGTTCGGACGGGAGACACACCGGCGGCATCGCGCGCCGCGATGGTCACGCGGCCGCCGCACATCCTGGTCACGACCCCCGAGTCGTTGTACCTGCTGCTGACCTCCGACCGCAGCCGCCAGATGCTTCGGACCGTGCGGACCGTGATTGTCGACGAGCTGCACGCGGTCATCGGCACTCGGCGCGGCGCGCATCTGGCGCTCTCGCTCGAGAGGCTGGAGCGGCTGGCTGGCCGGCCGCTGCTTCGCATTGGATTGTCGGCCACGCAGAAGCCGATCGCGGACGTGGCGCGCTGGCTGTCGGGCACCGAAGGGGCGCCGTGCACCATCGTCGACGAGGGGCACGGCCGGCCGATGGATCTCGCCATCGAGATTCCGCGATCGGATCTCGACGCCGTGATGTCGCACGAGGTCTGGACGGAGTACTACGACCGGTTGGCGGAGCTCGTCGGGGCGCACCGCACGACGCTCGTCTTCGTCAACACGAGGCGAATGGCCGAGCGCCTGGCGCGTCACCTCAGCGAGCGGCTCGGTGAAGCGTCGGTGGCCGCGCACCACGGGAGCCTCTCGAAGGAGACGCGCCTCGACGCCGAAACGCGCCTGAAGACCGGGCAGCTCCGCGTTCTGGTCGCCACCGCTTCGCTGGAGCTGGGCATCGACATCGGCCACGTCGATCTCGTCTGCCAGATTGGATCGCCGCACCGGATCTCCACCCTTCTGCAGCGGGTGGGTCGCTCGGGCCATACCATCAGCGGCCTGCCGAAGGGACGGGTCTTCCCCGTCTCCCACGATGACCTGATGGAGTGCGCGGCGCTCGTCAGATCGGTGCGGCTCGGCGAGCTCGACGCGACGGTGCAGCACGACGCGCCGCTCGACGTCCTGACGCAGCAGCTGGTCGCGGAAGCCTCCTGCGCCGAGGCCGGGGGCATCAGCGAGGACGAGCTGTTTGCGCTCACCCGCCGAGCGTGGCCCTATCGCGATCTGACGAAGAGAGAGTTCGACTCGGTGGTTGTCATGGCCGCCGACGGATTCACCACGCGAAAGGGACGGCGCGCCGCCCTGCTCCACCGCGACGAGGTCCATGCCACGGTTCGAGGCCGGCGCGGGTCGCGCTTGCTGGCGCTCACTTCGGGCGGCGCCATTCCCGACGTCGCCGACTATCGCGTGCTGCTGGATCCGGACGAAACGTTCGTCGGCACGCTCAACGAGGACTTCGCCATCGAAAGCAACGCCGGCGACATCTTTCAGCTCGGCAACGCGTCGTGGCAGATCCTGCAGGTGACGACGGGCGTGGTGCGGGTCAGCGACGCCAAGGGCGCGCCGCCGACGATCCCGTTCTGGCTGGGCGAAGCGCCGGCCCGCAGCGACGAGCTGTCGCGCGCCGTCAGCGATCTGCGGGCGCTCGTCGATCGCCGCGTCGCCGCCGGCGGGGCGGCATCTGACGTGGGCCGTCGCGGCGGAGAAGATGACGGAGAAAACGACGGCGTTGGCGAAGAAGACGTCGAATGGATGGCCGCCGAGACCGGGTTGCCGGCCGACGCCTCGCGCCAGCTGCTCGGCTACCTCGTGAGCGGCCGGCGCACGCTCAACGCGATGCCGACGCAGGACACGCTCATCCTCGAGCGCTTCTTCGACGAGTCCGGCGGCATGCAGCTCGTCCTGCACGCGCCGTTCGGCAGCCGCATCAACAAGGCGTGGTGCCTCGCGCTGCGGAAGCGGTTCTGCCGGCAGTTCAACTTCGAGCTGCAGGCCGCCGCCACGGAAGATGCGCTGCTGCTGTCGCTGGGCCCGCAGCACTCGTTTCCGCTCGCCGACGTGTTCCGCTACCTGCATCCGGAGACGACGCGGGACGTTCTGGTCCAGGCGCTGCTCGACGCGCCGGTCTTCAAGACCCGCTGGCGCTGGAACGCGACCATCTCGCTGGCGGTGCCGAGAGCGCGCGGCAGCCGGCGCGTCGCGCCGCAGCTGCAGCGGATGCTGGCCGACGATCTGATGGCGGCGGCCTTTCCGGATGCCGCTGCCTGCCTCGAGAACATTCCCGGCGATCGCCGGCTGCCCGATCATCCGCTCGTCAACCAGACCATCCGCGACTGTCTGCACGAGGCGATGGATTTCGACGGCCTTCGCCGCGTGCTCGAGCGCATCCACCGCGGCGAGCTGCGACTGCTGGCGCGCGACACGCCAGAGCCATCGGTGTTCGCCTACGACATCCTGAACGCCAAGCCATACGCGTTCCTGGACGACGCGCCGCTCGAGGAGCGGCGGGCACACGCGGTGCAGACGCGGCGCGGCCGCGACGCGACGGTCGATGACGCCGGCGTGCTCGACGCGGCGGCGATCGCCAGGGTCCGCGACGAAGCGCGCGCCAACCCACGGGACGCCGACGAACTGCACGACGCCTTGATGACCTGCGGTCTGCTCACCGCCGACGAGCTCGAGTCGTTCGATCCGTCGTGGATCCGCGATCTGGCCGAGTCTGGCCGGGCGACACAGGCGACTTTGCCGAATCGGTTCACGGTCCTCGTCGCGACCGAGCGCCTGCCGGAGCTGCTGGCGATTCATCCGGCGCTGACAGCCGACCCGCCGGTCGCCGTTCCGCCGTCACGATCGACCGTGAAGTGGACGGCGGCGACGGCCATCGCGGAGCTCGTGCGCGGGCGAATGACGATCGCCGGCCCGATTCTCGCGTCCGATCTGGCCCGCACGCTCAGCGTGGCCGAAGCTGACGTGGACGAGGGTCTGCTGGCGCTCGAAGCCGAGGGCGTCGTGCTCCGCGGATCGTTCACCCCTCGACGCGACGCGCCGTCGCCAGCCGGGCAGCCAGCCGGACAGATTGAATGGTGCGATCGGGCATTGCTCGCACGCATCCATCGCTACACGCTGAACCGGCTTCGCGCGGAGATCGAACCGGTGACGCCGGCCGACTTCATGCGCTACCTGTTCAAATGGCAGCACGTCGACGAGCCCACGCGGCTGACCGGCCGCGACGGCCTGCGGGAGATCGTCGAGATCCTCGACGGCTTCGAGCTCGCCGCGGGCGCCTGGGAGCGTGCCGTCCTGCCGGCGCGCATGGATCGCTACGACCCGTCGATGCTCGACGTGCTGTGTCTGTCGGGCGAAGTCGGGTGGTCGCGGCTGTCACCGCCGCGCGTGCTGAAGATGGCATCGGTGACGCCGGTCGCGCTCTTCCTCAGGGAGCACGGCGAGCTCTGGCAGTCGCTCGCGTCGAGCGGCGCAGCGGACGCCATCACGAACGATGCGCGCGTCGTGCTCGATCTGCTGGGGGCGCGAGGCGCTTCGTTCTTCAAGGATCTGCTGGCCGCGCTGCCCTTCGACGCCGATCGCGTGCTGCAGGCGCTCGGCGTGCTGGTTTCCGCCGGCCTGGCGGTCTCGGACGGCTTTTCGGGCTTGCGGCTGCTCGTCGCCGCGGCCCAGGGCCGGCTGACGCTCGATCGCCGCACGAACCTGGCCGGCCGATGGAGCGTGGTCGGCCGCGAGGACGATCCGCGAACGCGCCAGGCCGCAATCGAACGGCAGGCGCACGCCTTGCTGCGCCGTTACGGTGTCGTCTTCCGCCGGCTGTTGACGCGCGAGCCGAACGCGGCGCCGTGGCGCGAGCTGACCCGCATCTATCGCCGCCTCGAAGCCCGCGGCGAGATTCGCGGCGGGCGGTTCGTTTCCGGGATGGCCGGCGAGCAGTTCGCGCTTCCCGATGCCGTGCCCACGCTCCGCGAGATCCGGCGGACGGCCCCCAACGGCGCGTTCAGCGTGATCTGCACGGCCGATCCGCTCAACCTGGCGGGAATCGTCACGTCTGGCGAGCGCGTGCGAGCGGCCGGACGGAACCGGATGGCCTACAGAGACGGCACGCCCGTCGCGGTCGTCGAAGGCCAGGACGTGCGGGCGCTGGCGCCGATCGACGCGACCGAGCTCGCTCACATCAAGCGGCTGCTGCTGCGCAGGCGCACGCGCCGCGTCGCCTAGGACGCCGACACCGCCCCCCGAATGCGCTCCACCTGCCGGCGGTGCAGGAGGTCGTGCGCCGCATAGAGGCGCCGCATGTGGCCGAGGCTTTCTTCGCCGCGCTCGCGGTGGAGTCCCACTCGTCGCAGCTCGTCGGCGCTCAGATTCTGCCAGAGCCGCAGGTTGGCGCGCCGCAGCACGATGAACTGCTGCAGCGCGTCGTGCACGTCCACTTCGTCGTAGCGGAGCCGATTGGCCCAGCGGTCCTGATCGTAGCCGGTCAGATCGGGCCGATCGTGCGCGAGCACCATCCGGAGGCGGAAGCCGCCGACGAGCTCGGAGTCGGCCAGGTGCTGGACCACGTCGCGAATCGACCATTTGCCCGGCTCTTCCGGCTTTGTGACGATCGCTTCGGGTACGGCGGCGACGAACTGCTGCAGGGCGTGCGGCGTATCGCGGAGCACGGCCACGGGATCCTGGTCGCCGAGAAGCCCGATGAGCGCGTCGACGTAACCTGCAATCTCCTCGGGCGTGGACGAGGCAGAATTCGAGAAGACACTCATGGCGACATCTTCGATCAAGTCGGAGGCTGTCGTCGATGCAGTCGAGGGAGTCGTTTCCCTCTATTGTTCAGTCGATTCGCCTGAACGTGGCGTTCGAGTTGCCGAGATCGTCTCCGACCGGCATTCCTTTACCAGGCGTCACGATGGTCAGCAATTCGCGGCCATCGATCGACACGTTGCCCTCGTATGACGTAGGGCAGCAGGTAGATCGCGCTTCGGTGAGCCGTAGTCTGTTGGCCGACGGCTCGACGACCTCGACATCTGCGCCGAAGTCATGCGATTGCGGCATCGGCGGGCTCGTGAGAAGCCGCGATGCCGTATCCATCCAGGCCACGAGAGCGCCGTCGGAAGACCGGGCCACGTGAAACCGTCGGAGCATGCGCTGGTTGACGTGCTCCCACGTGCCGCAGAACGGTACGCAACGATCACTTCGCGACGATTGCGGACGTGTGAGTACGACGTTGCGTCGCACGCCGTTCTCTTCGATCGTGCCGACCCAGCCTTGGGCGGGGTCAAAGGCCACATCGTAGGTGAGCGGCCCCGATCGATCGCGCGTGGCATCAAGCGAACCGAGAAGCGCACCGCGAATCACGAGGCGTCCACCAGTCAACACTTCGTCGCCTGCGCTAAACCAGCCCCATTGCTGGAGACGACCCCTTCGGCGAAATACTCGGACCTGCACGGACGCTTTTACCAGCGTCTGGGCATCCGCGGCGCCGTGCGCCACAATCGACAGGCCCTCGACACCTGTGGGCGTTGTCGTCTCCCAGATACCAGTAATTGAAGGCAGATCGTTGAGGCGTGCTTGTGCGCACAGCTGAAGATGCGCGCTTAGTGTCAGCGCTGACGCGATGAGCATTGCACCGCGGATCGGCAGAATCACCGACGATTTGACACCGCGGCAGGCGAGAAGGTTCCAGCTACCGCGATGCCGTTGGAGCGGATGCCGCGGGTGTGGTTGTCCTCGGAGCCTTCGGTGCCTGTGGCGCGAAGACATCGCCGAAATAATCGCCCTCGTACCACCGCGCTCTCGCGGTGTCATCGGCGAGGGCGCGTACGACCCGGTAGTTGAGCTCGGCGAACTTCGCACCCGCGCGCCAGTCGATGGGTTGCGACAGATCGTCTGAAGGCCGATGGTAGTTGTTGGCGAAGAAGCGGCCCCAGGCCGCCTCGCCGCCGTTGGCCATGCCGGTGGCGAGCATGACCGCGGGCACTCCGGCCTTGACGAGCGCGTAGTGATCAGAGCGCACGAAGATCGCCTGGTCGGGCATCGGGTCGGGCGAGAGCTTCACGCCCATCGCCGCCGCGGCCTTCTCGAAGACCGGCGCCAGCGTCGAATGTCCCGCTCCATACGCCACGGCGTCGGTGAAGTCGTAGAGCAGCATCGGCATGTCCAGATCGATGCCGGCGGTCACGCGTTCGATTGGAACCGTTGGATAGTGGGCGAGGTACTCGGCGCCGAGCAGGCCCTTCTCCTCCGCGGTATTGGCGATGACGAGAATCGATCGGCGCGGCCGTTCGTCGCTGACCGTGAACGCGCGCGCCGCTTCGAGCAGCGTCGCAATGCCGGCACCGTTGTCGAGGGCGCCGTTGTTGATGCGGTCGCCGGTTCCGCCGGCCTTGGCCCCGATGTGATCGGCGTGGCCCATGAGCGCGACGTACTCGCTCTTCAGCGCGGGGTCTCGGCCCTCGATGACGCCGATGACCTCGGGGCTCGAGAACCGCCGCACCTTGGTTTCGATGTTGATCTCGGCCGGGGTGGCCTGGGCGAAGCCCTTCGGCCAGCCGCCAGCGCGATCGGCTTCGTCGAGTACGGCGCCGAGCGTCTGCGGCGCGCCTTCGAACAGCGACGCGGCGGCGCCCGGCTCGACGAGCGCCGCCGCCTGCAGGCCGTAGCCCGGATCGA
>JBKPSC010000394.1:0-10304 GCA_046734915.1 Acidobacteriota bacterium | reverse complement strand
GCGCCCGTCCAGCCAGATGAGACGCGTCGCCTGTCCAAATGTCCCGAACAGTTCGTAGCCGATGGTTTCCTGCGTGACAGGATCGAGCTCGCGTGTGATGCGGATATTGGCGGGTCCGCGCAGGGAATACGTGGAGGGATGTGGCTTGGCCTGATGCTCGCGCAGCGTGAGGATCGACGCGTCCCAGCTGTCGGCTTTCAGGCGGCCGGCATCGTTCAGTGGGATGCCAGTGTAGTCACCGAGCTCCGGCCCGGGAATGCGATGCGGCTGATCTTCGTGGTACAGGGCAGCCCAGTTGCCGGCAATATCGCGCTGCGCGAACGCGGGAACGGGGGCGATCAGCAACAGAACGGCGCCGATCGCCCGCGTCATGCTCAGTTCAGATCAAACGCCCAGCTGAATTTGATCAGACGGGCATTGAGGATCTCGACCGGTCGCAAATAGGAGGCGTAGGCCTGATTCTGAACGATCATCGCGTTGGAGTTCAACGCATTGAAGAGATCCATGCTGACGACCGTCCGCGTGTTCGCGAATCGCAGCACCTTGCCGATCCGCATGTCGAGTTCATTCCGACGCTCGGTAAATGTCGCGTTCGGTTCCTCGATGCCGATCACCATGTTTGCGGCATTCCCCGAGAGCGGCCGGCCCAGTGTCGACGTCGACGCGAGGATCGCGTTTGTCGCCGTGTAGCCGACAGCGAGCGTGGTTCCTGGCGTGCTGCGGAACGACGCGGACACCTGCACATCGATCTTCGGGATGATATAGATGCCAAGAGCTTTGAATCCCGTCAACCACGGCTGCTCGCGGTGACAGAAGTCTGCCGGTCGCCACTGCGCCGGTGCCCCCGTCGTGCTCACCGCGCCGATGTCGGCCGCACTGAGATTCAGCATCTCAGGCACCTTGGCGACGATCTCGCAGTTGTCTTCGACTTGCTTGCCAGTGCCCATACCGCCCTGGATGACAAGCCCGTTCCGAAGCCGCGCATTGACACTCACGTCGAAACCATTCCAGTGGTCGATCTGCTTGCCGTAATTGTCAGACAGGGTGTTGAAGTTCTGCACCTGACCGAATTTGCCCGGCACGACGTTGTAGAGGCCGGTCAGAGTTGTGCCACTGGTCGTGAGATTCGGATCGGTCGGGACCGTCAGGCTGAACCTGGTGAAGTCTTCGGGGCCGACGAGCAGGTTGTCTGTCACCTGGAAGTTCTTCCAGATGCGCCGGAAGTAACCCACGTCGAGCGCGACGTTGCGCATCAATTCGCGCTGCACTCCGGCAGAGAACTCCCAGTTCTGCGGACGATGGCCCCACCCGGTGGTCAGCTCCTTGTCGTAGAGATCGACGGGGCGTACTGTCCCGAACGACAAATCTGAGATCTGTCCGCATACATCGCCGACGCCATTCTGCAGCGGGTTCAGGAGGTCGCACTGCGGAATGTAGTCACGATTGGTGTCAGTCCAGGACCGGTTGACTGACTGTGTGAGCGCCAGCACCGGGTTCGGGTTTCGTCCGATGGCGTTCAGCGTCTGGCCGAGGAGGTATTTGTTGGCGGCAACTTTGATCGCCGTCTTGCCGTTACCCCCGAGGTCGTAGATGAAGCCGGTTCGATACGTGATGTCCTTCCAATTGAGATTGTCGGTCTCGGGGAAGGTGATGTTGCGGGTGGGGACGAGCGGCGCCGGTCCGACCGTCTGCTCGGGGAAGCTGGTCTGCAGCGCGTCGAACCGGATCGCCAGGTTCAACGTCATCCGGTTCATTGTCCAGCGGTCTTGCCCGAACAGGCCAAAATCGTTGTCCATGTTCGACGTCGCCGTGTATGGCCGGTTCATCATCGTGATCTGGTTCGGGACGCCGTTGTTGAACCGGTAGCTCACCGGGTTCATCGCATATTGGTATTCCTCGAGGAACCCGTGTGTGCGGTTGAAGCCCACCTTGAACGCATGCGTGCCGGTCACATACGACATGGCCGCTCGATAGGCCCAGTTCGGCACCAGTGTGTTGTTGTTGATCTCGCGTCCGCGGTAAACGAGGTTGTTGCTCTGTTCGGTGACCGAGATCAGCTGCGGTAGGAGAGCTTCGAGCGCTGGATCGTCGAGCGACCCGCCATCGTGCCGTAGATGCATGTCCCCCCAGCGCTCGAAGAGGTGCATGGCGACCGCTTCGAAGAGCAGCCGGTTGGTGATCGGGGACGTAATCTCCGCATGCTCCTGCCTCAGACGCGGGAACCGGCGATCGCGTGCCGCCTCGGGAGCTCGTGTCGCGCTGATCTGGTTCGGGCAGTTACACCATTTGTCGGCCTTGTAGGTTCCAGCGATCTTGACCTTCGGATTCATCTGATAGGTGACGCGCAGGCTGTTGTTGAACTGCACGCCTTCGTTGACCGCCGGCACCGTCGTCGGGACATAGAGCCAGGCGTTCGGGTTGAACGCATTCGCGTTCTCGAAGATGCCCGCTTCACCCTTGACGCTGTTGCAGCGCGTCGAGAACCAGAACCATACCTTGTCCCGCTTGAACGGACCACCGAACGACTCGTTGAGATCAAAGTTGCTGACGATCTTGGTTGGCGTCGCGAGGCCGGCGGCCTTCAACTCGTCCGAGAAGTTGTCTCCCTGCAGGCCCTGATTCGCGAACGTGAAGAATGCGCTGTTTGTGAACGTATTCCCGCCATCCCGAGGGATGAAGTTGATACGCACACCGCCAGTCGGAAGATCTGCGGAAAGTGACGTCGTCTCGATCGTCACTTCAGCTGCCGAGCCGACATCCGGTGTCTGACCGCCGATATTGCCGCCTGCCTGCAACGTCATGGTATTGATGCCGTTCGCCGTGACGCGCTGGTCGGTCGTGCGGCTGCCGTGAACCGTCAGGCTGCCACCCACGTCCTGAATCAGTGACCCGCCGACGTCGTTGGAGCCGTTCCCGGTTGCTGTTGTGCCAGCGACCATGCGCCCCAGCGTGACGTAGTTACGCGCGCTGGGCAATGCGTCGACGACGTCGGCGCTCAGCACCTGTTGCTTGGTCAGGGTATGCGTGTCGACAATCGGCGACTCGCCCGTTACCGTGATCGTTTCCTCCAGGGAGCCGACGCGCATCTCGGCATCGACGGTCGACGCGGCAAAGCCGCTGAGAATGACGCCATCACGCTTGACCGTGTTGAACCCGGGGAGGGTAAACGTGATCGCGTACTCACCTGGACGCAGATCCACGATCTGGAACCGACCGTTGCTGTCGGTCACCGCCCCACGGACCTTTTCGATCAAGACCGGACTCGCAGCTTCCACGGTCACTCCGGGCAGCACGGCGCCCGAGGTGTCCTTGACAGTACCTGTGATTGACGCTTGCGCGAAAGCCAGAGACGGTAACAGGGCCGTCCATACCAGAACGACGGCACACCGTAGCGCGACACGCATGTGTTCTCGCCTCCTGAGCGTTGGGTCTTGCCAACGCCCCGACAAAGGGGTGACCGACCTTGGGAACGAACAACCTCAGAGTGCGACGACCGATTTCTGATAGGTCAGAGGGTGCCGTGGAATCTACGCCTCGCAGCTGATGAAGTCAATCGTGCTGCGGTTTCGATCGATCCCCTGCAGCGGCGGCTGGCGGAGGCGGGCAACCCTGACCTCCAACTCCCAAACCATCAGGATTTGGGAGTTGGAGGCCGGATGTTCAGAGGATTAGAAATCGAAGTTGACGCTGAACTTGGCCACGCGCGGGTTGAGGATCTGCGTAGGAACCAGATAGGTCGCGAACGCCTGATTGACGTCGGTGACGGCGTCGGAGTTGAGCGCGTTGTAAAGGTCCATGCTCACGATCGCGCGAACGTTCCGGGGCATCCGGAATACCTTGCCGAACCTGAGGTCGAGCTCGTTTCGGCGGTCGAGCCACTTGGTGTACGGCTCGAGCAGTTGCAGCGTCACGTTTGGCGCGCTGCCCGAGAGCGGCCGGCCAAGCGTGGAGTTAGTTGCGAGGTACGCGTTCGTCGCAACGAATCCGACGTTGACGTCGTTGTTCGGCGGGTTCTGCTGATTCTGGCCGGGGATGCTGCGGAACGACCCGGACACCTGCACGTCGACCTTCGGGATGATGTAGACGCCGTAGCCTTTGAACTGCGTCAGGAACGGCGATTCGCGATGGCAGAACTGTGCCGCGCGCCACGATGCGGGAAGCGTCGAGGTGGTGTTCGGCGCCGAGGGTGGGGTCGCCTGGTTGTTCATCTCGGGCAGTTGGGCGACGATCTCGCAGTTGTCTTCCATCGTCTTGCCTGTGCTCAGGCCGCCCTGGAACGTCAGACCGTTTCGCAGCCTGGCATCTACCGTCACGTCCACGCCGTTCCAGTTCTCGAACTGCGAGCCGTACTTGTCGGACAACGCATTCAGGTTGCGGACCTGTCCGGCCTTTACCGGCACGACGTCATAGAAACCGGTCAGCGTGTATCCGCCGCCGTTCGGCAGACGTGGATCGGCAGGTGCCACGAGATTGAACGACGTGAAGTCCTCGGGCCCGACCAGCGTGTTGTCGGTGACCTGGAAATGGGCCCACGCGCGACGGAAGTACCCTACGTCCAGCGCGACGCGCGGCAGCAGCTCGCGTTGCACGCTCGTGGAGAACTCCCAGTTTGCTTGACGATGGTTGAAGCCGGAGATGAGGTCCTTGTCGTAGAGCTCGGCGGGTATCGTCGAGCCGAAGGCCAGGTTGTCGAGTGGACCGCACTCGCCGTTGGCCAGCGGGTTGATCAGATCGCATTGCGGAATGTAGTCGCCGTTGATGCCACGGCCGGCCCGATCGTCCCACGGACGATTCGCTTGCGTGACCATGGCCAGTACGGGATTCGGGTTGCGGCCGAGGCCATTCAGCGTCTGCCCGAGCAGGTACTTGTTGAACGCGACCTTGACGGCGGTCTTGCCGTCGCCTGTCAGATCGTAAGCGAGTCCGCTGCGATAGGTCAGATCCTTCCAGGAGATGTTGTCCTGCGCGGGGAACGTGATGTTCCGCGTGGGAGTGAGATCCGACGGCCCGACCGTCTGGTCAGGAAAGCTCGTGGCGAAATAATCGAATCTGATTGCGCCCTGAATGGTCCAGCGGCTCACCGACCAGCGGTCCTGCGCGAAGACACCGAGGTCGTTGTCAAGGTTCGTGATCGCGCGGTAGGGGAAGGCGCGCTCCGTGATTCGGTTGGGTATGCCGTTGTTGAACCGGTAACTCAGGTTGTTGAGCGTGTACTGGTACTCGTCCAGATGGCCGCTCGTGTTGTTGAACCCCACCTTGAAGGCGTGCGAACCGGTGACGTAAGTACCAGCGGCGCGATACGTAAAGCTCGGGACCGCGGTGTTGTTGTAGTTCGCCTGCGAGCGGTACGTCAGGTTGTTGCTCTGCTCGGTCACGCTGATCATCTGAGGCAGAATCGCTTCGAGGGCGGGATCCTCGAGCGAACCCCCATCGACGCGGTAGTGCATGTTGCCCCAGCGTTCGAACAAGTGCAGGCCGACGGCTTCGAAGAGGAGCTTGTTCGTCACCGGCGACGTCCACTCCAGGTGCTCCTGCGCCAGGCGAGGGAAGCGCCGGTCGCGGCCAGCCTCGGGCGCGACGGTTGCGCTGATGTTGTTCGGACAGTTACACCACTTGTCGAACTTGTAAGTACCGGCAATCTTGTTGCGCGGGCTGGCCTGCCAGGTGAGCCGGAGGCTGTTATTCATCTGGTGTCCCTTGTTCGCGCCGGGTGTGCTGGGGTCCGGGTCGTAGAGGAACTTCGTCGGGTCGTAGGCGTTCTTGTTCGCCAGCACCGACACCTGGTTCTCGGTTTCGTTGTACCGCGTCGAGAACCAGAACCACACCTTGTCGCGCTTGAGCGGACCGCCAAGCGACTCGTTGATGTCGTAGTTGTTCACGATGCGGCCGGGCGTCGCCAGACCGGCTTGCTGGAGCTCGGGCGAGAAATTGTCGCCTTGCAGGTTTTCGTTGGTGAACGTAAAGAACGTCGAGTTCGCAAACTTGTTTCCGCCGTCTCTCGGCACGAAGTTGATGCGCACGCCGCCGGTCGACAGCTCGGCTGAGAGAGAGTTGGTGTCGACCGTGACCTCTGAGGCCGATCCGACATCGGGGGTCTGCCCGCCGATGTTTCCGCCCGCCTGCAGCGTCATCGTGCTGACTCCGTTCACGGTGACACGCTGGTCGACGTTCTTGCTTCCATGGACGACAACGCTCTGGCCGACGTCTTGTACGAGCGATCCGCCGACGTCGTTGCCGCCACCGAGAGTGCCGGGGATCATCCGCGCCAGGCCGAAGTAGTTGCGTGCGCTTGGCAACGCATCAATGACCTCGGAACTCATCACGCGCTGTTGCGTGGTGCTCGACACGTCCACGAGCGGCGTTTCGCCGGTTACGGTAATCGTTTCCTCGAGAGACCCGACGCGGAGTTCGGCATCGACAGTGGCCGTGGCAGTACCGCTAAGGACCACACCCTCGCGCTTGATCGTATTGAATCCGGCGAGCGAGAACGTGATGGTGTATGTTCCGGGTCGCAGTTCGACGATCTGGAATCTGCCGCTGGCATCTGTGACTGCCTCACGGGTCTTTTCGATGAGCACGGGACTCGCGGCTTCTACAGTCACCCCGGGGAGCACAGCTCCCGAAGTGTCCTTCACCGTTCCCGTGATGGAAGACTGAGCGAACGCAACTGAAGGTAGCAGGGCCGTCCAAACCAGAATGACGGCACACCGGAGCGCGGCACGCATGTGTTCTCGCCTCCCGAGCATTGGGTCTTGCCAACGCCGAACAAAGTGACCGACCTTGGGAACGAACAACCTTCGAAACTGACCGACCGTTTTCTGATAGATCAGAGGAGCCGTGGAATCTTCTCTTCGCGCCATGGTGAAGTCAATGGCGCTTCACCTCCTGTTCTTCTGTTCTGGTCTGAGCGGCCTGCTGTATCAGGTCGTGTGGGTCCGGCAATTTGGACACATCTATGGCAACACCATTCACTCAGCATCGATCGTTGTCGCCATCTTCATGGTCGGGCTTGGCGCGGGCAGTTACCTGCTCGGCACATGGGCCGATCGGCGCTATGCGTCTCGTCCCGAGAGCCTGGTCCGTATCTATGCGGTGCTCGAATCCGTCATAGCCCTTTGCGGACTCCTCATCTCCCTTGCTTTGCCTCATCTCGCTGCCATCGTCGGACGGCTCTCGTCGTACGAGATCGATTCGGCCGGGTGGCATACGTTAACGACTGCGTCTTACCTCTGGCGTGGAGCACTAGCCACCGCACTACTGGCACCTATGACGGTGTTGATGGGCGGGACGTTCACAGTCCTCATCCGTGCCCGGGTGCATTCCGACCTTGGTTCGAGCGGCTGGCGTATCGCGCTGCTGTATGGCGTGAACACCCTTGGCGCCGCCGCCGGAGCCTTTCTCACGGATTTCGTGCTGGTCCCGCAGATCGGTGTTTTCTTTACCCAGCTCGTTGCAGTCGCACTCAATCTCGTCGCGGCGGGCGGTGCGCTCTGGATCGGTCTGCAGACTAGCGAGACGACGCCGGGTCCGGAAATCAGGACCAGGCCTACACGGCAGATCAAGTCCCGGCCTACGCAGCAGATCAAGACGCGGACGATGCAGCAGGTCGTGACTGGTGCCTCGGAGCCGGCTTTCAGCCCGGTCCGCTGGACTGCTGTGGCCCTCGCGATGTCGGGCTTTGCTGCGCTCGGTATGGAAATGCTGTGGCTGCGCCATTTGGCCGTACTGCTTGGAGGATTTCGGGCGGTCTTCTCGCTGCTGCTCAGCGTGATGCTCCTCGCGATGGGAACTGGAGCGCTCGTTGGAGGATGGCTCGATCGTCGGCTTGGCCAGCCCGCGCGCACGCTGATGATCGTCCAGGCTCTCTTTGCGACCACGACGTTGCTTGGCCTGGCGTCGGGCGGCGCGGAGGTGCTCGCGGCGCGCGGTGGTGCGATCGCACAGTCGCTCGCGGGGTTGTCGTACACCTCGCGCGTCTTGCGCGAACTCTGGTTCGACCTGCGTCCGATGTTGCTCGAAGTGGCGCTGCCCTCACTCGTCGCCGGGTTGGCGGTGCCGCTCGCGAACGCCATCGTCCAGCGCGTGGAAGCCTCGGTTGGTCGTCGCGCTGGTGCCCTCTATGCCGCGAACACAATCGGGGCAGTCGCAGGGTCTCTCGCCGCCGGTTACCTGCTGCTGCCTCCATTAGGGATGCAGATGTCGGCCGGGATACTGGCCATGTTCGCCGCTCTCACGATCTGGCCTCTCTATCTCGCGCAACCAGCTGACTTGCATCGACGGACAGCCTTCGCCGTGTCCGGCCTTCTCGCTGTGGGCGCCCTTGCCGCCTGGATGACGCTGCCCGCCGACTTCCTCGTCCAGCGCGCACTGGGAAGCCGCGGTAACAACGAACGCATCGTTGCTCTCAGCGAAGGCTTCACCGAGCTCATTGCCGTCGTCGAACGGCCGGGACGAGGACGAGGCTTGATCACCAACGGACATGCGATGTCGTCCACGGCGCTCCTCGACCAACGTTACATGCGGGCGCTTGCACATATTCCGCTGCTCGCGATGGAACGACCACAGCGAGTGCTGGTCATCGGGTTTGGCGTCGGCAACACGGCACATGCCGCCGCGCTCCACTCATCGGTCGCGCAGCTTGATGTCGCTGATTTGTCCCGGCACATCCTCGAGTACGCCGGCTACTTTCGCGATGCCAACCGCAATGTCGTGAAGGATCCGAAACTGAGTGTGTACATCAACGACGGGCGGCAGCACCTCCAGATGACGCCTCCTGGAAGCTATGACCTCATCACACTGGAGCCCCCTCCGATCGCACACGCTGGCGTCGCAGCTCTGTACTCACGCGAGTTTTACGAGCTGGCACGATCGCGTCTGACGTCTGGCGGTTACATCAGTCAGTGGCTTCCGGCGTATCAGGTGCCTGCAGAAATCAGCCTGGCGATGGTGCGCGCGTTCATCGACGTATTTCCGCAGTCAGTGCTGCTGTCGGGTACGCAAGCCGAGTTGCTGCTGATAGGGACAGCCGCTCCGCGTATCGAGATCGACCCCATGAAACTGGCTGCCGCGTTGGAGCACGAGGTTGCCGTTCGAGAGGACCTCGCTCGCCTCGACCTTGGCTCCGTACGCGAGATTGCTGGAACATTCGTGGGATCGGCGGCGACACTGGCTCGTGCCACAGCTGGATCGGTCCCTGTAACCGATGATCGTCCGCTACAAGAATACGGAGTGCTCTCTGGTCTCAGCGCCGGGCTCATGGGAGTGCCCTCGGCGTTGTTCGATGTGACGGGCATTGCAGCATGGTGTCCGCGGTGTGTCGACGAACGCGCCGGGGAGGCGACGCGTGATCTCGATCTCTATCTGCGGCTGCTGCAACAAGCCTATCTGGCGCCAGTGACAGATGCAGCTGCCCTTGCTGCCACGAAGGGAGACCGGCGCCTTCTCGGGAGCGCTTACCTCGGGGCCGTCGTGCCCGACTCGGCCGAAGTGCACAATCTTCTTGGCGTTGCCGAGATGCGCGCCGATCGTGTCGATGAGGCCGTGCGCCAATTCGAACAGGCTCTGAAGCAAGAGCCGACGTCGGCCAATGCGCGCGCCAACCTTGGACAGATTCGGTATGAACAAGGCGCTGATTTCCTGGAGTCGCGCCGCTATGTCGATGCCGAGGCACGCTTGCGGGAAGCGGTCGATCTCATGCCCGATTCCGCAGAGGCGCACAACAATCTTGGTGTCGCGCTCGCTTCGATGGGACGCGTAGCAGAGGCAATGCAGCACTTTCAGCGGGCCGTCCAACTTGCGCCAGGGTTTGCGGAAGCGCGCCGCAATCTGGAGTCAGCACAGCGTCGCTCTCCGTCACGTACGACGTCTTGAGCCGGATAGGGTATCCTCCGTCCGGCTGAATGTCAGGCTAAACGTCCGGTTAAAGCCGGACACTAGGTACGGGTCATGAGGGCCCTCGCATTATGACAAGGCGGATTCTCGTCGCGGCCATCGCGCTCCTCGCTGTCATGGTGTGGCCGCTTTTTCCCCGCGGCCTGCGCGCACAGTCACTGTCGCTTCCGTCATACACCGCCGGTCAGGCCGCGCTGGGCAAGCCGGCTTACGACCAGGCATGTGCGTCGTGTCACGGCGTGAATCTCGATGACGGCGAGTTCGCGCCGCCGCTGAAGGGTGGTGACTTTCGGCTGCGTTGGGGCGGGAAGTCTGTCGAAGCCCTCTTCGACCAGCTGACTCGCACGATGCCGCCGGGCTCACCGGGATCGCTTGGCGATGCCGCTTACACGCAAGTGCTCGCGTATCTGATC
>JBKPSC010000393.1:0-8333 GCA_046734915.1 Acidobacteriota bacterium | reverse complement strand
TCCCCGCTGAAGATTGCTGATTAACGGCAGCAGGAACAGGCACAACAGGGAGAGGCTCAGGCCGGCGGCCATTCCTGGCACGGCGGCAACGACGCTCTGCCTGTAGAAGAGCACACGGTCTGCCGTCACCAACGAGCTCCCCACCAGCTGGCGAACCTTTTCGAGGACCTCCGCTCGGGATGCTTCACAGAGCCACAGGATGTTGCCCGAGGTCTCCCCGCGAAGGATCGCCAGTTCTACCTGGACGCCCGGCGTCAACGCCGAGACGTCGACAATCGTGTGGCTGGCTCCCTCGATCAGGCGCTTTACCGACGCCTGCCAGTCCTCGTCGGTGGCAGTCATGAAGACCGGCACCTTTGCGCGCAGGCGCAAGAGTGGATTGCCGCGGAACGCAATGAGGACTGGGTCCCACGACGCGGCATCTGACCGAGGCGCCGTCAGAACGACCACCCGCCGCCGGCTGCCGATGACGCTGAAGAGGAGGGCCATCATGGCGCGATCGGAGAAGCTGAGGAACGTGCGCAGGTAGAGCACGTACGCGTCCGGACGAGGACGTCCGCGGTAGTAGTCCAGCGCAAGGGAGCCGAATGCGGTTGCAAAAGCCAACCCGGGCACAACGGTATAGAACTCGAGGCCGGATTCTGAGGAGGGCGATGGCGGATCGAAAAGCAGCGGCAGCGAGAGAAGGATGGCCCCACATGACGTAAGCGCAACACCCGCGCAGACGACTGCCGCGATTGGACGCCGGGCGCCGCTCGCGCGGAGGGGAACCAGCCGCGCGGCGAATCGTCGGAGCAGTCGAACGGACCACCCGCACATGACGACCGCGACGACGATGCCAACCGCCAGCCCGACGGCCGGCCACGGCGTCAGGGACTGAGTTGCAAAGGGAACCAGGGTTGTGGAGAGAAACACCAGCATATATACGATGACCGCCGCCGGCAGCGCGGCGAGGCGTCCGATCCGAAGGTGTGAGAGTGGGTTCATGACCCTCCCGGGCTCGCCTCCGCTTGACCTCTGGTCGACTTGAACTGGCACACTACATCCGTAACGTCTTGAAGGCCAGCCGGTGAGGCGACATGGAGATCTCGGACGAGCCCGATGACGAGCAGACGAAGCTTTGGATGGAGCCGAGGGTGTACACGGGCTGACCGAGCCGACCAGCTAACATCGCACCGACACTTTTGTCGATTACGCCTGACGAAAAGCGACACCAGTGTCGCTTTTGCAGGATTCGCAGACGCGCGAATCCTTCGGGCCATCGAGCATGCCGGCTCGCGACGCCAAAGTTGGCGGCGCGCCATTTGAATACGTGATGACCGCCGATCGCGGCCTCCACGTCCAATGAGATGGCAGTTCTATCTCGGCGCGTGCTTTCTGACGGGAGCGGTTCTCCTGCCGCGGGCACATCCGCTGCCTGTGGTCGCAGGGATGGTGCTGGCGGGCGTGATCATGGCCGCATGGGATCGGATTTGAAATGAGTCCGACATACAAAACGCAATCGTGACCTCACCAGCGGGCCGCGCCATGTCACTGGCGACAACGTCGTTGCTCAGAGACTCGACCTGAGCACTTCCTCTGAGACAAAAACGTCGTAACCGACCTCGCGTCAGACATAATCGTCTGATCGCGCCTAGCGACCGGCAACAGAGAACTTCAAGAAAGCGTTCGTGATCGGGTCCGCTGGACACTTCGTGGCTTGGCTCTACTTTTGCTCGTTCGACTCGCGTCCCGCCGCATGCTGTCGAAGCTCTGTGCCTCGTGGCTCGTCATCCTCGTGTTGTCGCCATTTACGGCGCCGTTCTCGACCTGCGACCCGGCGAGGCCGCTGCGAGACACGAGTCGGGGTGTGCCGCGCGTTCCGCGCGTGCTCGCCATGGCCGTCGTCGACACCAGCGTCGCGTTGGTCCCGACACGCGTCAAGGCGCGTCAGCCAAGGCCGGTCGCGCGCGAACGACAGTCGGCGCGGGTAGAGCGGCTCTCGGCGTTCGACCTCAGACGGTTCGAAGACTCATTGGGCCCGCTCCAGAGACACGAAGGCCTGCACACAATCCTGCGTCTCTAATCCCATTGTCGCTGCGCAGCGTCGACGGGACCCCCCGTTGCCAGGTGATCTAAACCGGACGATTCGACGTGTCAGAAACGACCGCAACACGCGCGCGGATGCTTCGGCATCGGCGCTGGCGTTCACGGAGGTAGCGATGGAAAACAACTCGGCACAGGGGCTGGCGTTACTGGTCCTGGTCGTGGCCTTCGTCTTCCTGAGCATTTCGCTCTTTTATGGTGGAAGCATCGTGGCGCTGCTGTTGGCCATTGTCACGATGGCAGGAGCGATTGCGATGTTCCGCAAGGCGAAGGCGCTCGAGACCCAGTAGCAGACTGCCGCTCGTCGCGGAGCGGAGGTGAGGAGGTTGCTCAAATGACATTCGTCGGACTCGGAGTCACACTTCTGGGTTTCATCGTCGCGTTCATCAGCCTTGGTGTCAGCCAAAGCACGGCGGTCCGCATGGTCATGGTCTTCGCCGGCATCGCCGTCAGCCTCTTCGGCATCATGGGCGTATCACACCCGCGTATCAGAAGACCTGGATCTGGAAGAAGTAACGAGCGGACGGCGGTAGCACTTGCCGGTTCCTGCAGCGTGAGGAGACCATGACAAAGAAGCTCGTGCTCGCCCTGGCGGTGGTGGCGTGTCTCACTGGAGCGCGGACTGTCCGCGCGCAGGCTCCTGCAGCCGACAGCCCGCCGGCTGCCACGTCCGCCGCGACACAGGACGGCATGCCGATCACCGAGGCCGACCTGAAGGAAGCCGTCAAACCCACCGACCGTGCCAATGGCGACCCGGACGGTGCTTTGACCGGAACCGTCAACGACATCGCCATCAGCGATCCGGAGAGGGGCCTGACGCTGTCCGACGTGCTGAATCAGATTGGCGCCAACCGAATCGGCGTCAACTTCGCCTGGACGCTGCTCTGCGGCTTCCTGATCATGTTCATGCAGGCGGGATTTGCCGTCGTGGAATCCGGACTGTGCCGAGCCAAGAATGCCAATCACACGATGATGATGAACTTCATGGTGTATGGGGTTGGCATGCTGGCCTACTTTCTCATCGGTTTTCCGCTGCAGATGGGCGGAGCCGGCGCCGTCGCGAATCTCGGCGGCACGCCGGTCCTCAATTCCGAGTTCACGATCAATCTCTTCGGCAAGGATCTCGGGCTGTTTGGCAACACGGGTTATCTCCTCATGCACCACGGGACCTATGACGTGGCGGTGATGGTGATCTTCCTGTTCCAGATGGTGTTCATGGACACCACGACCACCATCGTTACGGGGACGTGCTGCGAGCGCTGGAAGTACTCGGCGTTCATGGTGTCGACGATGTTCCTCGGAGCGTTCACGTATCCGATATTTGCCAACTGGGCGTGGGGCGGCGGGTGGCTGGCGATGCTGGGCGCGAATTTCGGGCTCGGTCACGGATACGCCGACTTTGCGGGCTCCGGCGTGGTCCACTCGGTCGGCGGCATCACCGCGCTGGCGTGCGCGCTGATCCTCGGGCCCCGCATCGGGAAATACACGCGCGATGGGAAGGCCAACGCTATTCCGGGGCACGACATCATGTGGGTCCTTTGCGGGTGCTTCATTCTGGCGTTCGGCTGGTTCGGGTTCAATCCCGGGTCGACGCTGGCGATGTCCGGCAACGGCGGTCTGCGCGCCGCTTCGGTCGCCGTCAACACGATGCTGGCCGGCATGACCGGCTCGTTCGGCGGCATCCTCTATATGTGGATTCGCTACGGGAAACCCGACGCGTCGATGACCGGCAACGCATTTCTCGCGGGACTGGTGGCCATCACGGCGCCCAGCGGGTTCGTCAACCCGGTGGCATCGGCGATCATCGGCCTCATCGCTGGCGTGCTCGTCTGCCTTTCATGCGAGTTTATCGAGCGCGTGCTCAAAGTGGACGATCCGGTTGGTGCGATCTCCGTCCATGGCACCAACGGCCTCTGGGGCGTCATCGCGGTGGGTCTGTTCTCCGACGGGAAGAGCAACTACGGTGGATCGTGGAATGGGGTGGCGGGCAACGTCACGGGTTTGTTCTACGGCGACGCTGGCCAGTTCGTGGCGCAGTTGATGGGCGTGGCGACGCTCGTCGGCTTCGTGTTCGTCATGAGCTTCGTCGTGAACCTGTTCGTCGACTGGTTCGTCGGCCATCGCGTTTCGGCTAAGTCCGAACTGGAAGGCCTGGATCTTCCTGAAATGGGTGCCGTCGCATACCCGGACTTCGTGCTGAGAGCCGAAGCGGCCATGGTGGATTGAGTTGGAGATGCCAACCACGTCGACCACGCTGACCGCGAGCACCACTGGCGTTGCCGCTCGGTTGACGGCCGGGCCGCTGGCGCTGATGCCTTGGCGGGACCCTCACACCGTTTCGCGGGCTGAGCTGTCGGCGAACATCGCCTCGCTGGAGGCGGCGTGTCTCGCCGAACCGCAATCGGCCGATCTACGCACGTGTCTCGGTGTGGCGTACGCGATGAACTGCGACGTAGACAAGTCGATGGATGCCCTCGAAGAGGCCGTCGCTCTGGCCCCGAACAGTTTTTGGCCACAGCTCAAGTACGCCGAGCTGCACTACCGGCTGCGCGTGCTGAACAAGGCGGAAGAGCACACGCTCACGGCGCTCCATCTCGCGACCAATTCGTGGCAGTTTGCGATCGCCCGCAAGCAGCTCCAGGACATCCGTGCGCTCAAGCACACGAGCGTTCGTAACGTCGAGTGGACGAAGCCGCTGGCCGCCCCGGCGCTCGTCCTCTCGGCAATGCTGCTAGCGATATTCGCGTTCATGATGGCCACATGAGTTGGAAGCTGTTCGTCGGTGCATCGATTCTGTCGGCAGGGCTGCTGATCAAAGTGGGTGCGCCATTGATCCCCCTGTTGCTGGGCATCGCGCTGGCCGCGTTCGTCAACCACAAACGTCGGCGCAACGCCGTCGCGAAGCGCTGACAGCTGCTCGCCACACCCTCGCGGTCGTTGTTGGTCTGACGTCGCGGCCTGTCGACGCGGCGTCAGCCCGGTGACGTCAGGCCTCCCGACCTAGTGTCACCATGACAATCGAGTCCCCAACCCCGGACACGTCGCCCGCGGTGAAGATGCTGTCCGGTTCGGCTTTCATGCTCGGCTCAGCGCTCGTGGCAGTGGTCATCGCTGTAGCCGGCCGCTTTATCACCATGCCGCTGAGCCTGCTGGCGGCAGAAGTCCTCGCAACGATCCTGGGCCTGTTTCTGTTTGGTTCCTTCAGGTTTCAGATTCACAAAAACGCCCTCACCTACGGCATGTTGCTCGTCATCGTCGCCACCTTCGCGGGGCTGCCCACTTCCACATGGCACGCCGAGATACTCGACCGCGGCTGGGCCGCCTGGATGCAACGACACTTGCTGTCGTTGAGCGGCCTGGACGATCTCATCCATGCCGATACGATGCTCTTCATCCTCGGCCTCACGTTTTTTGTCGCCGTGATCGCCCAGACACGGCTGCTGGAAGGGATCGCATTTCGCCTGCTCCGCCGCAATCGTGGGTGGATCTTGCCGACGGTCCTCTCGGTGACTGCAGTGGTCGCCTTCGCGTCGGGCATTCTCGACGGCGTATCAATGGTGGGTCTGACGATACGCACGCTGGTGATCATCATGATGCTGGCGGCGGCGCCGACAGAGTCCGTTCGCTACGCCGTTATGGTCTGCACGGTCGTGACGACGATCTGCGGGGCCTGGTTGGCTTATGGAGAACCGCCCAACTTGATCATGAAGGCCAACTTGTATCCGCACCTCGGGAACGCGTTCTTCCTGATGTACTGCGCGCCGGTTGCTCTCGCCGCCTACGGAGTCGTGGCCTGGCAGCTGCGTGGCAAGCTCCGTGGCCAGCAAGTGGCTCTCGAGGATCTGGACGTCATCGACGCCAACGCCGCGGACGTCCGTTTTCTTCAGGCGTCCAGGCACGGTGAAGTGCTGACGGAGATCGAGCTCATCGAAGCTCATGCCGGCCCGACGGACTCCTGGCGCGAACCGGTGATCGCCCGCATCCGTCGCGGCGAGCCGCTCGGCCTCGCGATGATTGCCGAAGATGTACCCGAGCCGACGCGCCGGTTGTTGCTCGGCCACTTCGTTGCTGAAGAACTGGCCGACGGGCTGGATCGGCACTACCTTCTCGATGCGGCTGGCCAGTACGAAGCGGCGTTCCAGGCGGAGCAGGCCGTCGATGACGTGCTCGAAGCCATGGGCCGGCGCCGCCGACGCGCGCAAAAGATCGGCGCGTTCGCTCTGGCTCCGTTCGCCGCCCTGCTCGTGCTCCACGGCCTCGTTCACGAGGTGCCGCTCTTTCTCGCCTCATTCGCGGGGTTCCTGGCCGCCTGGCCGGCGATTGCCGGCATCCCGAAGATGCGCGCCCTGGCCATTCGCGAGGCCCGGCAGGAGTATGCCGAGTACTACTTCCTCTTTCCCCTGTTCCTGTCGATCACGCTGCTGACCGCGGCAGGTTTCTTCGAAGGGATGCAAGAGCTGCTGCGCCTGGGCATCAATAGTGCGGGGCACGCGCATGTGGCGTTCGCACAGTTCCTCGGATCAACCGTTCTATCTGCGATTCTCGACAACAACGTCGTTGCCGACTTCGCGTCGAGAGCGCTGTTAGGTTTCGAAGTCGAGACTCTGCACCTGTTTGCGATGGCCCAGATCGCAGGCTACGCTCTTGGCGGCTGCTGGACGCACATCGGTTGCGCGCAATCAGTCGTCGCCTACGCATTCATTCAGCGCGACCTGGACGAGCATTACAGACCGGTGCAATGGATCACGGAGATGACGCCGCTCATTCTCAAGACTCTGGCCGTCATGGCAGCAGTTATCTACGGGGAAAGCGCGCTCCTCAATCTGCTCTAATGGACATGCAGAGGCTTGGATGCTGTTCCGCCACGACATCCTGCAGGGCATCGCCGAGCGCCGTGTGACGCTCGCCTTCAGGCGTAGGCGGCGGGCGCCGCCCGCCGACGGCGCCACGATCCGCTCGCCAGTCGGAGTGCTCCGCCTCGACCGCGTCACGATTGTCGACGAAGGCGACATCACCCCGGAGGACGTCCGCCGCACGGGTCTGTCAGTCGATGAACTGCGGACGTCGATTGCCGGCGAAGGCACGCTCCTGCGCATCGAGCTCCGTCTCGCCGGCGACGATCCGCGTCTCGCGCTCCGAGAACGAGTGCCTGGGCGCGCTGAGCTCGAAACGCTCGCCGTGAGGCTGGCGAGGTTCGACGCCGCGTCGCCGGCACCGTGGACGACGCGCTACCTGCAACTGATCGCCGACCAGCCGGGGATCGTCTCAGCCGGCTCGCAACGCAGATGAATGTCGAGGTCCTGACGTTCAAACGTCGGGTCCGGCAGTTGAAGGAGCTCGGCCTTACCGAGAGCCTGGAGGTGGGCTATCGTCTCTCGCCGAGAGGCCGTGCGGTACTCGACGGCCTCGTCGGCGCGTGAATGAATCGGGTCAGACTACTCGCCTCGACGATCGGAAGAGCGCCTGGGCCGGCGTATCGCTCTCACTTTTCCGCTCCGGCCGCCTCCGCAGAAGAACCGATCGCCGCCGTCGGACTCGAGCCCCGAGACGTTCGTTCCGGGCGGCATCTCGAGCATCTCCAGAACTTCTCCTGTTTGCGGATCCACTCGCCGCACATCGCTGTCGTCGCCTTCCCAAGTGGCGTGCCACAGCTCTCCGTCGACCCAGGTGACTCCGGTCACGAAGCGATTGGACTCGATTGTGCGAAGAATTGCCCCTGTCTCGGGATCGACTTGATGGATTTTTCGATCGCGATACTGTCCCACCCAGAGCGTCCCCTCGGCCCAGGCGAGCCCCGAATCGGCCCCGCCACCTGGCGCCGGGATCGTGGCGATCACGCGCCCAGTCTTCGGATCGATCTTCTGGATGCGGTCCTCGGCGATCTGAAACAGGTGCTGGCCGTCGAAGGCCGTGCCGGCATGTGCCGCGACGGCAAGCGATCGCAGCGTCTTCCCGGTCCGGGGATCGAACGCGTTCAATGAGTCTCCGGCCGCAAACCAGACATGCTGACCGTCGTAAGTCACGCCATGCACGTGGTCGACACCCGGAAAGGGTCCGTACTCGACGACGATTTCGGCAGCTGATCGACGCATGCGTCCAGCCTAGGATTAAGACCCAATTAACCATGTTGAGATTCAACGGGTTGGTCAACCGAATCGGGGGGCCAACAGATGCGGGCGAACTTGTTTTGGTTTAGCGACGGGCAATGGGCGAGGATTGAGCCGTTTATTCCAAGCAATCGCCGTGGC
>JBKPSC010000392.1:0-9866 GCA_046734915.1 Acidobacteriota bacterium | reverse complement strand
GGCTCGGTCACCTTGACGCTCGAGGAGTTGTCGCCGTACCCGTTCAGCTCGCGTCCGTTTGACCCGTCGGAGTACCGAGCCCGCATCCGGTTGACGCGCTGAGCTCGGCCTGGCCCATCGTTTTGATGGGGCGCATTCCAGGGCGAGCGGCCTGGTGTAGAGTGATGACGGTCGCGTTCATATCTGGAGGTTGCATGCGCACGCTGTGTTGTCTGGCGATCGGTCTGGCAGTGACCGTGGGAGTGGCCGCTCAGTCCGCGGCTCAGGCGAAGGCGGACATCAAGAATGCTCAGGGGCAGAGCATCGGATCGGCGACGCTGACCGAGACGCCGCACGGCATTCTGATGTCGGTGACGTTGACGGGAGCTCCGGCAGGGCCGCACGCGTTCCATCTGCACGCGGTGGGTCAGTGCGCGGCGCCCTTCACGACGGCTGGGGGGCACCTGAACCCCGCCAACAAGAAGCACGGCCTCAAGAGCGCTGAAGGCGCGCACGCCGGCGACCTGCCGAACATCACGGTCCCGACCGGCGGCGCCTTGTCGTTCGACGTGCTGGCGGCGGGCGTGACGATGGCCCAGGTCCTCGACGCCGATGGCGCCGCGGTGGTCTTGCACCAGGGCGTCGACGACTATGCGACCGATCCGGCCGGCGCGGCGGGCGATCGCATCGCCTGCGGAGTGGTCGCGAAGTAACGTCAGTCGAAGAACCTCACGACAGGGGCCGGCGTACGCCGGCCCTTGCTGCGTACGCCTCCAGCGAGTGGATGACGCATGGACCTTCTGACCTACGTGCGGGGATGCACGTTCGACGACTTTCTGTTGACGCCGCGGTGCGGCATTCTCCCGCGGCGCGATCCGGCGACGGTCGATCTCTCCGCGCGCTTCTCGCGCCGGCTGACGCTCAAGCGGCCGATCGTCTCGGCCAACATGGACACGGTGACGCGGGCGTCCATGGCCATCGTCCTCGCCGAAGAGGGCGGCCTTGGCGTCGTCGATCGCGGATTTCGCGTTGGTGACATCACGCCGCAGGTCGCCGAGATCGCCACCGTCAAACGAACCCAGCACGGTGTCATTGCCGATCCGCACACGATCACCGAGGAGCGTTCGATCGATGACGCGCGAAGGGTGATGTTGCGGACGGGCGTCGGGACCCTGGCGGTTGTCGACGCCGCACGCCGGCTGAAGGGTCTGCTGACCGAGCGCGATGTGCGCTTCGTGCCAGGGACGACTCGCGTTTCGGAGCGCATGACGCCGCGCGCACGCCTCGTTCTTCACGACGGCGAAGTGTCGCTCGCGGAAGCCGAGCGCCTCATGACCGCCCAAAAGATCAAGAAGCTGCCGCTGGTCGCGGCTGACGGCACGCTGCTCGGTCTCATCACCGCCAAAGACCTGCTCAAGCACAAGAACCATCCGTTTGCGACCCGCGATGCACAGGGACGCCTGCGGGTCGGTGCCGCCGTCGGGGCCACGGGCGATTACCTCGAACGGGCGGTCGAAGTCGCGCGCGCCGGCGCCGACGTGCTGGTCATCGACATCGCGCATGGACACTCGCTCGTGATGGAGCGGGCGCTGCGCGAAGTGAAGGCCCGCTTCGAGGGCATCGACGTCGTCGCCGGCAACGTGGCGACGGCCGAAGGGGCGCGGTTTCTGGTCGAGCGCGGCGCCGACGCAGTCAAAGTCGGCATCGGACCTGGGGGCGGCTGTTCGACACGATTGACGACGAATTTCGGCATTCCCCAGGTCGAGGCGCTGGTGCAGTGCCGCCGCGCCATTGGTGACGAGGTGCCGATTATTGCCGATGGCGGCATCCGCCGCGATGGTGCGTTGGCGCAGGCGTTGCTGTTCGGCGGCGATACGGCGATGCTCGGCAGCGCGTTCGCCGGCACCGAGGAGGCGCCCGGAGAGATCGTGCACAAGGCTGTCGTCGTACCCGAGTCGCAGAAGATCGTGCAGGTGCCGTTCAAGGTGTTCCGCGGCATGGCGTCGATCGGGGCGGTACGCGATCGACTGGACATCGAGGACTCGGAGCCCGGTGAGGTGGAAGCGATCGGCGCAGAGGGCATCGAAGTGAGCGTGCCGGCGAGAGGGTCAGCCCGCGTGGTCATTCACGATATGCTCAAACATCTCTGCTCAGCCATCAGCTATGGGGGCGCCACGACGCTGGCCGATCTGCGGCGGCAGTTCTCAGAGAATCCGGAGCGGTTTCTCGTGCGGCTGTCGTCCGCCGCGCGAGCCGAATCGTTCCAGCGATGAGCTGATGGTCAGGCGCGCTGCGCCGCAGCCGCTTCCGGCGGTCTGACGAGGCCCCACTCTTCCGCGAGCAGCTCGTATGACCGCCGTCGTGCGTCGTGATCGTGCGTGATCGTGACCACCATCACCTCGTCCGCGCCGTAGTCGGCGGCCAGCGCTTCGAGCCGGCCGCGGACGGCGTCAGGTTGGCCGACCGTCCAGCGCCGTCGATGGGCGAGAGCCGACACCAGGTCCGGCTGTCGGGCGATGAACTCGAGGGCGACGTCGACAGGTGGAACGGGCGCCGGCCGGCCCTGAAGGAACAGGGCGAACGCCATCCTCGGGCTTGCGGCGAGTCGTTGCGCCTCGGCATCCGTCTCGGCGCACAGCGCCCAGGTCGCCACAACCACTCGCGGGGCCGGATTGGCTGCCGACGGCTGAAACGTCTCGCGGTAACGGCGGGCGATGGCGGCTCCGTCAGGGTTGATGAAGTCGGCGAACGCGTATGGCAGTCCGGCTTCGGCTGCCCAGACGCCGCTCTGCGGCGACGAGCCCAGCAGCCACGCCGCTGGACGCGCTGGGCTGCCCGGCAGCGCGCTGAGCCGCGCGAACTGATGGCCGCGCGGCAGCGAATCGTTGAGGTACCCCAGGAGCTCAGCGAGCTGTTGAGGAAAATCGTCCGGGGCCGCTGTTCGGCGATCGCGCTGCAGCGCGTAAGCGGTCATCGGATCTGTTCCGGCGGCTCGACCCACGCCGAGGTCGATGCGTCCCGGGACGATCGCGCTGAGCATGCTGAACGTTTCGGCCACTTTCAGCGGGCTGTAGTGGGGCAGCATCACGCCGCCCGATCCCACGCGGATGCGCGCCGTGGAGACGCCGATCGGCCCAATCAGCGCTTCCGGACTCGCGCAGGCCAGCATCGACGTCGCATGGTGTTCGGCCACCCAATACCGCTCGTAGCCGAGACGGTCGGCCAGGCGTGCCAGATCGATTGATCGATGCAGCGCATCGGCGCTGGACGAGCCGGCAGTCACCGGCGATTGATCGAGGATGCTGAGAGCGAGCGCCACGCCGTCTCCTGAGCTTTACCCGAACTGTACCGAACGCTTGGTCATCGATCCGTAAGCGAATCCCGTGATGGGAAAGCGAATCGCGTCCGGTCGATTGATCGATGCCCCGAGCGCCGCGAGCGCAGGGACGAAATGCTCATGCGTGGGCAAGGCCAGCCGGACACCTGGCGCCCGGCGCCGATAGTCGAGCAGCGAGTCGACGTCGCGGCGCTGCAACGCGTCTGCCGCCCACGCATCGAAATCGGACGCCCACGCCGGCGCAATCGCTTGCGGGCTCAGATCGATAGCCCGCAGGTTGTGTGTGAGGAAGCCGCTGCCGATGATGAGGACGCCCTCGTCTCGAAGCGGCGCCAGCGCGCGACCCAACTCGAAGAGCGCGTTCGGATCGAGGGACGGTAACGACACCTGAAGCACCGGGACGTCAGCCTCCGGATACATCGCCACGAGCGGGACGTACGCGCCGTGGTCGAGGCCGCGCTCGGACTCTTCGAAGATCGCCTGCGTCGGCGACAGCAACTGCCGGACGCGCACCGCCAGTGCCGGCGCCCCCGGCGCTTCGTACCGAACCTGATAGTAGCGGGCCGGAAACCCATAGAAATCGTAGACGAGCGGGCGCGTCTCGGTCGCGCCCAGCGTCACCGGCTTCTGCTCCCAGTGTGCGGAGAGCATCAGGATGCCGGTCGGACGGGGCAGCGTCCCCGACCACTGCTGCAACTGGCGCACCCATTGGTCATCGTCCAGCAGGAACGGCGATCCATGGGCGAGAAACAGCGCCGGCATTTTCGCCGACGCTGCGGGGGGTGATTGCTCCATCGTGCGGCTCAAATGGTACCTCCAAGAGGTTCAGTTCTGAGCGATGGCTTGAATCGACAGGGTGATCCGGACCTCGTCTCCGACCAGGAAGCCGCCGGTCTCGAGCGCCGCGTTCCAGTTCAACCCGAACTCCTTCCGATTGATGGTGAATTCCGCCTCGAAGCCGGCGCGCAGATTGCCCCATGGATCCTTCGCGAAGCCATCGAACACGATCGGCAGCGTGATGGCCTTGCTGATTCCGTGGATGGTCAACGTTCCAGCGACGTCGAAGCCCCTGGCCGTCTTCACGACGCGGCTGCCTTGGAAGACCATCGTCGGGTTCTTCTCGACGTCGAAGAAGTCTGCCGAGCGCAGGTGCTTGTCGCGATCGGGCTCGTTGGTGTCGACGCTCGCCGCCTGAATGACGACGCGAACGGAGGATCGCTCCGGACGCTCCTCGTCGTAATGAATGATGCCCTCGAAGTCGCGGAACCGGCCGTGGACCTTGGTGATGAGGTGCCGCACGGTGAAGAGCGCTTCCGAATGAGCCTTGTCGACGACCAAAGTGCGAACGGCCGTGGTGGTGGTAGTGACCGACATGAACTTCTCCTTTTTGGGCCCGGCCGGCGCCTGTCGGCCCAGCTACTATCTAAATAGACATTAACTATATAATAGGAAGTAGATATCGTCAAGGATGTAAGGCTGCGTTATACTTTTTGCGTGATTCACCGTCACCTTTGCCCGCGTTTCCACCGCGCGATCGAGCTGATCGGACGGCGCTGGAACGGCGCCATCGTGTTCGTGCTGCTGCAGGAGCGGGCCCGGTTCGGTGAGCTGCGCGCGGCCATTCCCGGCATCACCGACCGGATGCTCACCGAACGCCTTCAGGCGCTCGAGCGCGAGGGCATCGTCGTCCGCACCGTGGTGCCGGAAATTCCGGTTCGGGTCGAATACGCGCTGACGAAAAAAGGACGCGGGCTGGCCGAGGCCTTCAAGACCGTGTCGGCGTGGAGCGAGAAGTGGCTCGACGACGAGACCGCCGAGCGCGCCGCGCCGGCGGCCGCCGCGCGTGGCCGGACGCGCGCCCGTGCCGTCTGAACGGCCCTCCGGCGATTCTGGTGTGAAGCGCTGCGGTGTTGACGCGAAGCGTCAGCGAGCGGCGTTTGTGGGCGGTGCCGAGAGCGTCGCCTCGAGGCGCAGGAAATCGTCGACCGCCTGACGCGCCCGGTCGATGACCGGAGTTTCGCTGCCTTCGGGTGGCGGCTCCACGGCGGCCTTGGCCCACATCAGCGCCAGCGCGTCGAGCGACTCGCACATCCACGAATGCGCGGTCGCGATGCTCGCCGGCGGCTTCAGCGAGCGGAGCCGAGGCAGGAGCGAAGCGACGACGCCCTGGAGGTTGGCCGGCGGCAACGCGCCACCGCTCCATCCCCGCAGAGCGCCAGAGACCGATACCAGCTCTGGCTTCAATGGGTGCAGTGCCTGCTGGAACGACGGCACGGAATCAACCACGCCGTCGCCATCGCTCTTCCGGAAGAGTGACGCATCCGCCGCGAGCTGATTCCGCTGCGCCGTGACGAGATACTGATCGAACTGCCCGAGGAGGGCGTCGTACTCGATCGTCGAGCCCCCATTCGCAGCAGCGGTCGCGCGCTGCGCCTGCAAGTCGCCTTTCAGGCGCTCGAGGCCTTTCACATCTGGAATTCTGATGAGCTGCTCGGCCTGACGCTGAATCTCGCCGAGCGCCCCTGGCCCAGCCGGGACTGATCGCACTCCGGGCGTCGACGTCATCGGCGCCGGTCCCGCGGTGTAGGTGCCGACCGCGTTCTGGGGTCGGGGCAACACCGCATCGGTCGTCACCGGTGGAGGCGCCGGAGCGTTCATCGGTGGCGGAGGCGCGACGGGTTGCGGTGGCGGCACCGTCGGCGCCGCCTGAGCGATCGGATTCCGTTCGGGCGCTGGTGCCGCCGGACTCTGCGCCGGTCGTGCCGGCGCGGATGTGGCGGCGTTGCGCGCGGGCGGCGCTGCCGGCGGCGTCACCCGGGCAACCTTCGTGGCAGGCGGAGGAAGCTTTGGCGGCGAGGTTCCGGTGGTCTGCGTCGGCTTGGGCGCTTCGGTGGCCGAGACCGGATCCGGTTGGCGCGATGCGCGGGCACTGGCCGTCAGCGGTACGAGATCGATATAGATGCGGCGCTGCGCGCGTCTGACCGTTCCTGAAACCGGCGACTTGGCCGTCACGCGGATGCTGATGACCGTCCCGTCGGCCCCTTGCGTGACGCCGCTGACGCGGACCTGGCGCACGAGCGGTGAATCCTGCGCGGCCTCGAGCACCTGATTCACGACCTTGCCGCGAACCGGACCAATCTCGACCTCGACCGACTGACTGTCCGTCGCCTCAATCGCGGTCGCCTCGGGCATCTCATCGTCGAGCTCCACGACGATGGACGTGCGGGCACCTGCCGGAAGCAGCAGGACTCGGGCATTGGCGCCCTCGGCTCGAGCGTCGAAGACGCTCGCAAGCCACAGGACCGCGAGGACCACGCGCCATCGGCTACTGCGAATCGAGCTTGTCGTGTACGTGCCGGGCACCATGAACCTCCGCAAGACGCCGTGTCGGCCGTGTGATCAGGCGCGCTTGGCGTGCATGGCCGGCTCGTGATCGTCATCCAGCGCGGCGATTTGCTTCAGCGCCAATGCCGCCGCGTCAGAGGCCGACTTGATGGCCGTGCGCATTTGCGTGCAGTGCGCCCGGATCGTGGCCGACTGCCGATCGAGCTGCTCGGAGTGTTGCACGGCGCCTTCCACGATCTCAGAGGCGCGCGTCTGCGCGTCCTTCAGAATCTCGGCGCTCCGCACCTGGGCGTCCTTCAGAATATCGGCACTTCTCGTCTGCGCCTCTTTGAGCGCATCCGTGCTCTTCGTGTCGGCGTCCTGGACGAGGGTCGTCGCCCGCTCCTGCGCCTCGCGCAACAGGGTGTCGGTTTCTTCCTGCGCCCGCGCTCGAATTTCATCGGCGATACGCTCGGCCCCGGCCAATATGCGCTCGACCTCCCGTGCACTCGATGACGCCGCGCTGACCGGCGCTACGGGCGCGACGACCTGGGCAATTTCCGGGAGCGGCTTGCGGTCGCCCGAGAAATCGCGCATCGACGTCATCTCGTTCCGCAGCCGATCGAGCTCGCGCGTGACCTGCGCGTAGTCATTGAGGAGGTTGCCGATGAACGCCTGCACCTCGCCTCGATCGAAACCGAGCGGACGGACGCGGAAGGTGACATCGGCGGCAGTGGTGTTGATTGTGGTCATGGCTGTCCTTTTTGGCCGGTCGTGGCCACCGCACGCACGCCGCCGTGCGCGGGGGACCCTTCACTGGAAGGGGCGGTCGTCACGATGTGCGAGTCAGTCAGGTGTACGCCCTCGACCTTTACCTGCGCCCCGCGCGCTTCGTCCCGAGAGGCGAAGGGTCCGACGAACACCGAGTGCCAGCCCTCGGCATTGGTCTGGACGTATGCAGGAAGTTCGAGCACTTTGAGCGATCGAGCGACTTCGTCCGCGCGGCTGTTCGATCGGAACGCCGCAACCGCGACGGAATAGCTGGCGGATTCCTGCAGCGGCGTCGACGCTATGCCCGCATCCAGAACCGGTGGTGGAGGTTGACCGGGCGTACCGGCGGCAACGGGCAGCGCCACGGTCCCTGGCACGACCGGATCCGGTGCTCCGGCCGGCACCGCGCGCAGGGCGAAGAGTCCCGCCACGCCCACTAGCGCGACGGACGCTGCGACGGCCGGCCATCGGCTCGACCGGAGCCAGACGCCGGCCGGAACCTCGAGCTTGAGTTGACGGGCCGCCGTGAGCACGCACTGCGCGTCGATGACTTTTTTATTGGTGCCATACGCGCACTCGAGCGCCCGATCGCAGATGACGTTGATGCTGCGCGGCAGTCCGTGCGACAGCTGCGCGACGACCCGCATCGCGGACGGCGTGAAGCGGACGCGCCAGAAACGGTCGCCGCTGACCAACTCGTGCGCGCGCCCGGCCTTGGCCAGTCCAAGACCGCCGTGCGCCACCCAGAGGCGACGTTCCACGTACTGCTCCACCTCGTACGGCTTGAGCGGCTGAAGCTGATGCCGTCGCGAGATGCGTTGCCGCAGCTGTCGCAGCTCTGGACGATCGAGAACAGTATCCAGATCGAGCTGTCCGACCAGCACAATCTGCAGTAGTTTCTGATTGTCGCTCTCGAAGTTGGAGAGCAGACGCACCTGCTCGAGCACGTCCGGCTGCAAGTGCTGCGCCTCGTCGATCAGGATGATCGCGTGCGCGCGCAACGGCACGAGCGAGGCGATGAACCGTTGCAGTGTCGCGACGAGCTCGTGCTGCGAGAACGACGAGGCGCGCGCTTCGTCGCGCGACAACAGACCGAAGTCGTGGAGCAGCTGCTTCAGCAGATCCTCGGCCGTCAGCAGGGGATTGCTGATGACCGAGATGAACGTGCGCGGCTCGAGATCCTGAACCAGAATCCGGCAGAGCATGGTCTTGCCCGTGCCGACTTCGCCGGTGATGACCGCCAGCGCCTCGCGTCGTCGGAGGGCGAGCGTGACTTGTTCAAGGGCCGCCGAGTGCGACTCGCTCTCGAAAAGAAAGCGCGTGTTTGGAGTGAGGCTGAACGGCGATTCGACGAGCCCGAAGTACTGTTCGTACCCACGGGACACGCCGAATGGGTCGGCGGCCTTCAAATGGGAAAACCTCCCTGGATGCTCGAGCTTAGGCCCTCCATTGTAATGTGGGCATCTGAACGAATGTTGAGGAAATTTTGCAGGTGTCAAGTTCCCCGTGCACGGCCGGATTGCGGGGGCGAGACTGCCTGCCTTTCGCGCACAGCGGCTCACAGTTATGCACTGGACGGCCTCACCGGACCTCCCCCGACTGTGGTCGGGCTTCCGGAGCACATTGCCATCGACGGAGACCTCCTCGAAGCCTCGCGCCGGGCTCCCATGGCGATCAGCCGCGGCCGCCGCTGCAAGTTGCGTGGGCTCAAGCTGCCGGAGGATGTACTCGGGGAAGTGCCCGTGTCGGAGCCGATCAAGGCGGCGCTGCTTCGGCCAATCGAACCTGGCGCGGTCGCGCTGTGCTGGGCGCGCGAACTCTCGCGCGCCCAGGCAGCGTAGACCAACCGACTGCTAGAAGTTGAGCTGCATGCCGACGGCAAACAGCCGACCCTGAAGGATCGTCGCCGGACGATCCAGGCTCGATCCGAAGGCCTCGATCCGGCTCAGGACGTCGCTGCCGTTCAGCAAGTTGAAGATGTCGAACTGCCCCTGCATCCTGATCTTCTTCACCTGGAACTTCTTGGCGACCCGGACGTCCACCTGGTCCCAGCGTTCGAGATACTTGGTGCCGGGCACGAGCAGCGGCACCGTAATACTCGCCTGAGTCAGCGCCACATTGGGATTCGCCGCACGGACGACCGCGGGCGTGACGTTGTAGTTCACGTTGAGAGACGTGTCCTGGATGCGGCTGAAGGCTGTCTCGTACACCGCGTCCTGGCGGACCGTGCCGCCGACCGTACCTGGATAGCCCTGCCAACTCCCACTCAACTGGATGTCGTAAGGCAGAGGATACGAACCGGCGATCTTGAACTGTGTCATGTACGGGATGTCCAGATCGCTCAGATCGCAGAATCGGCGGCTGTTCGGGTCGTCGACCTGGCACCACGACACTACCTGCTTTCCGATGCTGGTGCCGCCGTAGACGTTGCCGCCGCGGATGCGAGCGGAGAACC
>JBKPSC010000391.1:0-9423 GCA_046734915.1 Acidobacteriota bacterium | reverse complement strand
TGCCGCACGCTGTCGTGTGCCTTGAATGGCGCCGAGCGGGTGACCGAGGAGATCTGCGAGAAGCTTTCTATCAAGCCCGGTCAGACCGACGCCAGCGGCACGTTCACGCTGCTCGAAGTGGAATGCCTCGGCGCGTGCGATCGGGCGCCGGTTGTCATGGTCAACGACGCGTGGCAGGAGAGTCTGCAGCCGGGCGCCGTCGGGAAGATGCTGGATGACCTGAGGACTCGTGGCGAGGCCGCGTTGAGCGGCTGTCACCACGTGATCGAACGCGAGAGGTAACCGCCGCCGCCATGGAACCCCTGCTCACCGCTCACGTTCGGGAACCGAACTGCTTCACCCTCGACTTCTACGTTCGGCACGAGGGTTACGAGGGGCTGAAAAAAGCGCTGGCGATGCCTGCCGACCAGGTGACCGAGGCGGTGAAGGCGTCGGGGTTGCGCGGCCGCGGCGGGGCCGGGTTCCCCACTGGCATGAAGTGGCAGTTCGTCGACAGGAAGTCGCCGAATCCGCGCTACATCGCCTGCAATGCTGATGAGAGCGAGCCGGGCACGTTCAAAGATCACCTCCTGATGGAGCGCAATCCTCACCTGCTCATCGAGGGTTGCGCGATAGCCTGTTACGCGATTGGCGCCAGGGTCGCCTACATCTACATCCGCGGTGAGTTCTTCCACGTTCAGCACGTCCTGGAGGAAGCGATCGCCGAGGCTTACAAAGCCGGGTTCCTGGGCCGGAACGTGCTCGGATCGGGCTTCGACTGCGACGTGTACGTGCACCGCGGCGCCGGCGCGTACGAAGCGGGCGAAGAAACGGCGCTGCTCGAGTCGCTCGAGGGCAAGCGAGCGCAGCCGCGCAACAAGCCGCCGTTCCCAGCCGTGATCGGCCTTTACAACTGTCCGACTGCGGTCAACAACGTCGAAACGCTGTCGAACGTGCCGCTGATCTTGAAGAATGGGCCGGAATGGTTCGCGGCGCTCGGACCGGAGAAGAACGGCGGCCCCAAGCTGTACTGCATCAGCGGACACGTCAAGCGTCCGGGTGTGTACGAAGCATCCATGAACATCACGCTGCGGGAGCTCATCGAGAGCCACGCCGGCGGCGCGCGTGACGGCCACACGATCAAGGCCGTGATTCCCGGGGGCTCGTCGGTACCGATTCTGATGCCGGATCAGCTCGACACGCAGGCCAGCTTCGATGGCGTGCTGAAAGCAGGATCCCTCCTCGGCTCCGCTGGCATCATCGTCGTCGACGATTCGACATGCATGGTCTGGCTGGCCGAGAACCTGCTGCACTTCTACCGCCACGAGTCGTGCGGCAAGTGCACGCCGTGCCGGGAAGGGACCGACTGGCTGCACAAGATTTTGCGCCGCATCGAGCGCGGCGAAGGGCAGATCCGAGATCTCGATCTCTTGACGAGCATCAGCGGCCAGATCGGTGGCAAGACGTTGTGCGCGTTCGGCGACGCCGCAATCACGCCGGTGTTGACGACGCTGAAGCACTTCCGGCACGAGTACGAAGCCCACATTCGCGAAGGCCGCTGCACGCACGTCGCCGACTGGCGGGCCCGGCAGCCGGTCGCGGCACATTAGGTCGATGGCAAGACAGTCAATGCAGAATTCAGAATGCAGAATGCAGAATGGAGCTCGCGCTCACGAATTCTGCGTTCTGCGCTCTGCCTTCTGCCTTCTCACCCTCTTGGCTGAGGTGCCATGACCGCCGTGCTCGTTGCGCAGATCGGCCTGCTGCTCTTCGTGTTCGTCATGCTGCTGAACTCGGCGGCGGTCATGGTCTACGTGGAGCGCAAGGTCGCCGCGCTGCTGCAGCAGCGGCTGGGTCCGTATCTTGTTGGTCCGCAGGGCGTGCTGCAGCCGCTCGCCGACATCGTGAAGCTGCTCTTCAAGGAGGAGCTTCGCCCGGTCGCGGCCGACAAGTGGCTGTTCTATCTGGCGCCGATCATTTCGGCCACGGCGGCGTTCTCGGCTTTCGCGGTGGTGCCGTTCGGCGCCGAGACCACGTTTTTCGGGCTGCTGGACCAACCAGTCAAGCTCCAGGTCGCCGACGTCAACGTCGCAGTGCTCGTCATCTTCGCCATCGCGTCGATGAGCGTGTACGGCATCGTCCTGGCGGGTTGGAGCTCGAACAGCAAGTACTCGCTGCTCGGCGGGCTGCGGTCGTCGGCCCAGATGATCAGCTACGAGCTGTCATACGGACTATCACTCGCGAGCGTGCTGGTCCTGGGCAATTCACTGTCGCTGACCGACATTGTGAACGGACAGAGCGGCAATTGGCTGGGGTTCATCCCGCGCTGGTACATCTTTCTCCAGCCGCTCGGCTTCCTCATCTACCTGACGGCCGGAGTCGCTGAGACCAACCGGGCGCCGTTCGACTTTCCGGAAGCGGAACAGGAGCTGGTGGCCGGGTATCACACCGAGTACAGCAGCATGAGCTTCGCGCTCTTCTTCCTCGCCGAATACATCAACATGGTCACGGTGTCGGCGGTGGCAACGGATCTGTTCCTCGGCGGCTGGCACGGTCCCTTGCTGCCGGCGTCGTGGGGCTGGATCTGGTTCCTGGTGAAGGTCGGTGCGTTGCTGTTCTTCTACGTGTGGATGCGATGGACGCTGCCGCGCTACCGCTACGACCAGTTGATGGCGTTCGGCTGGAAAGTGCTGTTGCCCCTGGCGGTGGTCAACCTGATGGTCACCTCGGCGGGCGTGCTCTACTTCGGACTCTGAGATGGTGCTGTTTTACCTGTTCGCGTTCGTGGCCGTCGTCGCCTCGCTGCTGGTCGTGGCCCAGCGCAACCCGGTCTACAGCGTGCTGCTGCTCATCGCCTCGTTCGGCGCGCTGTCCGGCCTGTACGTGCTCCTCGATGCGCCGTTTGTTGCGGTGACCCAGATCATCGTGTACGCCGGCGCCATCATGGTGCTGTTCCTGTTCGTCGTGATGCTGCTCAACGCCCCGCACGAGGACACCGAGGAAGACATCGAACGCCTACGCTCGCTCACCGGAGCCAGCGCCAGGCCGGCCGCCGGACCGATGGTCCTCGGTGCGGTGCTGGCCGCGGCGTTTGCCGTGGAGCTTCTCTGGGCGTTGAACCGCGGTCCACTATCGATCTCACCCGGCACGGAAGCGGGTGCATCGGTGGCGCAGATCGGACGCGTGCTGTTCACCGAGTACAAGTTCGCCTTCGAGGTAACGTCGATCCTCATTCTCGTGGCCATGGTGGGCGCGGTGGTGCTGGCGCAACGCGAGCCCGGACCGTCGACGCGGCGGGCGGGTGAGAAGTGATGCCGACGCTCGAGCACTACCTGGTTCTCTCGGCAATTCTCTTCGCGATCGGCACGGCGGGTGTCTTCGTCCGGCGCAATCTCATCACGATTCTGCTGTCGATCGAGATCATGCTGAACGCAGTGAATCTGACGTTCGTCGCGTTCGGCCACGCGCTCGGCAACGTCGACGGCCAGATCATCGTGTTCTTCGTCATGACGGTGGCCGCGGCGGAAGCCGCCGTCGGCCTGGCCATCGTCATCTCGCTCTTCCGGCACCGGGAATCGCTGAATCCCGAGGCCTTTACCGTGCTCAAGTGGTAGACGCGTGCTGCTGCTGATTCCGCTCCTGCCGCTCCTGGGTTTCGTCGCCAACGCCGCGATCGGACGGCGTCTCACCAAGAGTGTCTCGGGCGGTATCGCCTGTGCGGCGATGATCGCGTCGTTCGTTGTCTCGATCGTCTCGGTATGGCAGCTCGTCGGCCTGCCGCCGGAATCGCGCTCGATCACGCAGATCGTGTACACGTGGATCAGCTCCGGCGAGTTCGACGCCGATTTCGCACTGCGGCTCGATCCGCTGGGCTCGGTGATGATTCTGGTCGTCACCGGCATCGGCTCGCTCATCCACATCTACTCGACGGCCTACATGCACGAGGAGCGTGCCTCTGAGTACGCCCGGTACTTCTCGTACCTGAACCTGTTCGCGGCCTTCATGCTCGTGCTGGTCCTGGGCGCCAACTTCCTGGTGATGTTCGTCGGCTGGGAAGGAGTGGGCCTCTGTTCCTACCTTCTCATCGGCTTCTACTACGAGCGAAAGTCGGCGTCCGATGCCGGAAAGAAAGCGTTCATCGTCAACCGCGTAGGGGATTTCGGCTTCATTCTCGGAGTTCTGCTCGTTTTCGTGCAGTTCGGTACGATCGACTTCCAGGAGGTCGCCCAGCGCGTCGCGGCCGTGAATCCCGAGACGACGTTCGGAACGCTGTCGCTCATCACGCTCCTCCTTTTCATCGGCGCCACCGGCAAGTCGGCTCAAATTCCCCTTTACGTCTGGCTGCCAGACGCCATGGAAGGGCCGACGCCAGTCTCGGCGCTGATTCACGCCGCGACCATGGTGACGGCCGGCGTGTACATGATTGGGCGCAACGCGGTGCTCTTCGGCCACGCGCCGGAGACGCTCACCATCGTCGCGGTCATCGGCGCGGCGACGGCATTCTTCGCCGGCACGATCGGCCTGGTGCAGACCGACATCAAGCGTGTGCTGGCGTACTCGACGGTGTCACAGCTCGGCTACATGTTTCTGGCGATGGGTGTCGGCGCCTATGCCGCCGGCATCTTTCACCTCTATACGCACGCCTTCTTCAAGGCGCTGTTGTTCCTGGGATCGGGCGCCGTCATTCACGCGCTGGCCGGAGAACAGGACCTGCGGTACATGGGTGGTCTCAAGAAAGACCTACCGGTCACGTACTGGACGTTCGTCATCGGCGCCGTTGCCATCGCCGGTGTGCCAGGTCTAGCCGGGTTCTTCTCGAAGGACGAGATTCTCTACCGCACATTCGCCAGCGGGCACATGCTGCTCTGGATCGTCGGTCTGCTGACTTCGCTGCTCACTGCAACCTACATGTTCCGGCTCGTCTTCATGGCGTTCCACGGCGAGAGACGCGCGCCGGCGCCGGATCACGCCACGGCCGATTCGGCGCAAAGCCACGCCGGACACGCGCCTGGCGGGCATCTGCACGACGCCCCGCCGGCGATGGCCGTGGCGCTCGTCGCCCTGGCGATCGGGTCGGTCGTCGCCGGCTACATCGGGTTTCCGCATGCTCTCGGTGGCTCCAATCGGCTCGAGGCCTACCTGGAGCCGAGTTTCACCGCGAACGCCGAACGCCGGGCGCTCACCGAAACCGCCTCAGAAACCGACGCCTCGCATTCGGAAGACGGCGGGACCGGCACGGAACTGGTGCTCATGGCGCTGTCTTCCGTGATCGCGGTGGGCGGCATCGGCATCGCGTGGTACTTCTTCCGCGCGAATCCAGCCGCGGCCGACGCAGTCGCCGAACGCGCGAGCGGTCTCCGCACGCTTCTCGTGAACAAGTACTACGTCGACGAGGTGTACGACGCGGCGATCGTTCAGCCGATCAAGCTGGCTTCGGAAGAAGGCCTGTGGAAGGCGGTCGACGCCGGCCTCATCGATGGCGCCGTCAACGGCGCCGGCGGAACCGTGAGCCGGTTCAGCGATGTACTTCGCCGCATGCAGACCGGATCGGTGCGGACCTATGCCGCGTCGCTGCTGTTGGGCGCGGTGCTGGTGATCGGTTACTACCTCTGGCCATGACGTTCCCGATCCTGTCCTCGCTCGTCGTGCTGCCCATCGTCGGCGCGCTCCTGCTGTTCTTCGTTCGTGACGATGAGACCGGTGAGCCGATTGTCCAGAAGGCCGCTCTGGCCGTGTCGGTGCTGGTGTTTGTCGAAACGCTGCTGCTCTGGAGCCGCTTCAATCCCGCAACGGCAGACTTCCAGTTTGTCGAACGGCATCCGTGGATTCCCGCGTTCGGCATCGATTACGCCGTCGGCGTCGATGGCATCAGTCTGTTTCTCGTGGTGCTGACGGGATTTCTGACTCCGCTGGCGCTCCTCAGCTCGTGGGGGTCGGTCCACAAGAGGACGCGCGCCTTCTGCATGCTCGTGCTGCTGCTCGAGAGCGCGATGATCGGAGTATTCGTCTCGACGGATCTGTTCCTCTTCTACGTCTTCTGGGACGCGATGCTCATCCCGATGTATTTCCTGATCGGGATCTGGGGCTACGATCGCCGGATCTATGCGGCGGTGAAGTTCCTGCTGTACACGATGGCCGGCAGCGTGCTCATGCTACTGGCCATTCTGGCGCTGGCGTTCCTGCACAGCCGGCAGACCGGCACCTATAGCTTCGACCTGCAACGGCTGTACGGATTGACTATCGACCCGAGCCTGCAGCTGTGGCTGTTCCTGGCGTTCACGTTCGCCTTTGCCATCAAGGTACCCCTCTTTCCGTTCCACACCTGGCTGCCCGACGCGCACACACAGGCGCCGACGGCCGGATCCGTGATTCTGGCTGGCGTGCTGCTGAAGATGGGCACGTACGGCCTGGTGCGCTTTGCGTTCCCGCTCTTTCCCGATGCGGCGGCGCAGGCAGCACCCTATCTAGGATTCCTGGCCGTCGTGGGCATTATCTACGGTGCGCTGGTCGCCATGGTGCAGCCTGACTTGAAGAAGTTGGTGGCTTACTCGAGCGTGAGCCACCTGGGCTTCGTCGTGCTTGGCATCGCGGCGATGAACCCGCAGGGGGTGCAAGGCGCCGTCTATCAGATGCTGAACCACGGCGTCAGCACCGGCGGCCTGTTTCTCATCGTCGGCATGCTGTCGGATCGACGGCACACGCGGCTCATCGCGGAATTCGGCGGCTTGAAGAAGGTCACGCCGCGATTGGTCGCCGCGTTTCTCCTCATCACGTTGTCGTCCATTGGCCTTCCGGGGCTGAACGGCTTCGTCGGTGAGTTCCTGATCCTGCTCGGCGCGTTCGCGTGGAGTCGCCAGCTCGCCATCTTCGCGGCATCCGGCGTCATCCTGTCGGCGACCTACATGCTGTGGATGTTCCAGCGGGTGAACTACGGGCCGGTGACCAACGAGAAGAACTCGGTGTTGTCCGATCTGCAGCCCCGCGAATGGGCGGTGCTCGTGCCGATCATCGCGCTGTGCCTGCTGATGGGCGGGCTGCCGAACCTGTTCCTGCGTCCGATGGCGCCGGCGGTGGACCGGTTGCTGACCCGGATGAATCGCGACTCGGCGGTGCGGGTCCAGATGAATGAGCGGCCCGCCCTGCCGTTCCAGGTGGGACGCTGACATGTTCGCGTCGTTCCAGGCCATCGTCCCGATGATGTGCGTGACGGCGGCGGCGATCGCCGCGATGACGGCCGAGGCGTTTCGCGCCCGCGACGAACGGATGCCCATCGGACCGCTCGGTGTCATCGGCCTCGTTGGCGCCGCGGTCTCGACGGTGCTGTTGTGGGATCGCGAGGTCACCAGCTTCGGCGTGGTCTCAGCCGACAACTTTGGCTTGTTCGTGACCGGCGTGCTGATCGTGGTCGGCCTGCTGTCGCTGGCGATTTCCGGCCCCACCGTCGAGCGCGAGCGGCTGCCGGCCGGCGAGTACTACGCGCTCATGCTCTTCGCGCTGGCCGGCATGATGCTCATGGCGACGGCTTCCGACCTGCTCGTCATCTTCCTGGCGCTCGAGGTGCTGTCGCTCGCCATCTATGTCCTGACCGGGATCCGTCGCGACTCGGCGACCTCGGCGGAAGGGGCGTTCAAATATTTTCTGCTCGGCGCCTTCTCGTCAGCGTTCTTTCTGTACGGCATCGCCTTCGTCTACGGCGTGACCGGCAGCACCCGCCTCGACCGCGTCGGCACGCTGCTCGCCGCTCAGGCCATGTCGCCCTCGCCGATGCAGACGCTGGCCGTGGGGCTGTTGCTGGTCGGCTTCGCCTTCAAGGTATCGGCGGTGCCGTTTCACATGTGGACACCCGACGCCTACGAAGCCGCGCCGCCTGCCGTGACCGGATTTATGTCGACCGGAGTGAAGGCCGCCGCCTTTGCGGCGTTCGTGCGGGTGTTTCTCTCGGCCTTCGAGCCGCTCAGCGGCAGCTGGAGCCTCCTCGTGTGGGGCATCGCGGCGGCCACGATGATCGTCGGCACCGTCGTCGGCGTGGCGCAGTCGAACGTGAAGCGAATGCTCGCGTATTCGAGCATCGCTCATGGCGGCTACCTGCTGGTGGCGCTGGTCTCGGCCAATGCCACGGGCAAAGGCGCCATTCTCTTTTACCTCCTCGTCTACGCGGTCACGAACCTTGGTGCCTTTGGCATCATCGCGCTGCTGGAGAGCCGGGAGCGTCCGAACGATCAGGTCAGCGACTACGCCGGGCTGTGGACCGATCATCCGATGCTGGCTCTGCTGATGACGTTCTTCCTGCTGTCGCTCGGCGGCTTTCCGCCGTTCGGCGGGTTCATCGCCAAGTGGTACGTGTTCAGCGCCGCGATACAGGCCGGCTACGTCTGGCTGGCGATCATCGGCGTCCTCACGAGCGTCGTGTCGGTCTTCTTCTACCTGCGCGTGGTGGTGATGATGTACATGACGCCGCCCGAGGCCCAGCCGTCGCTGCCCGATGTGCCGAAGATCGCCGGCGCCGCCATCGTGACGGCGGCGCTCATCGTGCTGTACCTCGGCGTGTTGCCGACCCGCGTGCTCGACTGGGCGGCGGCGTCGATTCGCACCATCTTCTGAGCGGCTGCGAGAGAGGCGCGGGACGTTTGTAATATGCTACTTGCGCATCCGATGGCTGCTGACGCGCCCAAGTATCGCCCTCTCGAGCGCTTCTGGCCGTACGCGGATCTTCCCGAGCAGCCGACCGACGAAGAGCTGGCGGCGCTCGATCCCGATCTTCAGGAAGCGTTGTTCGGCTCGCGGCCGCGGCCCTTTTCCATCACGCTGGTATTCCCGGATCTCGACGTGCCCGAGTTCAGCCGGGCCCTGGAGCTGGCCAGAGCGTCGGCCGAATTCCGCGAGACCGGCGCCGGCAATGCGCGACGCTATCGGGCGCGTTTCTATTCGACCGACGCCCTTGGTTTGCGATCGCTCTTCCAGATTGTCGGCGGCGCCGATGCGACCGAGGTCCTCATCGACGACCGTCCCATTCCTTTTGCGCGAGAGCTGTGGCTGCCGCTCGTGTGGCTGGTTCTCGCCCGGTAACCGTCTGTGCCACCCAGCCAGTTCGAAATAGAGCTGCAGCGACTCGAGGCGGAGCTCAAGCGACTCGAGACCGAATACAACCAGTACTTTGCCGGGCGGCTGCCGCGTCCGCCGTGGGAGACGCGCAAGCGCGTCGAGGCCGTGGTCAAGCAGTTCGACCGCCGGCACATCCAGAATACCGGCGAGCGGTTCCGCTTCCACACGATTCAATCGCGTTTCTCCACGCTCACCGATCTTTGGGACCGCGGCCTGCGCGCCCGTGAGGAAGGCCGGTCCGGACCGTTCGCGCAGAAACGGCCGGCGCCGGCCGGTGAAACGAAGTCGGGCAACCGCGTGATGCACGTGACCTCGTTCCGCGATCCGATGAAGGAGATGGAC
>JBKPSC010000390.1:0-5636 GCA_046734915.1 Acidobacteriota bacterium | reverse complement strand
GGGCACTTCTGGCTGGGTCGACGCCAGAAGGGGATCGTGTTCCTGGTGGCGCTGTCGCTGATGTTCGCCTTCGGACTGTGGCTCCAGGGTCGACTGTTTCCCTTCGAAATTACCCAGCCGCTCGTCGCGTTGATGGCCGTGGCGGACGTGGGAGTGGGCCTCCCGTATTTCGTGGCGCGGACCGCCGGCATCGGAGCCGGCGATGTCGTCGCTGTCACCTACGAGTACGGCAACACCTTCATCATCGCTGCGGGCCTGCTGAACATGCTGGTCGTGCTCGATGCGTTCGACATCGCGAAAGGACGGAAGTGACCAGTCATCTCGGCCTCATGGTGATCTTTTCACTGTTCGTCTCGGTCGTGTTCGCGGTCCTTACGCGGGACGATCCCAAAGAGCAGCTGAAGTTCGGCGCCCGCCTGTTCGGCGGGTTCATCGGTGCCGGCATCCTGATGGGCTGGCTGCTGTACCCACTTCCCCTGTAACCGTTGATGTCGCTTCTCACATGAGCCGAGTTCGGCGCTTCTCACTGTGGGCGCCTCTCATCGGGTACATGGTCGCGATCTTCTTCGTCTCGAATCTACAGGTCGCGCCGTTGCCGGAAGAGGTGTCCGACAAGACCGCACACCTCTGGGCCTACGCTGGTCTGGCGATCCTCGCGGTGCGAGCCGTCGGAGGTGGTTTGCCGTGCCGCGTGATGTTACGTGTAGCCTTGCTTGCGTTCCTGATCGCGGCTGGCTACGGAATTTTCGACGAAGTTCACCAGTTGTTCGTGCCCGGCAGATCCGGAGATGTCTTTGACTGGTTTGCCGATGCCAGCGGCTCGGTCGTCGGCATAACGGCCTGCTGGCTGTGGGGTATCATTGCGTTAAGACACCGGGTGTAATTTCCGTTCGCATCCCTCGGAAATTACACCCGGTGTCTTTTCAGAAACGTGAAAGAGTTGCAGGGCTCGCCCAAGGCCACCGGTCGCCGCTTTGCCGTCGTCGTGTCGACTTTCAACCAGGACATCACTGACGGGTTGCTTCGCGGCGCGCGCGCGGCTTTGAGTGATGCCGGCGTCGATAGCACCGGCGTCACCGTCGTCCGCGTGCCGGGCGCCTTCGAGATCCCGCTGGCCGCCCGTCGTCTCGCACGGACTGGACGATATGACGCCATCATCTGTCTGGGCTGCGTCATCAAGGGCGAGACGATGCACTTCGAGTACATCTCGTCCGCGGTGTCGCAGGGAATCATGGCGGTGAGCGCGGACACGGGCATTCCGGTCACGTTCGGCGTGCTGACGACGTTGACAGAGGAGCAGGCCACCGTCCGTTCGGCTGACGGGCCGGACAACAAGGGACGTGAAGCGGCACTGTCTGCCGTCGAGATGATCACGCTGGTCGACGCGATCGAAGACGGGGCCGGGCATGATGGCTGAAGCTGAACGCACACCGGAAACGCAGCCGGGCGCTGATTCGCGCCATCGTGCGCGCGAGGTGGCGCTGCAGATGCTGTATCAGTGGGAGGTTGGACGTACGCCCATTGAGGAGGTGTGCCAGACCTTCTGGACCGGTGGACCCGCGGGTGCGCCGCCCGCTGAAAGCATTCGCACGTTTGCGACGTCGCTGGCATCGGGAGTGGCGGCGCATTCCGCGCAGCTCGATACCCTGATCGTCGAGGCCGCGGAACACTGGCGCATCGAGCGGATGAATGTGATGGATCGGCTCATCCTGCGTCTTGGTGTCTACGAGTTCCTCCACGAGCCCGGCACGCCCGCAATCGTGGTCATCAATGAGGCCCTCGAACTGGGACGCAGCTTCAGCGCCGACGAATCGGTGCGCTTCATCAACGGCATACTCGACGCCATCCGGCGAACGCTCAATCGCGAATGAATCCAGAAGAATCCGATCAGGTTGTCCAGCGCCGGGCCAATCTCGAGGCGCTGAAACAGCTCGGGGTCGATGCGTACCCCCAGCGTTTTGACGCATCGACGCCAATCGCCCGCCTCGTCGCGGATCACGGCGCGAAGACGTCGCAGGAGTTAGAGGTACCACGGATCACGACGAGAGTCGCCGGCCGCGTCCTCGCCATCCGTACGTTCGGGAAAGCCGGGTTCCTGCAGCTGTCCGACGGACGCGCGCGCGTCCAGGTCTACGTTCGACAGGACTCGGTACCAGAGAAGGACTTCCAGATCTTCAGGCTGCTCGACATCGGCGATTGGGTGGGCGTAGAGGGATATCTCTTCCGCACGAAGACGAACGAATTCAGCGTCCACGTCGCGAGCCTGCAGTTCCTGTCGAAGAGTCTTCTGCCGTTGCCCGAAAAATGGCATGGCCTCCAGGACATCGAGACCCGTTATCGCCAACGCTACCTCGATCTGATCGTCAACCCGGACTCGCGGCGGGTCTTCGAAGTCAGGAGCCGCGTCATTACCGCGATCCGGGAGTTTCTGATCGCGCGCGGGTTCCTCGAGGTCGAGACGCCGATGATGCAGCCGATGGCGGGCGGCGCCATCGCGCGCCCGTTCGTGACCCATCACAACGCGCTCGACATGGCGCTCTACATGCGAATCGCGCCCGAGTTGTATCTGAAGCGGCTGATCGTCGGCGGCATCGACAGGGTGTTCGAGATCAACCGTAACTTCAGGAACGAAGGGATCTCCACGCAGCACAACCCTGAGTTCACGATGCTCGAGTTCTATTGGACATACGCCGACTACAACGACCTGATCGTGCTGACCGAAGAGATGCTGCAGCACGTGGCACTGGCGGCGACCGGGAGCGACGAAGCGACGTTCGGCGAGCACACGATCTCTCTCAAGCCGCCGTTCCGCCGTCTCTCCCTGCGAGAGGCCGCGCGCGACGCGGCTGCCCGCCGTCTCGGCACGGCGATCCCCGAAGCAGACCTGCGCTCGGACGAGGCGGCTGCGGCATTGGCGGCGCGTCTCGGTATCGATGTCATTCCTGGGAGCGGGGCAGGGAAGATCACCGCGTCGATCTTCGAGGCGTTGTGCGAGGGTGATCTGATTCAGCCGGTCTTCGTCTACGACTTTCCAACCGAGGTCTCACCGCTCTCGAAACAGCGGAAAGACGATCCAGACACCGTCGAACGATTCGAGCTTTACATCGGCGGCTTCGAAGTCGCGAACGCCTTCAGCGAGCTCAACGATCCGGTCGAGCAACGGAGGCGATTCGAGCAGCAGCTTCGTGAGCGCAAGGGTGGCGACGAAGAAGCGCACGGGATGGACGAAGACTACATCCGCGCGCTGGAGTACGGCCTGCCGCCGACAGGCGGTGAGGGGATTGGGATCGACAGGCTGGTCATGGTGTTGACCAACAGCCCGTCGATTCGCGATGTGATTCTGTTCCCGCTGATGCGTCCCGAACGCCGTACGCCCGGCGAAGGTGGTCAGCGTTTGACCTGAATCGTGACGACCTGCTCCGACGGGATCGGCACGCCGTTCCGCGTGGCCGGCGTGTACTTCCAGTTCCGCGTCGCCTGGGAGACGAGCCGGTCGTAAACGGGATGCGCCGATTCCTTGACCGTGGCGTTTGTGACTTTGCCACTCTCATCGATCAGCACAACGAGCACGAGCTTCGCATCAGCGCGAGATGCGAGGTCGGTGGGCATTGGCGGAACTTCCTGCGAGAGCGCGACAGGAGGAACGATCTTCGGCGGTGCAGCCGTAGGGCTGGCAGCGACGGGCGGTGGCGGCACTGGCTCGGGCGGCGCTGCGATGACCTTCACCGGTACCGCAGTGGCATTGGCGAGATCGATGAATCCTTTGGCCAGTGTCTCGAGGTCCTGCTTCGTGTTCGCGTCGGAGAACGCCGGATCATTCAGCAGTGTCAGGACGAGCGAGAAGTTCTTGACCGCTTCCTCGTTCTTCTTGTCTGTATATCGGTCGCGGCCTTCGGCGAACACGCGTCGAGCAATCGTCGGCAGCAGCTTTTGACGAACTTTGGTGACGAGTTCGACGAACCGCGGTGGCGCGTCCTCTGACGATGGAATGAAAGTCGGCGATGAATTCACGAGCGCTTCAATCGCGGTGCTCGCATCGCCCTGACGCCCGAGCGCGAGGAGACAGAGCGCTTTGTACTGTTGCGCCTCGACACTGTCGAGCGAAGCGACAACCTCGAGCGCCTTGTCATACTCGGCGCCGGCGTAAAGCGTCTTGTAATCGACCTCGGAGACCTGGGCGCCGGATGAGCTGGCGAGAGAGAGCGTCAGAATCAAGCAGCCGCAGGCGCCTGGAAGCCAGCGGAGCCTTCTCATCATCTTGATCTCATGTCCACTGAGATACGTGGTGAATCTTTAGGGGTTACTCGGGCCATCTGTCGTTTCTCACCGAATTGCGGGTGACGGAAGACGATCTCATGATCACCGATTGGTTGCTCTACGTTGGCCAGAGGAGTATCGCCTATCAGGGTCCCATCCACAAACACCTGCGCCCAGGGCAAGGCGTTGATGTTCATGGCTACGCGAGGGATTGTAAGCGAGACCGGGGCTCCGCGTCCCGCTGAAACAACGACTTTCACACTTTGCCGGAAGTTGAACTGTTCCGAGATGAAATCGAGCTCGTGGCCGCCTGTTGGCAACATGATGCGGCTGATTTCACTGGTACCGATGACGCGTCCATCCTCGACAACCTGCATGGAAAATGGGGCTTGCAGCGTGATCCAGCCCCACGATGCCGACGCGGTAGCCGGGGTGCCGCCAACCACGAGAGAGGCGGTGGCGCCGGCTTCCACCTGCACAGAACGCTGATACGAGGCCGTCTCGCCTTTTACCGTCACCTGATGACGCCCGGCCGAAAGCCCTCCAATGGTCAGCGGTGTCTGGCCCCGAGCGGTCCCGTCCACGGTCACGGCGCTTCCAGCCGGATCGCTGACGACGGACAGACTGCCGGTCTGCACCGGGGGGCGTGCGGGCGCCGACGTTTCGGCCCACTCGATGTGATAGGCCTTCGAGACGCCGCTGGAAACCTCGATGTTCATCTGCTTCGAGCTCGACCCTCGCTGCACCACCAACCGATGAGCGCCCTCGGGCAGTGTCAAGGTCAGCGGCGTCGTCCCGCGCACGGCATCATCGATTCGAACTTCCGAGCCTGGAGGATCCGTCTCGACACTCAGCGATCCCGTCAGCGCCGGCGCCGGCCGGAGCGTCAGAGCCGCGGCTACCGCGCCGGCCGCACCGAGGATAGCCAGCGTGAGGCCAATCGCGATCATCGCCCGCTTGCGGACCTTGATGACGACCGGGATACCGGGGGACACCTCGGCAGGATTGGTCTCGCTGGCGAACTCAAAGGTCGCATCATCGCGCTCGGTCTCTGGCGTCGGGACCGGTTTGGTCCGGACCGACCCGACCGTTTTGACGTGAGCTGAGTCAGGTGTCACGGTGCTGGCACTTAGCGCGATGCATGCCAATTCGGCCGGGCAGTATTGCGCGAATCTGAATGTGATGGCTCGATTAGTCCGCCTATCGGAGGACTCTTTTCGTGTTTCTTAATGCACTCTCGGGAAGCCGGACGCGTTCATAATATAAATGGAAGCCAGCGTGTCATTCGAGTTGTTTATCGCCCTCCGATACCTGCTGGCGCGTCGCCAGCACTCCTCTATTTCCCGAGTCTCGCTGTTTTCGACCATTGGAGTCGCAGT
>JBKPSC010000389.1:0-12579 GCA_046734915.1 Acidobacteriota bacterium | reverse complement strand
ATCCTGGTCGCCGATGGCGCCGAGAGTCAGTCGCTGGAGGCGCTTGCCGGTGAGTTGCTCGCGGCCGGCGCGGTCCCCCGCTTTGTCGGAGCCCGCCTCGGTGAGGTGACGATGACCGGCGGTGCACGCCAGGTGGACGCGACCGTCGAGACGATGCCCTCGGTGCTGTGGGATGCGGTCGTCATTCCGGATGGCGACGATGCGGTCGAACAGCTGGGGATCGACGGACGGGTGCTCGAATTCATCAAGGATCAATACCGGCACTGCAAGCCGATCCTGGCGATTGGGTCGGCCACGGGTGTGCTTCAGAAGGCCGGCATTCCTGAAACGCTGGTCTCAGGCCACGCGGACCCGGGCCTGCTCCTGGTGGAAGGCGACGATTCCGCCGGCATCACCGCGTTCATCGCGGCCATCGGCAAGCATCGGCACTTCGAACGCGAAACGGATCCGCCGCGCGTGTAGCGTCGGACATCAACATCAACCACACAAGGAGAGACAACATGGCTGAAGCAGGCACGCTCCACGACGCATTCATTGACGAACTGCGGGACACGTACGACGCCGAGAAGCAGCTAACGAAGGCGCTGCCCAAGTTAGCGAAAGCGTCGTCCAACGCCAAGCTGCGCCAGGCGTTCGAGAGCCATCTCGAGGAGACCCTGGGTCAGATTGAACGGTTGGAACAAGTCTTTGAGAGCCTGGGCGAAAAGGTACGCGGCAAGCACTGCGATGGCATCGCCGGCATCATCGAAGAAGGCAAATCGATCATGGAAGAAGACTTCGATGACACCACGATGGACGCCTGCCTGATTGCGGCCGGCCAGCGCGCGGAACACTACGAGATGGCCGCCTACGGCACGCTCGTCGCGTGGGCGCAGGCCATGGGGCACACCGAAGCCGCCAATCTGTTGCAACAGACGCTTGACGAAGAGAAGGCTGCCGACAAGAAGCTGTCGGGACTGGCTGAAGGCGGGATTAATCAGAGTGCGGCCGATGCGGCGCACAGTGAAGAAGACGAGGAACCCGAGGCGGCCACTGCTGGCGGTGCCCGCAAGAGCTCGGCGAAGAGCGGTCGTCGGTAACAGTGCGGAGCCGAGGCGCCATGGTGCTGATTCAGGTGTTGTTACCAACGAACGGGGCGACGCCTGCTGATAGCCTGGCGCCGCTCGCGCAAACTCGCGCCGAGCTGGCGGAACGCTTCCGCGGTCTCACGGCGTACCTGCGGTCCCCAGCAAAGGGACTGTGGACCGCTCCTGACGGCCACGCCGAGCATGACGACGTCGTCATGGTGGAAGTCGTGACGGACTCGTTCGACCGGGGTTGGTGGCGCACGTATGCCGCCACGCTGGCGGAGCGTTTCGGCCAGGACACCATTCACGTGCGCGCGGTACCGGTGGACATGCTGGACGAAGGAAATCCATGAGCAAACCATTCGCAATCGTCACAGGCGCATCGGCGGGCATTGGACTCGAGCTGGCGGCGTTGTGCGCGGAACACGGCTTTGACCTGTTGGTCGCGGCCGATCGACCGGAGATTCACCAAGCCGCCGATCGCTTCCGCGATCTTGGCGCCGACGTCACCGTGGTCGAAGCCGATCTCTCGACAACGGACGGCGTTGATCGACTGTGGGCCGCCGCAGCGGGTCGATCGGTCGACGCCCTGCTGGCCAATGCCGGCCATGGCCTGGGCCGTGCCTTCCTCGATCAGGATTTCAAGGACGTACGGCACGTCATCGACACGAATGTCACCGGCACGGTGTACCTGGTGCAACTGGTCGGGCGGACGATGCGGAACCGCGGTGAGGGGCGCATCCTGCTGACGGGATCCATCGCTGGCTTCATGCCCGGTACGTACCAAGCGGTCTACAACGGGACCAAGGCGTTCGTCGATTCGTTCTCGTTTGCCCTGCGCGCGGAACTGAAAAACACCGGCGTCACCGTCACGTGCCTCATGCCAGGGGCGACGGAGAGCGACTTCTTCGAGCGCGCCGACATGCTCGATACCAAGGTGGGACAGGGAAAGAAGGACGATCCCGCGGATGTAGCGCGCGTCGGCTTCGACGCCATGATGCGCGGCGATGGCGATGTCGTCAGCGGTTGGAAGAACAAACTGCAGTCAGCGATTGCCAACGTGACGCCGGCCGGCGTACTGGCGGAGCAACACCGCCGGATGGCTGAGCCTGGTTCCGCCAAGAAAGCCAACTCGTAGGCGTGCGCGCCGATGACCCGATGGGCACCTCCAACCTCCGGCCGATCGAACCGCCGAACGCCGACACTCTCGCTGCCGGTCGCCGGCACGGCGCTCCTGCTCATTGACGTGATCAACGACCTGGCATTCCCTGGCTCCGAGGCGCTCGTCGCCCAAGCGGAGCCGATGGCGCGGCGTCTCGCGGTGCTCAAGCGTCGCGCCGCCGCGGCAGGTGTGCCCGTGATCTACGTCAATGACAACTTCGGACAATGGCGTTCGGATTTTCGCCAGACGGTGGCGCACTGCACGGCGCGCACCTCGCCCGGTCGCTTGGTCTCCCACCGTCTCAGGCCGACCGCGCGGGACTATTTCGTCCTGAAGCCCAAACACTCCGGGTTCTTCGACACGACTCTTGACACCCTGCTGGGCAGCCTCCGTACCCGTCGCGTGATTCTGACAGGCATCGCCGGCAACATCTGCGTCCTGTTTACGGCCAACGACGCGCATATGCGAGAGCTGAAGGTGTATGCACCCGCCGACTGCATCGTATCGAATACGGTCGCTGCCAACGAGCATGCGCTTCAGCAAATCGCGTCGGTGATGAAGGGCCAAGTTGCGCCGTCGACTCGGCTGCGGTTTCACGGGCGAAGCCGGACGCCGAAGGCGGGACGGCCGTGAGCGCGACCGACAGACGTCGTCGAATCGCCCACATCGTGAAGAAGGTGTTTGGACTCTCCGGTCTTCGACCTGGACAGCAGGCGGTCATCGACGCCGTGCTGGCTGGCACACACACTCTCGCCATCATGCCCACGGGGGCTGGTAAGTCGTTATGCTACCAAGTGCCGGCGATGCTGATGCCTGGCATGACTGTGGTGGTCTCGCCTCTCATCGCGCTTATGCAGGACCAGTTCGAGAAGATGTCCGATCTCGGCATTGCGTCCGTACAGGTCAACAGCGCGATCCCTCGAGATGAGGTGCGCCGAGCGCAAAAGAAGATCGGACGGCGGACGGTCGAGTTCGTGTTCACGACTCCGGAACAACTGGCCTCCGAACAGTTCCGGACACTCTTGGCCTCAGCGCACGTCGACCTCCTCGTCATCGATGAGGCACATTGCATCACGCAGTGGGGACACGATTTTCGGCCGGCGTATCTGGAAGCACTCGGCGCGATGCGCGCGTTGGGTGAGCCGACGGTCCTCGCATTGACCGCGACCGCGCCTTCAGAAGTGATCGACGACATCAGCGAGCAACTGAACTTGGGGCAGCTGCACATTGTGAACACGGGCGCGCATCGCCCCAATTTGTCGTACCTCGTGCGTCCCGTCACCAACGACACCGACAAGCAACGGCAGCTGGTCGAAATCGTTCGTGGGTTGGATGGTGCCGCAATCGTCTACGCGGGGACGGTTAAGCACGTCGAGCAGATTTACGCACTGCTGCGGCAGGAAGGCGTCTCGGCGGTCTCGTATCACGGCCGGATGCGCGCGACCGATCGTGCCGCCGCGCAGGACGCCTTCATGAATGGCGGCGTGCCACTCATCGTCGCCACCAACGCCTTTGGCATGGGGATCGACAGACCCGATATCAGGACCGTCATCCATTACGACCTGCCAGCCTCTCTCGATGTGTACTCGCAGGAATCCGGCCGCGCGGGGCGCGATGGCCTGCCGGCGCGGTGCATCTTGCTGTTTCAGCGCGCGGATCGGGCCCTTCAAACATTCTTCATGGCGGGGCGATATCCGACCGCCGCGGACTTCACCAGCCTCATCGACGGGCTGCGGCCGATCAGCGAGGGCCGGACGCTCAGCTTCGACGACATCCGGTCGGCGACACCTGCGATCAGTGCGGGAAAGACTCGCGTCATGCTGGCGGTTCTGAAGCAAGCCGGCCTGATTCGTGAGCGACGCGGGCCGCGCTTCGAGGTAACACCCCGACTTTTCGTCGACTCCATGGAACCGGTGGCGGCGGCGTACGACGAGCGCCGCCAGCGCGATCAAACCAAACTCGAACAGATGGTCGTGTACGCCCAGACGGCTCTCTGCCGCACGGCAGTGCTGCTCGAAGCTCTCGGCGAAACTCGTGTGGACCGGTGCGGTGTATGTGACAACTGTCGTGGCACGGCGATTCGCGCCGAGGGTGTCGCGCAAGGCGTCGCCTGAAAGAGTCAGCAAGCGGGAGGAGCGACAACCATGGTTCGAGATCAGGACGACAGCACGCGGGGTCATGTGGCCCCCATTCTCGGCGTCCTGGGTGCGCTCGGCCTGACGATCGCGTTCGTCGCACTTCGACGCTCGACGCGCGGCCAAAGCGACGAGGCGAGTGACACGCGAAAGGCCTTCGCAACCTACCTGCGCGAACACCTAGCGGGCGCAGATGCGGCCATCCACATGGTCCAGAGTCTTCGAGATGCATATCGCGGAAGTCCTGAGGGCGTCCTCTTCGGATCGCTGTACGAACAGTTTCGCGACGACCGCGCCGTCGTTGAGGGCATCCTGGCTGAACTCGGGTACACCTCGCGGTCGCCCAAGCGACTCGCAGCTCGCGCGACCGGCAGTGCCCTGCGCGTCGTGGCCGGCGGCGCGCCAGGCGATCTGTCGCTGTTCCGGACGCTGGAGGCGCTCGCGATCGGCGTGCAGGGTAAACGATGCCTTTGGCGAGCCGCCCAGGTGCTGGTCGCGCTTCCGCACCCGCCGGGTCGTCGGAGCTTTGTCGAACTGGAAGCGGATGCGGTCCGGCAGTGGGAGACCATCGAGCAGCATCGGCGCTTGCTCGTCCCGGCGACGTTCGACGCGGACGCTCCCATCCGCCGAGGTGGGACGCGGCGAACCAGCGCCGCAGTCGACGAGTGAAAGAGGTCCATGTGGAATGGTTTCGCGATCGCGCTTTAACGCTGGTGCTGATGGGCATGTTTCTCGTGTTCTTGGCCGCACAGATGGTCACGGGCCTGTACGAGTACAACGCGACACAACACGAGCACGGCGAGTCACTCGTGACCATGAGCGACTACCTTGCGACTGGGCATCCGTGGGAAGCGCTCTTTGAAAACTGGGAGAGCGAATTCCTGCAAATGGCCGTGTTCGTCTTGCTGACGACGTGGCTCGTGCAGAAGGGATCGCCAGAATCGAGGCGCCCGGGCGTAAAGGAACTCGTGGACGCGGACCCTCGTGACTTTGGGGATGATCCGGAGGCTCCGTGGCCAGTCAGGCAGGGTGGCTGGATCCTCCGGCTCTATGAGCATTCACTGGGGCTCGCATTCATTCTGCTGTTCTTTCTGTCGTGGATCGGCCATGCCCTCGGCGGCTTCGCGGACTATGCCGCCGAAGAAGTGCTGCACCATCAGTCGCAGCCAACGTTCGCCGATTACGTCACCTCGTCTCGCTTCTGGTTCGAGTCGTTTCAGAACTGGCAGAGCGAGTTCCTCGCCATCGCGTCGATGGTGTGGCTCGCCGTGTACCTTCGACAACGGTGGTCACCCGAATCCAAACCTGAGCACGCACCGCATGCCGAAACGGGACGATGACAAATTCGCCCGTGGTTCTTGCCGGCCATCTTTGCGCCAGATGGTGTCGAGAGATGAGACATACGCATGCGCCTGGCCGGCATCGTGCTGGGGTTAGGACTTGGCGGACTCGTCGACGGCATCACCCTGCATCAGATCCTGCAGTGGCACAACATGGGTTCAGCGGTGCTCCCGCCGAACACGATGGACGCGATGGCCCAGAACATGTCTGGGACGGAATGTTTCATACCGCCACACTCATCCTGACACTGATCGGCGTTCTGATGCTCCGGGCCGATGGAGTGGCTGGACGAAGTCCTCAGCGTCTCTCCGTTCTGATCCGACAGATGATGTTTGGCTGGGGTCTCTTCAACCTCGTTGAGGGAGTGATTGATCACCACCTGTTGAACATCCATCAGGTCCGAGACATGCCGTTCCATATCGCGGCGTACGACTGGGCCTTCCTGGCGGTCGGCGGCGTCGGGTTCAGCCTGATCGGGTTCCTCCTGGCACGTGGGGCCTATCAACGCCCAGTGCCGCGTGCATGACCCACTCGGAGATAGGTGGGATGGCGGTGCACGACCCCCGAATCTACGCAGACGTCAATGCCGTGGTCGGCGGTTACCTGCGCGATCTGGCATTCGCGCAGACGTCGCAGCAGAAAATGTTCGGATACAAGCGGGCTGCGGCGGCAATCTTCGCGCTCGATACGCCGCTGACCGAACTGGTGGGTCCTGATGGCGTGTGGCCCAAGATTTCCGGCATTGGGCCTGGCTCCGCACGGGTTATCCGCGAAGTGCTGGAGACCGGGGACTCGCCGACGGTTGAACAGGCGGTTGAAAGCAGCGGCCGGCGCGGAGACATTGACCGGCGCCGCCAGTTGCGACGCCATTTTCTCAGCCGGGCAGAAGTCCGACGAGTGCTCGCGGATCCCGGTTTTGCGGGTCCTGCCGTTGAGCAGTACCGCGGCGACCTACAAATGCATTCCGAATGGAGTGACGGCTCCCCGACGGTGCAGGACATCGCGGATGCGTGTGTCGAGCGCGGCTATCAATACTCGGCAGTCACGGACCATTCATACGGACTGAAGATTGCCGGCGGGATGTCAATGGCCGAAGCTGTCCAGCAGCGAAAGGCCATCGACGAGGTCAACACCCGGTGCGGCCGGCAATTCCGACTGTTGCAGGGCATTGAAGCGAACATCGATGCCGCTGGCCTGTTGGATCTCACTGACGACGAGGCCGCCACCTTCGACGTGGTCTTGGCGGCGCCGCATTCGCGTTTGCGAAGGAGTGAAGATCAGACGGCCCGCATGCTCGCGGCCGTCGCGCACCCGATCGTTCGGATCCTGGCGCACCCGCGCGGTCGGATTACTGGCTCGCGCGCCGGTGTCATCGCCGATTGGCACGCGGTTTTCGCATCCGCGGCTGAGCGACGCGTGGCGATCGAGATCGATGGCGATCCCGCACGGCAGGATCTCGATTACGCGTTGGCGGCTGACGCCCTGGCGGCAGGGTGTCTCTTCGCGCTTGACAGCGATGCGCACACCACCAAGCAGCTGTCATATGCCGAGACGGCGCTCGCACATGCGCGTCTCGCGAGCATTCCCGCCGAGCGCATCGTGAACTGTTGGCCGCTCGACCGGCTTCTGGCCTGGCTGGCGCATCCATCGTCCGAGCGTCGAGGGTGAGTGACCGATTCGATCGCTCCATCGTCGAGAGTACCACGCACCGCCCGTGGCCGATGCCGAGGACGCCATGGCTCATGACCCAGTCATGGCACCACCTCCTGTTTGCACATTGGCCGGTAGACGCGTCTCAGGTGCGGAGCGCGGTTCCGAACGCCTTCGAACTTGATCTCTTCGACGGCGAGGCTTGGCTGGGCGTGGTGCCGTTCTACATGACCAACGTCGGTGTCCGGGCGGCGCCGTCTCTGCCGTGGCTGTCGACATTCCCGGAACTGAATGTTCGCACCTATGTCCGCGTGGGGAATCAACCCGGTGTGTACTTCTTCAGCCTGGACGCCGGCCGGCGGCTCGCGGTCGCTGCGGCGCGGGCACTCCTCAACCTGCCTTACCATGCCGCCGCGCTGAGTGTCGGCCGCCGTGATGCCGCCGTGCACTATCAGAGTGCACGCCGAACAGGCCATGCGGCGTTCGAGGCAGTCTACGAACCTGCGGGCGAGTCCTTCGCCCCGTCGGAGGGTTCGCTCGAATACTTCCTGACGGAGCGCTACTGCCTCTATCACTACGACCGTCGAGGCCATCCGTACCGTCTGGAGATTCACCACCGGCCATGGTCCCTGCAACAGGCACGCGCGACGATCACCAACAACACGATGGCCGCAGCGAGTCAGCTGACAGTCAGCGGCTCCCCGCCGCTTGTGCACTTTGCACGGCGTCAAGACGTCGTCGCATGGCCGCCGACGCGTCTATCTGACAGCGATCACCGGAGTGTGCGGAACGTCACCGAGTAGCGCAATTCGGTGACGGGAGGAATGTGATGTTCATACGCCGTGCGGGACTCGCGCGTCATGAGATAGGCCGAACGCCGCGCCAGTACGATCTCGTGTGTCGCCGAGCGCCGGACCGACCGCAGCTCTGTCGCGGCGGAAGAACGGTACGGACGGAACTTCATGCGGCATGGCGACAGCAGGGAAATGCCGGCGACGATGTCGTACTGGGGAGCGTCGCGATGCCAGCCGATGGGCGAGCCGGGCCGATACTCGTTGATGAGTGCCATCGCAAACGAATCGGCCTCGACATTAGCCCATTGAGCCACGCTGGCGCGCAACGACAACAAGAACGAGGGAAGCGGCTCTGCCGTCATGCGGTCGTACGATTGGCCAAAGAATGCGACACGCCGCCGTGCGACGACGCCGCGCATTTCGAAGTCCGCGAAGGCGATGCCGGCAATGGCGTCGAGCAACTCTCGCTCTTCGGAGTCCGTGATGAAGTCATCGCGGTAGTGCAATCCTGGAGGCAGATCGTGCTCGAAGAGGCGTGGCGATCGGGCCATGATTCAGTTTCCCACTATAGGCAACCCAATCGTCGCCCAGGCAACGGGGCCGTCAGGCGCGTAGCGTAGTGGCTAGCGCCGCGGACATCCGAGTCGGGACGGCTGGTTGGTCGATTCCGCGCGCGGCCATGTCGCGCTTCGATTCGCCTGGAACACATCTCGAGCGATATTCACGCCGGTTCGATTGCGCAGAGATCAATTCGTCGTTCCACCGGCCACATGCCCCCACGACATACGCAAAGTGGTGTGCGAGCACGCCTCCCGCGTTTCGGTTCGCGGTGAAGATCCCGCGCGCGATTACTCACGACCTGAAGCTGCAGCGCGCGCGCGAGCCCTTCATCGCGTTTCTAGCGCAAACGGACGGCTTGGCTGAAAAACGGGGACCGCTGCTCCTCCAGTTGCCGCCGTCGCTGACCTTTGACGGCCCGGTGGTGACGCGGTTCCTGAATATGGTGCGTCGTGTGTACGCTGGGGCGATCGTCTGCGAGCCGAGGCACGCAACCTGGTTCTCGCCGCTTGTAGACGCGCTCCTGGCGCGTTATCAAATCTCGCGTGTTGCCGCTGACCCTCCACCGGTGCCGGAGTCGACAATTCCGGCCGGCTGGTCGCGCATGGCGTATTTTCGGTTGCACGGCTCACCGCGGCCGTACTGGTCACGCTACGACGAGAACGCCATCGTGACACTCGCAGCAACTCTCGACAGAACGACTGCTGAGCAGGTGTGGTGTGTGTTCGATAACACCGCAAGCGGCGCCGCCATCGAGAACGCGTGGGAGCTCCGTGAGCGCGTGATCGCCGGTCACGCGCCGGGCTAACTGCGTGTCGCGATCTATAGAGCTCGTAGAAAAGGGGCGCAGCCGCAACACTTCGAACCGCGACTCTGCGCGGGAGGGCAAACGGAGGACGAGTGAGAGGTTTCCGGTCGACTACTCCCGCCGCACAGAGCGTGCCGGGTTGTCGTCTCGCAGCGAAATGAATTTGGTATGTCGGAGATGACCTTCGCCGGACCCTCGGCGCGGCATTTTGATGCTGCTGGCACACACACTGCGACGACAACACGTGGGCCAAACGAGCGAAGGAGATTCTCGAAGCCACCGGTGGCCGTGACGTGGTCAAGACATCCGAAGCCACGCCCGACTATCGCCCCTAACCAGGCCGGCGATGCAGTGGGATGCCCGGGTCGGAAAGTTCTCGGGCTTCCATATTTATGAGATAGCGGCGGGCGCCGCAACTCAGATTGGTGCATCGCTGAAGTTGGTCGCAACGGATTATCCGGTAGATCCGCTGGAAACAGCCCCGACCAGCCGTGAGGCAGCGCCGCCAGGAACCGCAGACGTGGCAGCTCAATCGGAATGTTCGGCGCCAAGTCGCTTCTGTGCGTCAGAAAGCGTCAGAAAGCGCTGGCCTTCACCGCCATGACAAAAACGCGCGGCCGGTCTCGGCCTCAGCGGGTGGAGATGCCTCCGGCAGGCGATAGAACTTGCCCTGGCGTAGTGGCCGGAACCTGCTGCTGAGGAGACGGCCTTCAGATAGAAGCGGCCCTTTCACTAGAAGCGGCCCTTTCACGACTCGTCGTTCTAGCCCGACCACCCGACGAGCGGTGCCGAGATTCGCAATGCTTCACGGACGAAGCAGGCAATGCCGCATCTGAGCCATCCGGCATGTACATTGGATCCAACGTGACGCTTATGGTCACTCGCGAACAGGTTCGGAACGGCGCGCTGCTCGACATCGACGGGACGCTCATCGATAGCAATGATGCGCATGCGCAGGCCTGGACGGATGCTCTCCGCGCGCACGGGCACACTGTCGCCTTTCATCAGGTGCGGCGATGCATCGGCATGGGGAGCGACCGTCTGCTCACAACGGTCGCCAACGTCGACCACGGATCTCGACACGGGCTCGAGATCCAGGAAACGAAACGTCAGTTTTTCGCGCGGGTTCTGCCAAGTTTGACGCCGACGCGCGGCGCGCGCGACCTGTTGCAACGGCTAACGGAGATCGGAATGCGGCTGGTCACCGCGACATCCGCCGGAGACGACGAGCGTCTGTCGCTTCTGCGCGCGGCAGGTGTTAACGACCTCATCGACGTCGACGTGCCGAAGGAAGAAGTCCCGCACTCGAAACCGGCCCCCGACGTGATTCACGCGGCCTTGAGACGGGTCGGGTTGCCTGCGGACGACGCGTTTATGATCGGCGACACGCCGTACGACATCCAGGCGGCGAAGCGTTCGACGCTTCCTATTGTTGCGTTGCGCTGCGGCGGCTTCTGGCCGGATGAGGCTTTGAGTGCGGCGGATCTGATCTGCGACGACCCAGAGGCGTTCCGTCGAGCGTTGGACGTGGGTGTTCCTGAACTGCTGCGTCGCCGCCGCACAGCCCAGTAAAGAAACGCGCCTGTCAAACTGCCCAAGGTGTAGCTCAGCGTTAGAGGACCTCAACTCGGCGGCAGTGCCGGCCGAGTCATTTGGGTGAGGAGGGACGATCCGCCAACGACGTCTCGCCGTTCGAGAGACAGCAGTTGTGCTCCGCGTTGAAGGGCCCATGCCCCGGCCGCGCAGATGCATCGGTAGGTCAGGCTGGCTCGCACGTGCAGATGCTCAAAATGCCCGATGGATATGTTTCGGGCAGGTCCACCTCGTCGTGCGCCCACCGCTCCAATGGCTCCAGCGCTGACGTCTCGTCGATGTGCAGGACCGCATCGAACTGGTCGGGCAGCCGTGCGCGAAAGTAGTGACTCACGCGCTCGGACTCCGGACGATAGATCACGCCGATTGCTCGTTCCAGCCACGGATCTTTCAACGCCTCTCGCGCCGGCCCATCTCGGAGTAGCAGGCAGAATTGCCTAATGCCGGCATCGTGGAAGAGCCGCTCATAACTGCCGATCATCGACGGGCGCACGCGTTTGCGTTGAGCTGGTTCATCCCAGTTGGACGCCGCGGTCACGGTGCCGGTGTGCGTGGTGAATCCGACAAGAAACGCCGTGTCACCGTGCGCCTGGCGCACAAGCTGTCCGAGATTGAGCTCGCCGATGTCGCCCATTTGCGTCGCGCGTGCATCGCCGAGATGCGAGTTGTGCGCCCAAACGACGGCCCGCGCGTCACCGCTCGTCTGGCGCACGTGGGTCAGCAGCGTCTCGAGTGTCTCCTTCATGTGCGTATCGCGGAGATTCCAGGACTCGACGCGTCCGCCAAACATCGCGCGGTAGTACTGCTCGGCGTTCTGGACGAGTCGCGCATTTTGCTCGGCGAAGAAATAGTCGTCGGCCGCGATTCGGCCGTCGCGGTTGGCGTAGTCGGCCGCCCGCCGTCGCAGTTCCAGCAATTGCGCCACCACGTCTTCTTCACATGAGCGCGACAGTCCAATGGTGGCGGCGTACCCGTACGCCTGCGGATCCTCTCCGAAGTCTTCCAGGCACCCATACCGATAGCGCGCCCGTTCGGCGGCGGGAGGATCGATCTTCTGGAGGTAGGCCAGCACCGCGTCAATCGACCCGTGCAAGCTATACAAATCGAGTCCGTAGAAACCGACGCGTGTGGGCGCAGGCACCATTTGGTTATGCGTGCGAAGCCACTCCAGGAACTCGACGACGTCCCGGTTGCGCCACATCCATCGTGGAAAGCGGGTGAAATCGAGGAGGGCCGTTTCAGCGCTGGCTTCAGATGACGCCTGACGTACCCATCGGTTCACGCGATAGGCATCGGGCCAGTCGGCTTCAACGGCGACCAGATTGAATCGCTTGCGCGCGATCAACGCCTTAGTCAACTCCCCGCGTGTGCGGTAGAAGTCATGTGTGCCGTGTGTGGCTTCCCCGATTAGCACGAGTCGTGCGTCGCCGATCGCCTCGACGAGTGGCGCCAGGCCGTCTGCGGTGCTCTC
>JBKPSC010000388.1:0-5106 GCA_046734915.1 Acidobacteriota bacterium | reverse complement strand
GCCATAAGTTGTCTAGCGTCTGAAGACCCACTCTGCCGGCTCTGGGCTTCAGGTTTCGGGCTTCAGCGAGAACCCAGCACCGAGAACGCAGAACCGGAACTGACAAGCATCAGATTATTCGTTTGACCTCGTCAGCCCCCTTCGTTACGATAAGGGTTTGCGCTAGAGCACGTTAGCGCTGACTCCAGTCATGTTTGACTCCCTGAGTGAACGTCTCCAGGACGTTTTCAAGAACCTCCGCGGCGAGACGCGACTGACGCCCGAGGCGATCGAGATCGCCTTGCGTGAGATCCGGCTCGCGCTCCTCGAGGCGGACGTCAACTTCAAGGTTGTCAAGGCTTTCGTGGATCGGGTCCGTGATCGCGCGATGGGTCAGGATGTTCTCAGGAGCCTGTCGCCGTCGCAGCAGGTCATCAGGATCGTCCGCGACGAGATGCTGGCGCTGTTTGGCGACGCCCAAGGCGGCCTGACGGCGAGCAGCAGGCGGCCGCGAGTCGTGCTGCTGCTGGGTCTTCAGGGTGCCGGCAAGACGACCACCGCCGGCAAACTTGCGAAGTGGCTCACCAAGCAAGGCAAGCATCCTCTCCTCGTTTCCACCGACGTCAAACGCCCTGCCGCCATCCAGCAGCTGAACGTGGTTGCGCAGAAAGCGGGCGTGCGAGTGCATGACCCCGCCGGACAGCTGGATTCCGTGGCGCGCGCCAAGAGCGCTCTGGCTGAGGCGGTCAACCTCGGATTCGACACGGTCATCGTCGACTCCGCCGGCCGCCTCCACATCGACGACGAGTTGATGGCCGAGCTCGTCGCGATCAAAGAGGTGACCGCGCCGACCGACCTCTTGTTCGTCGCCGACGCCATGACCGGGCAGGATGCGATCAAAAGCGCCGGCGAGTTCAATCATCGGGTCGGTGTCACCGGCGTCGTGCTGACCAAGCTCGATGGCGACGCGCGCGGCGGCGCCGCGCTGTCGGTCGTCTCGGTCGTCGGCGTTCCGATCGCGTTCGTCGGCAGCGGCGAGCGTCTCGAAGATCTCGAGCCGTTCCACGCCGAGCGCGTCGTGTCGCGCGTGCTGGGCATGGGCGATGTCTTGTCGCTCATCGAGCGCGCCGAGCAGGCGATCGATCGTGACGATGCGGCCCGCCTGGAAGAAAAGATCCGATCGAACGAGTTCACGCTCGAGGACTTCCGCGATCAGCTGAAGGCCATCCGGCGCATGGGGCCGTTCGAGCAGATTATCGGCATGCTGCCCGGCATGGGGAACCTCAAGGCCCTGGCCGAGAACAAGCCGGACGAGAAGCAGATCGACCGCGTCGAGGCGATCATCAATTCGATGACGCCGGACGAGCGGCGGAAGCAGCACATCATCAACGGCAGCCGGCGGAAGCGCATCGCCAAGGGCAGCGGAACATCGGTCGAAGAAGTGAACCGGCTGCTCAAGCAGTTCGTGCAGATGCAGAAGATGCTCAAGTCGCTCGGCGGGATGGCCGGATTGTCCGGCGGCGGCAGCAAGGCTGCGCGCCGGCGGGCGATGGAGATGTTACGGAATCGAGGATAGCAATAGGGCTTAAGTCTTAAGTCTCAGCTTAGGCACAAGACTTGGGACTCGCGACGTAAGCCCTAAGACTTAAGACGTAAGACCTAAGACATTGTGACTGCTGTGCTGACGTGGCGCGGGGCGCTGCGGACTCGGAGCGATGCACAGCGAATCAGGGACGTGAGGACCGAGCCTCAGGTGCCAATTCAGGAGAGAGAGCGATGGTCGTCATCCGCATGCGTCGGGCAGGGTCCAAGAAGCGCCCGTTCTTCCGTGTCGTCGTCACCGATTCGCGCGCTGCGCGCGACAGCAGCTTCGTTGAAATCCTCGGCCACTACAATCCGCGATTGAAGCCGGCGGTCGTGAAAATCGACCGTGAGCGCATCGACTACTGGATCAAGAAAGGCGCGCAGCCGTCGGACTCGGTTCGAACGTTGATCGCGCGGCATTTGACGCCAGACGCGCCGGTGCCGCCCGCCGCCGAGTAACGACCATGGCCGACGACAGTCGTGTTCGACGGGTGGTCGAGGTCCTGGCTCAGGCCCTGACCGATCACCCAGAGCAGGTCCGTGTGACGGAATCGGCGCATCGCGGCACAACGCTCGTCGAGCTCTACGTCGCGCCGGGGCAGCTTGGCCGGGTGATCGGCCGGCAAGGACGAACGGCCGCGGCGCTGCGGACGCTGGCGGCGAGCGCCGGGGAGCAGGAAGGCAAGAAGGTCACGCTCGAGATAAGGGACGGCAAGCCGGCCCTTTAGCAAGTGCAGGATCGTAGGATTGCAGAATGGCGGGAAGTGAGACGGAGAAGAGCGCTATCTTCCCGGAATGACTTCCGGCAATCCTGGCATCGGGAAATCCGGCGATGAAGCGGGATGCGGAGTGGGACGAGATGGCCGTGGTCGGCCGGGTGGCCCGCCCGCACGGGATTCGTGGCCGGGTGATCGTGAACCTCGAAACCGACTTTCCCGAGGAGCGGTTCCGGCCCGACGCGACGCTCTTTACCCGGCGGGACAACGCCGTGGAGCGTCTGACGATTGCCGACGTGCGGTTTCAGCAGGGCCGTCCGGTCGTTGGGTTCGCTGGTGTAAACGACATGACGACGGCGCAGGCATACGCCGGCGCCGAGCTGAGAGTGCCGACGGCGTGGCTGGCGGCACTGCCGGCGGATACGTTTTACCGGCACGACTTGGTCGGCTGCGAGATGATGACGCGCGACGGTGTTCGCGTGGGCACCGTGCGGGAGGTCGAGGGGACCATGACGGGCAGTCGGCTGGTCGTCGACTCGCCCACCGGTGAGGTGCTGGTCCCGCTGGCTCTCGACATCTGCGTGTCGATTGAGCCCGGCGACCGACGGATCGTGATCGATCCGCCAGACGGGCTGCTCGAGCTGAACGCGAAACGCCGACGGCGTTCAGGGCGGACATGACGTTCGACATCGTCACGATCTTTCCGGCGATGGTCGGGCACGCGCTCGGGGCCGGGGTAGTGGGCCGGGCGATTGAGTGCGGGACGTTGACGGTTCGTGTGCACGATCTCAGGGCCTACACCACCGACCGGCACCGGGTGGTTGACGACGTGCCGTACGGCGGCGGGCCCGGAATGGTAATGAAGCCTGAGCCGCTGCTGCGGGCGCTCGAGACGATCGCCGAAGCTGGGGAATCGCGGCCGTGGGTTCTGCTGACGTCGCCGCAGGGACGGCGGCTGACGCAGGACGTTGTCCGGGAATTGAGCGGACGCCCGCACGTCGCGATCCTCTGCGGTCGATACGAGGGCATCGACGAACGGGTCAGGGCTCGGGTCGACGACGAGATCTCGATTGGCGACTACGTGCTGAGCGGCGGCGAGCTGCCGGCGCTGGTCATCGTCGACGCGGTGGCGCGGCTGATCCCGGGAGTCGTCGGCGACGAGCAGTCGGTCGCCGACGAGTCGTTCAGTCGCGGGCTGTTGGACTTCCCGCATTACACCCGTCCGGCGGAGCTGCCGGGTGGAGACGAGGGCCGCAAGGTGCCCGACGTGCTGTTGTCGGGGAATCACGCGGCAATCCGGCGCTGGCGCAAACGCGAAGCGATTGCGCGCACGCTGGTGCGGCGGCCGGATTTACTGGACGCCGCTGAATTGGACGACGAAGAGCGGGAGATTCTGCGCGAGCTGGTCGCAGACCGCGATAAAGGAGAGCAACATGGGCGCCATTGATCAGGTCGAGAAGTCGCAGCTGACCACCCGGCCGGCAATGAAGTCAGGCGATACGGTTCGCGTGCACGTCAAGGTGCGCGAAGGCGACAAAGAGCGAATTCAGGTGTTCGAGGGCGTCGTGATCGGCCTGCACCGCGGCGGCACGCGCGCGTCGTTCACCGTGCGGAAGGTGTCGTTCGGTCAGGGCGTCGAGCGCATCTTCCCGCTGCACTCGCCAACCATTCAGAAGGTCGAGGTCATGCGTTCGGCGAAGGTACGGCGAGCGAAGCTGTACTACCTGCGCGAGCTGAAGGGCAAGGCCGCGCGCATGCGCGATGCCGCCCGCCCGGACAGCAAACAGTAAGGCGTCTAAAGCCCTGTCAGTTCCGGGTTCTCGATTTTGAGCTAGCCGTCCCTCCGGGTTCTCAGACGAACCAAGAACGCCGAACCGTGAAGCCAGAATCACGGAACCTAGAACCACGGAACTGGGAACCCAGGACCCAGAACCGCAGAACCCCGAACTGACCAGCGTAAGTACCCCGTGGGCCGCGTTACTGCGTTTCGTACCCTCGAAAACTCGCTGCGGCGCGGCGGGTTCACCTACGTCGCGGGCGTCGACGAAGTGGGCCGCGGCTGTCTTGCGGGCCCGGTGGTCGCGGCCGCCGTCGTGTTGCATCCCGACCGCCACATCCCTGGCGTCTGCGATTCCAAGCTGGCCACGGCAGCTGAGCGGGAGCGTCTCTTCCAGAAGATCCTGCGCAGCGCTATCGCGTGGGGCGTGGCCGCTGCCGACCCGCGCGAGATCGACCGCATCAACATCCACCAGGCGTCGCTGCGCGCCATGCAGCGCGCGATTCTCGTCCTGACGCCGCTGCCCGACGTCGTCCTCGTCGACGCCTTTCGCGTGCCCGACCTGCCGATGGTGCAGCAGGGCGTGCGGCAAGGCGACCGCCGCTGCGCCGCGATTGCAGCCGCCTCGATCGTCGCGAAAGTCATTCGTGACCGGCAGATGACGGAACTGCACGGCACTGATCCGCGGTACGGCTTCGACCGACACAAAGGGTACGCGACGGCCGACCATCTGCATGCCGTTGCGCGCTACGGGTACTCGGATGCGCACCGACGGTCATTCCGGCCGCCGACGCTCTTCGACTCATTGGACTGAACACCCACCGCCGTGCCGATCGATCGCGCCGCCACACTGCGCAGTGCCGAGAAGCTGCTTCGGCAGGGCAAGCTCGATCAGGCGATCACGGAGTACGTCCGGATCGTCGACGAACAGCCGCATGACTGGAACACCGCCAACATCGTCGGCGATTTGTATGTCCGCTCTGGCAAAACCGACAAGGCGATCGAACAGTTCGTCCGCAGTGCCGACGCGCTGAGCGACGAGGGTGTCCT
>JBKPSC010000387.1:0-4055 GCA_046734915.1 Acidobacteriota bacterium | reverse complement strand
CCCATGATCGACACGATCCCGTTGGCGACCGCGAACTCGCCCGGCTTCCCGGGTTCGAGGCGCTCGGCATACCCGAGATCGTTCAATCGATCGATGAGCTGATGGTCGGTGAGCGACTGTCCGCGGCGCAGTTCGAGCGGCCGAGCGAACACGCGCGGCAGCACGCGCTCGCGTTCGCCGTGAAGGCGCTGATCGATGACTCTGGCAAACGTGACGTAGTAGTAGCCGATGGCGAAGCAGAAGACGACGACCGGCACCGACAACACCGCCGCCGTGACCCGCGCCCACTTGCCACGCCAGATGGCCGCCACGCGGATTCGTACACCGCGCCAGGCCGCCTTACGCTGCATCACAGCAATTGTAGTACGGCGGGATTGCAGGATTGCAGAAAGTCTTGCCGGAAGGCTGGGTGCCGTTCACGAAGGCGACCACTTCTGCCTTCATTCCGGCAATCCTGCAATCGCCCCTCCTGCAATTCCGAGCGTCAGACGGTGATGATCCAGTGCGATCCGAGGTCGAGCGGCAGCTCGGCGTCCAGACGATCGACGAGCGAGGGACCGTATTGATTGAGGAACGAGATGAAGGCGATGGTCCGCTCCTGCGCATGCCCGTTCGGAAAGGCCAGCGCCCGCGTGCGGTTGAACTGCCGCCGAAGCGTCTCATCGCGCCGCTTGGCCGCAGAGATCATCTTGCCGTGCAGCGTTTGCAGATCATGCTGCATGCGCGCCAGCGTCGATCGGGCCGTGTGCTCGAGCGTCGGATCAATCACAGGAATGGCTTCGACGAGCCGCGACATCTGGGAGTCGATGGCGAGCGACGCGTCGGCAAAGACCTGTTCGACCGATTCTGGAATCTGCGCCTTGAGCAGATCGTTCAGTGCGGCTTCGTCCTGGGCCTGCAGGCTCTCGATCGCCACGTCGTATTTGGCGAGGAACCGCATGGCCGCTGAGTCCAGAAGCGTGGCTGTCGCCCGCGGAAACATCAGCGGCATCGGGACGTCGAAGTGTTCGTAGACCCCGCGCAGCTGGCCGAGGTACGCGAGCTCGTTCGGGCCGGCCACGTAGCAGACGGTGGGGAAGAGCGTGTCCTGCACGATCGGCCGCAGCAGGACGTTCGGGCTGAAGCCCGCAGGCTGATCGACGGCTTCCCGCTCCAGCGCGTCGGTCGCCACGGGTTCACCCCCGACGACGAAGTGGCCGTCCTGCTGACGAATCGACCGTCGACCCTGGCCCAGGTGGAAGAGCGCCAGCGTGTCGTGCTGCGAGTGAACCTGGGCGTGATACCCGCGCGCGACAAGATCGGATCCGGCGGCCGCGGCCCGGCGCGCGGTTTCGCCCGGCGCCGACAGCTCGCGCGCGAAAACGCGGCTGACCAGCGGCTTCGCGGCCGGATCGGATGAGTCGTACACCACGAGCCCACGGGGGCCCAACACCTGCTCGAGAAGCACGCCGAACGCGTCCGCCACGCCAGCGCCGGGCTTGTAGGCGCGGCCCAGCATGTCGAGCAGTTCAGCGCGGAACCCAGTCTCTGGAAGGATTGCTTCAAGCTGCCGGAGGGCCGTTGTGATGGTGGCGTCGAGCCGGACGGTCGCGACGGGGGCCGGCTCGTCACCCGGATGAGCCGGCAACGAGACGGGTTGCGGATTCAGCGCGGCGTCGAAAACCGTACACGATCGAACCTCGTCCCAGTCGTGGTCCTCGGCGTCGATCCAGAAGATCGCGACACACGGGACGCCGTGCTCATGCGAGACACGTCTGGCCAGCTTGAGCGCAGTCAGGGCTTTGAGCAGCGTGAAGAGCGGACCGCCAAACAATCCCGCCTGCTGACCCGTGACAACGGCGACCGTTCTTGCATCAGCCAGCAGACGTGCTGCCGCGCGCGCCGGCTCGGGCGCCCCGCGGCGCTGTTGCTGACCGGCGAGAACGCGAGCGACCTCAGCCGCCTGTCGCGGGTGCGCTTGCGTGCGCGCGATGACATGCGCCCAGGCTTGACGGTCGGCCGGGTCGCCCGAGAAGAAGCGGGCGACGGCATTGAAATCGTATGCGTAGTCGGCGGCGAGGCGGCGGATCCAGGGGAAGCGCCGGAGATCTACCGCGACTCGTGCCGGCACGTCGCCAGACGTGGCAGTAAGTTCTGAGGAGTTGACCGGCACCGGATGCTTACTATTTCAAAGCGCCTCGCGGACTGTCAACACGCGAGCTGAAAAGACGCTGTAACCGATTGAACGCGTGATGGTTCAGTGTTACGATTCAGCTGCCTTCCTTGAGGAGTACCCCGCTGCACCCTGAAGCGGCCGGCGCCGCGCCTCCTGACGCGTTCGGTCCGTTTCGCGTGCTACACCAGATTGGCGCCGGCGCGCTGGGCGCGGTGTTTCGAGCCTACGATCCCGAACAGGATCGGCTCGTGGCGGTCAAGCTCTTTCAGCTCGACCTGCCGCCTGAGCGCGCGGCGCAGCTCGTCGCCGCGCTGCAGAAATTGATCGACGCCGATCTTGCCCATGCGGCCATCGCCGCTCCGCTCGCCACAGGCCTCGTTGGCACGTCGGTCTATCTCGCCCAGGACTTTGTCGCCGCCGACTCCCTCGATGTGGTCACTCGCGAATTCGGCCGGGCTTCGGTAGCGGATGCGGTCCGCATCGCCGGGCAACTCGCCGCCGCCCTCGACTTCGCAGCCGCAGCCGGCGTGTTCCATGGCGTGCTGCACCCGCGCGACGTGCTGCTCGCGTCCGATGATGCACGGTTGACCGGTCTGGGAGTGGCCCAGGCCCTTGCCGGCCTCGGCCTTCGCCCAACGATTCGGCGACCCTATACCGCGCCGGAGCGAATCGCCGGGCAGCCCTGGGATCGTCGCGGTGACGTGTACAGCCTGGCGGTTCTCATCGCCGAGATCCTGAGCGGACGCCGCAGCGCCGGCGCCGGCGCGCGAGTGCTCGACGGTTGGACAGATCCGGCGGTGACCGACCTGGCGGGTCTTCAGCAGGCTTTCGCCCGAGCGATGGCCGACCAGCCGGGAGATCGCTACGAGAGTGCGACGGCGTTTGCCGACGCGCTCAGGCGATCGACCGAGAACGCGGCGGCATCCGAATCGCCGGCGATTGCGGCAACCCGGCCGCGCCTCATGACGCGGCCCGAACCGCTCGAGCCACCATTGCCTCTCGATCACGCATCCTCACAAGTTCCCGAAACGCTGCTACCCGGCGACGCGCCGCGGGACCTTGTAGACGACGCCGTCTGGGAGTCGGAATCGCCGAGCGACCTGGAGCAGTACCCGGTTGAACGCGAACCCGCAGTCCCTGATGCACCAGACGAGGAGCCGGCGACGCCGACCTACGCCGCCGCTGCGGTACCGCCGTCCTTCCAGGCTTCGGCCCATCGGACCGATGCGACCGCGCGCGATCTCAATCTGCGCGCGCTCGATGAATCGTTCAGCGCCAAGCCACCTGTGCTCCCGCATGCGGTCGCCGCCGCGGAGCACCCGTTTCGTGGGCCGGCGGCTCCGCCTGAAGTTCCGGTGACTCGTGTCGAGGGTCCTCGAGACACAGCGCTCTCTGCTGTGTGGCCGATTACCCTTGCTCTCACCGTCGGCCTGATCGTCGGCGTGGCGGTTGGCTTCTTCGTGTTTGCTGATCGACTGAGCCGAGGCACGGAAGTCGCGGGCGCGCCGGCAGCCGCATCCGATTCCGCGCCGACAGACACCGTGGCTGCCGCCGCTCCGGCGCCGGCTGCGCCGACGGCGGCTCCTGCGCCGTCCCCGGAAACCCGGCCCGTGCCAGAGGCGGCCAGCGCACCGCCGCCGGCAGCGCGGCCATCCACGCCTCCACCGGTGGCGCGGCCATCGACGCCGCCTGCGGCACGATCATCGCGTCCACCGGCGGCGACCCTCGAGCGATCGACACCAGCGGCCGCTCGCCGTAATGCCGCCGAACCGTCGCCGGCCGCGGTGCCGGCCAATGGAGGACGCCTGCTCGTGCGATCCTCGCCGGCGGGTGCCCGCGTCGAACTGGACAGCCAGGATGTTGGTGTCACCCCGTTGACCCTGCGTTCGCTGACAATCGG
>JBKPSC010000386.1:0-23314 GCA_046734915.1 Acidobacteriota bacterium | reverse complement strand
GGACGGCACCGATAACCTGCCGCATGTCACGAGCGACCAATCGAACGGTGTGAGCTTCGTGCTGCCACCGATCCGCGTGGAGGATCTCGACGTCTCGTTTCAACAGCCGTCGGTCTCGGCGGTAATTCGCGGCGCCGCGTTGCAGCTGACGAGCGCCGAGACTGGCCGCGTCTCGGCCAACATCAAGGCACAGCACGGCGTGGCGGTGACCGCTGGTAATCGAACGATCGACGTCGGGGCTGCGGCGGGCGTGTTCGATCTCGAAGGCCAGCGCCTGGACATCCACGAACTGACGGCGTCGCGGCCTGGCGCGGTACTGCACGCGAGCGGCGGTATCGCGTTTGGCGACCCGGGCACTGTCGATGTCACCGTGAACTGTTCGTCGGACCTCGAGTCATGGTGGACCCAGTTCAATGACGAAGCCGGGCCGGTGGGACACGTGGAGGCAACCGCCCGCGTGACGGGATCACTCGCCCAGCCCGCGATCACTTTCGAGACCGACAGCCGATCGCTAGCATGGTTGGGCCTGCGGGCCACGCCGATCCGGGCAGCCGGCGGTTACAGCGACGGCGAGTTGTCGCTGAATAGCGTCACGCTCGGCGTTGCTGGCGGAACGGTTGAAGCTCACGGCACGCTCGTCCTGAACGACGCCCGCGGCACGAGTCGTGTCGAGGCGCGATGGGCAGAGGTCGACGCGGCTCAGATTCCGGGCGCCGCCCGCCTCGCCGGAACGCTCGCGAAGAGCGGCGCGGCCGTCGTCGAATGGCGCGCTGACGGCACGTCGCCATCCCCGCGCTTCGACTTCACCGCGACGACTGGTGTTGTCGCGTCCGGCAAAATGACGCCGATTCGCGTGCACGGATCGGGTCAGAGCGATCGCTGGCACGTGGAGGCGTCCCCTCACGACACGAGCGTGCTGGGCCTCGCCGCCGTTGCCGACATCGGCCTCGACTCGCGGCGCTGGCAAGCCTCGACGCTCGGCGGACGCGTCGTGATGCGAACGACGGATCTTCCGGCGGTGCTCCGTCAAGCGCAGGACTTCGGCGTCGCCGCCAGCATTGAACCCTCGACCGCAACCGGTACTATCGACGTCGAAGTCACGTTCGGCGGCACGCTGGGCGCGGTGCGTTCGACCGGGCGGATCGTCGGCCGCGCTCTGACCCTCGCCGGCGCGCCGCCGTTGGATGTCGACGCATCGTTCGGCGTGGACGTCGGCGGGAAGACATCGACCGGTACCTTCTGGGTGCTGGCGCCCCGGCTCGAGTCGGCGGCCTTCCTGGCGCCAAACGACCTGACACTCGGCGGGTCGCTCATCGCCGCAGGAATCTGGTCGGGACCGCTGAGCGATCCCATCGTTGACGCATCCGTCACCGGAAGGGACCTGACCATCAGTCACCGCGGCACAGTGACGGTCGTCGGGGCAGGCGGAGCGTTAGAAGGGGTGTTGAAAGGGCCAGCCTCGGATCTCGGCGGCGAGGGCACGCTGACGATGGGATCGGTAGAGATCGATGGCCGCGGAGCTGGCGGCCTTATCGCCGATCTGACGCTCGCCGCTGGTACTGTTCGCGTGCAGGCGCGCGCGCCGAACGTCAAGACGACGCTCAATGCCGAAATCAGCATCGAGGAACCGAACAGCTTCGACGGCCAGGGAACAGTCGCGGAGTGCGACCTCGATGCACTGCTCGCGATGGCTGGACTCGCGGCTGCCGACGCTGGCGCGGTTCGCGGGCGCGTCTCGAGCTCGGTCGCCTTCAAGGGAGATCTGCGAAATCTGCCAACGACGTCCGTCACGCTGGACGTGGCGCCGATCGACGCCACGGTATTCGACGTGCCGATCGCGATCAGCCGCGGAATGCGCGCCAGCGTGGCCGACGGCCGCCTGCAGATCGACAACACCGCGATGACGATCGGCGGTCTCGCGATGAGCCTCGGCGGCACGCTCGCGACCGATCGATCGACCGGAAGCCTGCGGCTGGACGTAGACGGGGACCTCGAATCGCTCGCGCCCTGGTTGAACCGTCTGAGCGAGAGTGGCGATGTGGCGGCTGCCGGCCGACTCACCGGCCATCTCGAAACCGAGACGTCTCCGGCTGGGTTCACCGTGACTGGCACCGTCAACGCCAAGTTGTCGGCGTTGTCGAAGGGCGATCGCATCCTGGCGGAGGACGTGCGCGCGGCGGTAGTTCTCACGGGGCACCGCGCTGAGGTCCGCGAAGCGACGGGAGCGGTGCTCGGAGGCCAGCTCACCGCCACAGCCGATGTCCCTCTGGACTGGCTGAATCAGTGGCTCCCTTCAGGCTGGCAGATCGCGCAACAGCCGACGGACGCGTCGGCCACGCTCGAAGGCAAGGCGTCGTTGGATGTGCCGGCGTTGTTCGATCTCTTCGGACGCGCGCCAATCGAGAGTCTTAGCGGCGCCATCGATCTCTCCGTGAGGCTGTCGGCGTCGAGACCGGATTTGGCAGCCATTGCGGGTAACCTCCGGCTCGAGCGCGCTGAAGTGAGCGCAAACGACCTGACGTATGCGCAGTCTGACATCACGCGCTTTCGGCTGTCCGAAGGCGCTTTGACCATCGAGAGCCTCGACTGGCGCGGTCTTGGCTCCAAGGTGACTGGCCGCGGCCACCTCGGTCTCATCAAGGGAGTCGAGACCGACTTGCGGTTGGACGTCGACACCGAGCTCGGCATCCTGGGCGCGCTGCTGGCGGGTCGTGCGACCGGCCGGGTCGAAGGGAATATCGAGCTCCACGGCCCATCCGGCGCCGAGCGGGTCACGTCCGACGTGACCCTGAGCGATGCTTCCTGGCTGATCCCCGGGCAGCGAATCCTGTTTGCGGACTGGTCGGGCCGCGTTCGACTCGCGGACCAGGGGCTGTCGGTGACGAAGCTTGGCGGCGCGGTCAACGGCGGCACAATCCGAATCGACGGTCAGCTGCCGTTCGAGACCGGCGCAGCAGGCGGCGACCTGACGATCGTCGCCAGCGACATCCTGATCGACGTGCCGCGCGGATTGCACAGTCAGCTCGGCGCCGATCTCGTGTGGCAGCGGGCGGAGCCGGCCGCACGGCTGCAGGGCAAGGTGGAGATCACTTCTAACCGCTACAGCGAGCCGGTGACGCGCATCCTGCAACTCGTGAACTCGATGTCGTCGGCGACCCGCAGCTCGGGTGAGTCGACGCAGCCGTCCTGGCTGGCGCGAACGGCGCTGGATATCAGCCTTGTGGTCACCGATCCGATTCTGATCGACAACAGCATCGGCACCGTGGAACTGATGCCTGACCTTCGCCTCGGCGGAACGGTCGACTCGCCTGCACTGTCCGGACGCGTCGATGTCGTGAACGACGGCCGCATCACGATTGGCGGACGGTCGTATCGGCTCCGTGACAGCCAGGTGCGGTTCGCTCCAGCCGACGGGCTCGTTCCGACGCTCGACGCTGTCGGGGATACCCGGATCGGAGACTACGACGTCACGATCCGCATCAGCGGCACGCCGGATCGCATCGAAACCACCTACAGCTCGGTCCCGCCGCTCGGAGAGCGCGAGCTCCGGTCGCTCATCGTCACCGGCCAGGCCGGCGAGCAGACGACTCAGAGCAGGCAATCGGACGACAATTTCGCGGCCGCGGCAGCCGCAACCGACGTCCTCGGCTTCGCGGGAAGGTTCGTCGGCCTCGACACGATCCGCATCGGTGCCGCGGATCTCGATCTCGTGTCCAAGGACGTCAGTCCGGCTCAGCATCTGACCGTGTCGAAGTCGCTCGGATCGTCGTTCGACCTGATTTATTCCGACAACCTCGAAGACGGTTCGGTCACCTGGGTGCTGGTTTGGAAACCGACGTCGAGCAACGAAATCCGCGCCTCGTCGGTCGAGGACGGCACGCGGACGCTTGAATTCCGCCGCTCGCTGGTCTTCGGGCCAGGCATACCGAGTGGAACTCGCCCGGGACGTCGGGCCGCCGCGACGGAGCCACGAACGACTGTGGACACGGTCCGGATCACTGGCGCGCCGGGGTTCAGCGCCGCGGAGCTGTCGGGAAAGCTCGAGCTCTCTGTCGGCGATCGCTTCGACGTCCGGCAGTGGATCGAGGATCGCCACCGGCTGGAGAGCTTCTATCTCGACCGGGGCTACCACCGTGTCCGCATCACGCCGACTCGACTCGAGGCCGCCGATCGGTCGAGCGTCTCTCTGGCCTACGACATCGAGCGCGGGCCGCAGACCATCATTGAGACCATTGGCGATCCGCTTCCTGGCCAGGTAATCGATGACATGTACGATGCCTGGCGCGGCTTGCCGATCGCCGATGTCGTCCGAACGGAATTCGAACGCATCGCGCGCGAAGGACTCGCCCGGCGTGGCTATTACCGGCCGGCATTGCAGCTCGATTTTTCGGCTGAGACGCCCGACCTGGCGCGAGTCACCATGCAGGTGGCCCGCGGACCCCGAACGAAAAGGCTGATCGTCGCATGGAGCGGCAATCGCGCCGTGCCGAGCGCCGAACTCGATGCGCTCGTCGCGCCCCATCGCGCCGAATCGAACGTCTGGCTCGATTCGACGGCGATCGCCTGGGAGGGCCGTCAGCTCTACGCGAGTCGTGGATACCTTCAGGCTCAAGTAACCGTTGGAGAGCCTGTCTTTCACGACACCGATGCCACGCTGCCAATCGCCATCGACGAAGGAGTACTCTCACGCCTTGCCGATGTGCGCCTCGAGGGTGTCGATCCGGCGAGGATGACGGGAGCTGCAGACGCACTCGACATGTCGATCGGCACGCCCTTCACTGCATCCGCTCCGGCGGAAGCCACGCGGCGGCTGAAAGCGTTTTACGCGGGGCTCGGCTATCGGAGCGCATCTGTCACGCACACGCTCACGACTGCGAAAGATGGATCGGTGTCGATCGCGTGGGCGGTCGAAGAAGGTCCGCTGTACCTCGTCAAGGATGTGAACGTCGTGGGAGCGGAGACGACGAGCGATGGGCTCGTACGGAAGGCTATTGTGCTTGCGCCTGGCGACGCGATGAGCCAGAGCGCCATCGATGCGACCAGCCGCAATCTGTACGCCATCGGATCGTTCCGGCGCGTCGACTTCGACTTCGGGGACTCGGCACTCGACACAGGGAGGGCGGGTGAGCAGCCGCTGACACTGACGATCCGGGCGGAGGAGCCGCAGCGGTTTCAGTTGAAGTATGGCGTGCAGTTCACCTTCGATCGATCGACGGGCAAAGGGGGCGGCACCGCCGTAGGCGGTTCGGTGGAGCTGCGTGATCAGAACTTCATCGGACGCGCAGTGCAGGCGAGCGTGGGCGCCCACTGGGACCCCGACCTGCGGACGATCGCGGTGCTCTTTTCCTCGCCACGAGTGCTGGGCAAACGCATCCGAACGAACATATACGTGCGCGATCGCCGCGAGCAGGACCTCCTCGACGAGGCGACGGCTTTCGAGGGTGCGACGCTGGTCGACCGGCGTCATGAAGCGATGTTCGAGCAGCGCTGGCGGCCGGTCTCCGCGTTCGAGCTCGTCTGGGGATACAACGTTTCATCACGCCGGTTTGTCGTGGATCGACACGATCAGCATCTCGATGCCGGCGGGCCGCTGGCGGGACCGGTCTTCTCCGTCATTTTCGACAAGCGCGACAGCCCGTTCGACGCCAGTCGGGGCCTGCTACACAGCTCGAGCTTTCAGTTTGGCGTCCAGTCGTTCGGTTCCGATCTCAGCTACGTTCGCTACCTCCTCCGCCAGTCGTACTATCAGCCGCTCGGCAAGCTCACGGCGGCGGGCAGCGTCCGCTACGGCACGATCCAGGCGCACTCGGGCACGGCGCCGATCAGCATCATCGATTTGCTGTTCAACGCCGGCGGCACGAGCACGGTCCGCGGATACGCGGAGGACTCGCTGTCAGCCATCAGTATCGCGGCCTTCGCGCTGGGCGGCACCGAACTGCTCGTCTTGAACGGCGAACTGCGGTTTCCGATCTCGCGGCTGTTCGCGGGCGCCGCGTTCGTCGATGCCGGGAACACCTTCGCCTCGATCGCCGATGTCACGCTCGGCCAGCTGGCGCTGGGCGCGGGCCTCGGCCTGCGCATACGCACGCCGCTCGCGCCGCTGCGTCTCGATTTCGCGTATCCGTTCAGCGACGCGTACGGGCAGCGCGGCGTGCGGGTTCACTTCTCGATCGGACAGATGTTCTAGAAGTGCATGCAGTCTGCGCCGCTGATGGGCGCCATCAGCGCGCCGGTGGAGGAGCGCCGCCCGGCGCCAGGACGTCGCCGAGGGCGAGCACGGCATCGCGCACTTGATCGTCACGCAAGTACGGGGCCGGACCCAGCCGCAAGATCTCGCCGCGTGCATCAGCGTACACGGCTCTCCGGCGCAAGGCGCGGACCATCTCCACCGCACGCGGTGCACGGATCGCGAGGAATCCGCCGCGGCTTTCGGCGGGGATCGACTCGACGTGGGCGATCGCCGGGTCGATGTCGAGGCTCTCGAAGGTCGTGGCAAGGAGGGCGACCTGGCGACGGTTGATGTGGCGCAAGCGCTCCGCCGTCAGTTCCTGCTGCCGGTGAAACTCGAAGACCGCCGCGCCGCGGTAATGTGACGTCGGATCGTAGGTCGCACCGGCGAATGCGGCTGCGCCTTCGCCGTACGATACATGCCTGGTCTTTGTGCGCTCAAGCGCGTCGAACTCCGCGTACCAGCCGGTCAGAACCGGACGCCACCGTGTACCCGCCGGGACGCGCAGAAAGCAGTTGCCTTCGCCGAGTTGACAATACTTGTAGCCCCCTCCGGTTACAAACGCATCGGTGAGTCCCATTGTTGTCAGATCGAACGGCACGACATTCAGGTGATGGTACGCATCGACAAGCAGGTGCGCCCCGTGCAACTGGCACCTTGCAGCAATGGTGTCGAGATGAGAAACGATCTCGGCCGTGTCGAACAGCACCGATGACACCATGACGCACGCGGTGCGCGAATCGACGTGTGACGCCAGCCGCTCCGCGAGCGTGGCCACCGGTCGCGCCGCCTCCTTCACGACGTCGATCCTTTCTTCCGCGAGTCGATCGACCTGGCGGCGGATCGTGTGAAATTCGGCGTCGGTCGTCACGACGCGCGGCCGGCTGCCCAGGGGCAGCGCCGACAACCATCGCGTCACGAGCTCATGAGTGTTCTGGCCGAGCGCGATGCATTCGGGACGATCGCCAAGCAGTCGCGCGAAGCCGCGCCTGACCTCTCCGGCCTGCGCCTCGGCGTGCGGCCATTTGTCGTCCACGAATTCGGCCGCGTCGAGCCACGCGCGCTGCTGTGCGCGAAAGCCGACGTCGGGCCACGCCTGGTGCGAATGACCCGTCAGCAGCAGGCGATCGGCGACGCGAAACAGCGAGTAGTGGCCGGCGAGCGGATTCGGCGTCGTCACGATCGGTCGCTACAAGCGGGCCCGAATCGCCCACAAGTCCGGAAACAGCGTCCCGCCGACGGTGGTCTGAAGATACGCCGCGCCGGACGAACCGCCCGTACCCGGCTTCGTGCCGATGGTCCGCTCGACCATCCGCACATGGCGGTAACGCCACTCCGCGAACCCTTCGTCGAGATCGATCAGGCGTTCGCACACCTCGCTGTTCTTGACGTCGTGGCGATACACGGAGACGAGAACCTCCTGAATCTCTGGTGACGCTTCGACCCGTTGCGTGTGATCCCGGGAGAGGTGCGACGGCGGCACCGGATACCCTTCGCGCGCGAGGTAGTGCAGGAAGGCATCCCACACCGTCGGCTCGCGATATCGGCGGTCCAGCACTCGGCGCCCCTGAGTGCCTTCGGCATAACGGCCCAGCGCTTCGGGACGCTTCGCGCCGAGCACGAACTCGAGCTGGCGAAACTGATTGGATTGAAAGCCGCTGCCGGATTCAAGCCGCGCGCGAAACGTCAGGAATTCGAGCGGCGTCATCGTCTCGAGGATGTCGAGCTGGGCGACGAGGACTTTCAGAATCGTCAGGATCCGCTTGAGCGTGTGCTGCACGCGATGCGATTCGTCGGCCCGGAATAGGGCCACGACGCGATCGAGCTCGTGCAGCACTTCCTTGAACCACAGTTCGTAGACCTGATGGATGACGATGAAGAGCATCTCATCGTGCTCAGGACCCTCCGAGCGGGGCTGCTGCAGTGCGAGCAGATCGTCCAGCCGCAGGTAGGTGCCGTACGTGACAGCAGGATCGGCGTCGGTGCTCATACCCGTCCATCGTCGCACAGACGGTACGAAGTCGGTCTGGACTCTGGATTGTCACCTGATCGCCTTCGGTCGCGTGTCGATGGCGCGTGACTGGTTGTGTCAGACCTCTTCCTTGGGCAGACTAGGCAGTCGATGGATCTCGATCTCAGCCTCGCCCGTATCGAGGAGGCGGCTCGCATCATAGATCCCATTTTCCTGAACACTCCGCAGTACGCCGATGCGCAGCTCACCGCCGCAGTCGGCCGGAACGTCGTGGTAAAGGTCGAGACGTTAAACCCGCTGCGTAGCTTCAAGGGCCGCGGCGCGGAGTTCCTCATGGCTCGGCTCGACGTCGGCGCCGATGGCCCGACCGTGGTCTGCTCTTCCACAGGAAACTTCGGACAGGCGGTGGCCTACGCCGGACGGCGTCGGAATATCCGCGTGGAGGTGTTCGTCCCGGAGAACGTGAACCCCGTCAAGCTGGCGCGCATGCGCTCCTTCGGAGCGCACGTCACAGCGACCGGTGCCGACTCCGCCGCGGCCGAAGCGGCCGCGCGTGATCGTGTGGCAACGGCGAGGGACTGCATCTTCGTCGAGGACGGAAAGGAGCCGGCGATCGCGGAGGGAGCGGGAACCATTGGCATCGAGTTGCTCCGCACGGGACCGCTCGACACGGTTGTTCTTCCGGTCGGCGACGGCGCCCTCATCACTGGCGTCGCCCGCTGGATCAAGCACTACGCGCCGGAAACCCGCATCGTCGGCGTATGCGCCAGCGGCGCTCCGTGCATGGCCCTGAGCTGGCGGGCCGGCAAACCGGTCTCCACGGAACGCTCGGACACGATCGCCGAGGGCATCGAGGTGCGCGTGCCGGTGCCGGAGTCCGTTGCGCGTCTCGTGGCCCTGGTCGACGACATCGTCCTCGTGGACGACGGTCAGCTGCTGCAAGCGATGCAGCTGTCGGCCGAGACGCTCGGGCTCCTGCTGGAGCCCTCAGGGGCCGCCGGTCTGGCCGCGATCCGCGTTCACGATCTGCCTGGAAATCGATTGGCAACCGTCCTGACCGGCAGCAATCTGCGACCCGAGCACTTGCGCGGGCTCGCACGCTAGCATTTCCTGGCGCATCTTGCGACGCTACGCAGAGCGGCCCACTGTCGAAAACGCCCGCCGGTAAGCCTGTGGGCTCGTGCCTACCAAAGGTCCAAAGTGCTCGCGCATCACCGTCGCGGACGCGAAGCCTACCTCCGCCGCTACTCGTTCGACGGCCAGGTTGGTTGTTTCGAGCAGCCGCTGCGCGCGACGCACGCGCGCGTGCGCAATCCATGCTGCCGGCGTGGTCCCCACCTGCTCGCGAAACCGACGGCTTAGCGTTCTTGTACTCATCGCCGCCCGACGTGCGATGACTGGCAGCGAAAGGTCGTGCCGCAGGTTCTGTTCTATCCACGTCATCAATGCTGTCAGGGATCCAGACGCTTCGGACGGAGGCGCATGTTTGATGAATTGCGCTTGACCGCCGGCACGCTCGAGCGGCATCACCGCCAGCCGCGCGACCGACGCCGCAATGTCTGCGCCGCAGTCGCGACGCACGATGTGAATGCACAGATCAAAGCCGGCGGCCGCGCCCGCTGAGGTCAGCACCCGGCCGTTGTCGACGTAGAGCACATTCGGGTCGAGATCGATGGACGGATGACGACGGGCGAGATCGGCGGCGGCAAGCCAGTGCGTCGTGGCGCGGAGCCCGTCGAGGAGCCCTGTTGCCGCCAGAACAAACGCGCCGGTGCAAATTGACGCCACCCGGGCGCCACGCTCGGCCGCCCGCCGTATCGCACGCAGCACCGCGACGGGTGCGGGGCGATTGAGGTCGCTCACCCCAGGCACGATGACGGTGTGGGCCTGCGCCAATGATGTCAGCCGCCACGGAACGCGAAGCCCGACGTGCATCGATTCGATGTCCAGCGACTCACTGCAGACGCGGACCTCGTACGCGGGCCGACCGTCCTTTCGCATCGCCAGGCCGAACACCTCGCACGCCGTCGACAAGTCGCCGAGCACGACGCCGTCAAAAGCAACGACGGCCACCAGAAGCGGCCGCTCTCCTTTCGTGAGCCGTGGCGTGAATCCTGCGATCATTGTCTTTCTGGCCACTGGCGGATTCTGTCAGGTTTTGTAGGATTGCGCCAGGAGGAACCGCCCATGCATCCCGCCGCACTCGCCGTCGTCGATTTCGTCGGCCCCGCTCTCGGCGCTCTCATGTTCGTCGCCGTGATGTCGCTCGTCGGGGAACCGACGCGGCGCACGCTGAACGCAATCATCCTGGCGGGGGCCGGCGGTGTGTACTTGAGTGGCGGGTTCGGCTTGTGGGAACTGACGTACCCGGTCCTCGGCGCGACGGTCGCGTTTCACGGCCTTCGGTCGTACCGATTTATCGGTGTGGGCTGGCTGCTGCACGCGGCTTGGGATATCGCGCATCACCTCTGGGGCAACCCCATTTGGCCGTTCATGCCGAGCTCCGCATTCGGGTGCATGATTTTCGACAGCATGATTGCGCCGTGGTTCCTCGTCGGCGCGCCGTCATTTCTGAAGCGCCCCTTCGCCGCGACTCGCGCGGCCGGTGTGTGACCGACGTTCACAACGCGTGGCATCCCAAATCCGTTGCGACTCAGGCCACTGGCTAGAGGGTTCGCAGAAACGCGATGAGCGCTTCGCGGTCGCTCGGCTCCAGATGCAAGCCGAAGTCGTGGCCTTTTATCGCGTGGTTGGACGTGCCCGGCAGCCTCCATCCGCCAGGCGTGTGTGTCTCCTTCACCCTGTCCGGATCGAACATCTCTTCCAGCGTGGCCACGGAGCCGTCGTGGAGGTAGTGCCCGCGATACCACAGCCCTTTAAGCGAGGGCACCTTGTAGTAACCAGTGCCTTTGCGCGTCGCCAACGCCAGCCCCGGGTCGGTCCCGACGGAGATCGGCAAAATATCGAGGGTCGCAGGGGTATCTCTTGCCGGCGAGAAGCCCTCGGCGAGCGTCAGTTTGTTGTTCGTATACAGCGGCGGCGTGTGGCATCGCACACAACCCTCGCGACTGAAGATTCGTTCTCCGGCTATGGCTTTGTCGTTGCGCGGATTGGGATTCCGAGGCGGCTCGAGTGAATAGATATACCTGGCGAGCGCGTAAAGCGCCTCGTCCGGCAGCCGCGCCTGAACGCGTTTCGTTCCGGGTGACAGCACGTGATAGGAACCGAAGTCGACGGAGTCGGCGAAGCTCACCAGCGCCGCATATCGCATCAGATCGCCAATGTTTCTGTGCAGGTGCGTCGCCGTGTGGTCGAGATATTTGCGATCCTTGATCCCGATGAGATCGGGGAACTTCGCCGGATAGTACAGACTCCCGTTCCAACGGGCCAGACCGCCGCTCCGTCTGAACGCTTCCGTCAGCTCGCCGCTTTCGTCGTCCGACATGGTCTTGAGCTTCAGATTGACGTCGTCCGCGCGCCACGGCACGCCAAACGCCTCGTATCGCTTCGCTCCCGCCGGCTCAGCACCCGTGACGAACGGCGCATCGCCGAGTCCGATCACACCGTTGGCGTCGTAGACCCGAAAGCGCAAGATCCGAGCGGGACCTCGGGAGCGGTCCTGGTTTTCCGCACCGGTTCCGAATTCTGGAGCACCCGGAATCCGCGTGCCGCTCGGCAACGGCAGTACATGGCAGTTGCTGCAGTTCGAAAACCCCAGAGCGACGCCGTTCTTCGTCGGAACCCAACGCATGGATGGTACGGTGCCGTCCGGCAACGGTTCAGCGTCCTTGAAGAAATCCGCGCTCCTGGCTGCTTCGATCACCGTCGAGTCCAGCGAGCGCAAATGCAGATGGTCGGCTTCGTCGAAGACTCTCTGTCCCGCCTTGATCCAGTCCGCATCAGTCGCGAGGTTTTCTGGCTCGATCAACGGCTTTGGCCCCACGCGCTGGAGCATGTCCCAATAGCCGCCCGGCTCCCGGCCCGGGAAATAGACCGGGTACGTGCGCAGGTTCTCGACGGCCATCGAGTAGTAGTCCTTGGCGGACATGTTCGTGGGACGCACATTCAGCCCCGCAATCGGTGTCGCCCACTCGGCGAGCGCCGTTTCATCCCAGACCTTCGGGATCTCGGGCATCGCGCGCGGTGCGCCGTTTCCGGCAAACCGCGACCACGCGATCACGAGAGCTGACGCCAGGAGAAGCCGGGTCTTCATTGGTTATTCTCCTCGTCGACACCAACCTGTTCCGCGAACAGACCGTCCACGAGCCACGACAGACCGCACGCCTCGAGTACCATCGCAGACGGCGAGTAAAGCGGCGCCAGGCCGATCAGCTGCAGCCACAGATATCGGTCCACCATACACCTCTAATTCGCCGAAGCTGCCGTATTGATCTCGTCAAGATCCGCCGTCTCGAGACCGTCGAAGAAGTCCTCGAGAGGCCACCGCCGCACCGGTCCGCGCGTTCCGCCGAGGACGAACACCTCGCGCTCGAGTACCGGTCGAAACGCGCGCAGCATGTGTGCGGCCGGCGGCGGTGGATTCTTCAACGTGTCGGCGGTCACGCCGAAGGCCGACTGGTGAGCCGTGAGCGCCAACAGCTTTCGTTCGAGGTACGGCCTGGCGTCGAAGGTGACGGCGACCATTTCCGACGACGTCGAGAACACGTCCGGATCCAAACCGTCGATGATGCCGCGGCCGCGACTCGCGTTGGCAAGCCCCAGAAACACCTCGCGAAGCATCGCGGCGTAGAAGAGACGCTCGGGTGCTTCGGAGCCCAGCCCGCCGCTGGCGAAGAACGCCGCGGTAGTCGCGCGGTGAATCGCGACGTGATCGGGATGGTAGTAGCCGCCGTGCGGTTCGAACGTCAGCACGACGTGCGGCCTGACATCCGCGATGATGCCGCGCAACGCTCGTTCGACATCGAGCATGTCGACGTTCGCGAGCGCGTGCGGATCGCCGTGACGCTGCCGCTCTTTGCGCGCCGAGTCGTGGAATCGCAGCAGCACCGGTTCATCGATCCCCAGGCGTGCACAGGAACCGCGGAGTTCCTCGACCCGCAGCGCACCGAGGTCGTCAACCAGTCCGACGGACGGGTGCGGTCTGCCCGCTTCACCGTCCGTCGCGCAGACGAGCGTGACGCGCGCACCGCGTTCAGCCACGTGCGCGAGCGTGCCACCGTGAAAGATCTCGTCGTCGGGATGAGCCAACGCGACGAGGAGTGACGCGCGCCGTTTGTGAGCCATGGCGACCTCCACACTATTCGACCCGCACGGATTTGACGGTGACCGGATTGGCAATAGGTCCGTTCTGGTTTCGTTCGGCGGTCACCCAGAGCGTCCCGCCATCCAGCCTGTACGACCACGTGGTGAACGCTCCGGGCGTCATCGCTGCGGGGTTCTTCGCCGCGACGGGCCTCAGAGTGATCGTGTTGCCGCTGACTTCGTAGGTGCCCGCTTCGGCATAGAACGGTCCCCAGGCGGCGCGCAAGTCGTCCGCGCTCGCCTTCGTCACGTCAGCGACCGCTGGCCGGGCGCCTTCGGTCTCCACTTGCACGCGGCTGTAGTGCCTCGCGGTGATGACCGTCAGGTTGGGCCTTGGCTCGGGGATCGTGATCGTCTGCTTCACCGGGCCAGAGATGGTCACTTCCACTGCCTGCCAGACACCTTGAATGGATGGCGATTTCGGCTCGCCGGCGAAGCCTGCGCCAGCCAGCAGCCCGACGCTGAGGATGAGGAGCAAATACCGATTCATGTTTCACCTCCAGAAAGTCCGTCACTCGTAAACAACGCGTAGCGTGCGGCACCCTCTCGGTCGCCTCAAGCGCCACGACATGCCAGAAGCGCGTGGCGCGTTTTGGCGCGTCGTGGCGTTATGCTGTCGTCCTCCGATGCGCCCGAGGAGGGCACGGGTAACGGATGAGCTCGGGCCTTCCCGACGATCGCCTGGATTCATGGAAAGAAATCGCGACCTATCTGGGTCGGGGTGTGCGCACGGTGCAGCGATGGGAGCGTGAGGAAGGACTGCCGGTCCATCGCCTCGCTCACGAGAAACGCGGGAATGTTTACGCGCGGCGAGAGGAGCTGGCGGCGTGGTGGGAAAGCAGACGACGTACGCTGGCAGCCCAGCCAGACGTTGCGGACATCGATTCGGCGTCCAGTCTCCCACGCCTCGAACGCGTGACCCTGACGTCGGCGATGACCGCCTGGCCGGCGCTCTCATCCGACGCGCGCCTCATTGCATTTGTCTCTGACGGAGGGGTGGACGGGACGACGCCGCAGATCTGGGTTCAGCAGATCGGCGGTTCGGCGCTGCGCCTGACCACCGGCGAACGCGAGTATTCACATCTGTCGTTCTCACCGGACGACACGCGCATCATCTTCACCGTCACCGATCGGGCGGGCCAGCACGTCTGCGAGATGCCGACGCTCGGAGGCGAACCACGCCTGCTGCAGCGCGATGCGAAGTGTGGCGAAGTGTCCCCTGACGGGCGGTGGCTCGCGTGTGTTCCGCACGACGGCGTGGCGATCCGAGTCGCCGCGCGCGGCGGCGTCGGCTTTCGGACGATTGCCGCTGAACTGGTCGACGTCTCGTGCATCACATGGACACCCGAAAGCCGTTCGGTGATCGTCCACGCGAGATCCGGTCCGGCAGCCGAGCCCGACTGGTGGATCGTGCCGGTCGATGGTGGTCCTCTGGTCAATACAGGTGTGACGCGCGCATTCCGCGACGCTGGAATGTTCACGCTGCCGACGGGCGTGGCCTGGGTAGACGACTCGCTGGTGTTCGCGGCAGCCGGATCGAGAAGCAGAGGCGTCTTTTTGTACCGTCAGCGCGTCGCGCCCGTCACGTATCAAGCCGCTGGAGCCCCCGAACAGCTGACGTCGGGCAGCGAGGCGGCATGGCTTCCGCGCGCAGCCGGGCGGCGCCTGGCGTTTCTCAGCGCGCGCGCGGACATGAACCTCTGGTCTGTCTCGGTGGATGGCGTGTCTGGTACGGCCCTGGGTCCTCCTCGTCGCATGACCCGCGGACCAGCGCCGACCGGCTACTTGTCAGTCACACGCGATTTTCGAACGCTCGCCTATTTTTCGTTTCGCCTCGGGCATGGCGAGATTTTCCTGAGAGATCTCGAGACGGGCGCGGAGAGGGTCCTCGCAGACGCGCCTGAGGGTGAGAGAGGATATCCGGCGATTTCGCCGAGCGGAACACAAATCGCGTTCGGTCTGCGGATGCCAGCCGGCCAACAGGCGGCACGGCCGATCTTCGTGGCCTGCCCGGCAACGGGCGCCTGGCGGAGCCTCGGCGATGATTGCGGCGGGCGACCGCGCCAGTGGCTGGACGAACGCCTGCTGATGATCGAGCGCTTCGCGCGCCTGAACTCGATGGCGATCATCGACACCGAAACCGGGCAACAGCGTGAAGTCCTCACGAGTGCCGAGCGTTCAATCACAAATGCGCGGTTGTCGCCAGATGGCCGATGGATCGCGTTCGAGGCGGCCCCTCCAGGAGAACCGGCGACGGTGTTCGTCGCTCCGCTGGAGAAACAGGCGATTCCAGAGTCGGCCTGGGTGCTCGTCGAGCGATTCGCGAGTCACGCCTTCTGGTCGGCCGACGGCACGATTCTCTATTACACGCCCACCGGGACGATTCCAATGGTTCGTAGCTCCGTTTGTGGGCGCCGATTCGTTCCGGAAACTGGCGCGTTGGGTGACCTGTTCACGGTCTACGCATCGAGCGAGATGCTGATGCCCGCGTATCTCCCGGGAACCGCGCCAATTGCGACGCCCGACCGGATCATCCTGGTGCTCGGCGATTTTCGAGGCGACGTCTGGCTGATGGATCTATCGTCGCCGGCCTCCGCCTGTTGAGCACACCCGGTGGCTTGGCATACTCGACGCTTCAGCGCGCGTTAAACCGCGCGCTCGAACGCGACTGTCTGAGCGAGCAGATTGGGACGAGCGATCCTGCTGGCCAACGTCCAGGCATCGGAGTGATTCGTTTCAGCAGCCGTTGCCGCTGCATTCGTCCACCACTGCTGGCTCAGACGCGCTTGTGCCGGAAGCGAAAAACCGAGCAGCGATTCGATCTGGCCGAAAGTCAAGACGACTGTGTCCGCGTATCGATTGTGCAAGTAGTCGAAAAGCAACCGATACTTGCCTGACATGGTCGGCTGCGGCTGCCTGTCTCGCTCGCGCTCGAGGTAGCTTACGGGCCCGCTTCTTCTTCTTCTTAGCCATTTCAGCATCGGCTCTCATCCTCTCGACCCAGCAGTTCTGGAAGTGTCTGCAGCTTGTCGGCCTCGATGAACTTGTCGGGCAGAAGAGCCTCGCCGTCGATCGGCGCCTGCCGATCGATGCGGGCGAATTCCCTGGCGATTCTGAACCGTCTTTCGCGACGTTCGACGAATCGGGCATATGGAATGAGCACGCCGACGAGGACGTCAGTCATCGTGAACCTCCGTGGGGGCCTTCCTTCGGCGTATTCGCCGTGCGCAGGATTTCTGCAATCGTCGGTGATGGGGCACGCCACAGGACGAACATGACTGCCGGCGGCAGCAGGGAGAGTGTGAGCACGAGTGCCGTCGTGCTGACGGAAACGGTCACACCCATCGCAACGAGCGACGCGATGATGGCGGCCACGGCTGCGAACCACAGTCCCACGACTCGCTTGCGAGAGATCTCATTCAACATCGTTTCGACCCTCCTTCGGATGGTCTCTGTGCGCGACAACTCGATCAGCGCGGGGAGCGGAGGGGATGAACGTAGATGGCGACTTAACGGACGGTTCATGTGCGCTCCGATCGAGGCCGAAATGGGCCCGTCGGCGCGCACCCGAGAAGGGGCACTCCTCGAACGCTGGCTGGCTCAGTGCGGTATGACGAGAGCCACTATACACGATCGCCCGATCACGCGTATTCGGCGGTGAACCGGCGTCCGTGCAGGCGTGGGCCCTATCTAGAGTTCCGCTTCCAACTTCTCCTGGACTGCCGCCCGGATGGCCGCCGACCGGACGCCGGCAACCGCAAAGGAGACGATTCTTGACGTGCCATCGCCGCGGATCTTGACATTCCACCCAATCGGCGAGCCGATGACCGACACCACCGTGAATGGCAAACCGAAATGGACAATCAGGTCACGCACGAGCGCCTCCACTTCCGCCGTCGTCATTGCGGCTCGTCCAGCGCACGACCGAGCTCCACGAATCCGCGTCCTGTGGCCTTGTCCGCTTGGTCGCTCGGCATCGGCGGTTCGGCACGTCGACCTTTGACGAAGGCCTGAATACGTTGCCGATGACGGAGTTTGCGTTTCCGGTCTTTCTGAAATCTGGCGCGGTCGCCGTTTCGTTCTGACATCGATCCCTCCAGTTCACGTCCGTCCCGACTGCAGAGCGGAATCGCCCGCAGCGGCCTGAATCTGCGTCATTTCAGGTGTGTGAGTGACAGGCGGCTCAACACTGGACCAAAGTTGGGCCGGTCGGCGCGCCCCATCGAGACGATATGAAGGGCACTACTCGAACGCTGGCGGGCTCAGTTCTGGACGACGCCATCCACTATATACGATCGCACACGGCATCGAGGACAGACGCGGTGTCCATCTCAAGCTCGGCTACGCAGGGTGACCCGGTCGAGCCGCGATGAACGCCCAACGATGCACGAACTCCACCGAGTCACCCGAGGCTCGCAGGTCGATGCCGGCGGTGATGCCTGCCTCGGCGAGACATCTCATGACAATCTCGAGCGATTGAAGCGACCGGGCGTTCGCCACAATCGCCGCCCACTCGGCGAACTGCCGGTGTTGCAACCACCGATCGGACGCCGTCACGTGAAATCCGGCCGTCTTGACCAGATCCAGCAATTCGCTCGCGGGCCGCATGCGCACGTGCGACGGATCACGTAGTTGTTCCAGCGCGTTGTGGAGCCGGCTCTCCATCGGATCGTCCGATGAAATGACGTCGCCGATGACGAGCAGGCCATCGGACTTGAGGACCCGCTTGACTTCGCGGAGGACGATGAGCGGGTCGAGGAAGTGATGAATCGAAAGGCGGGTCACGACACAGTCAATGGCCGCCGTGGCGAAAGGCAGCCGTTCGGCAAGCGATTCGACGAATTCAGTATTAGACAGATTGACAGCACGGCACCTCGCGCGCGCCAGGCGGATCATCGTCGGCGTCACGTCCACGCCGATACTCAACCTCATGGTAGAGGCGAGAGTTGCCAACAGCAGGGCCGGACCACAAGCCAGATCGAGCATTACCCCGGAGGCGTTGGGAGCAATGGCTTGCTTGAAGCGATTGGTGATCGCTTCAGCGGAAAAGACCGGAGACTTTGCCATTGCGTCTGCCTGTTGTGTGAATTCGGATTTGACCAGTTCTCGATGACGATGGTGTTTGGTCACAGTAGCGATCTCAACAGAGGCCAGGCGGCTCCGCAGCCAGCTTGCTGATAACCCATCCGGAAGTGCGTCGTGACCCAAAGGTTCGCGCGACGGCCGAGTTCCTCAAACAGTCTCACGCCTCACACAATCAGTGGTGGATGCCGCGCAAGCGTATTGCCTCGATGGCCGTGTACGAGTGGAAGCAGCAGTGCATTGCGCCGTTGGCCGGAAGTAACGACGATCTCAGAGCCCACGTTGCATGGCCAACCCGGCGCCGAATCGAGTCTCGACGGATCGGATAGTGCGGAAGCCGCACGCAGCATAGAAACCTTCCGCGTGCGGGTTGCCGACGACGTGCAAGATGCGCGAGGCGCGCTCGCGTGCGAGATCGGCGCAATGTTCGACCAGCAATCGGCCCACGCCGTGTTTCCAGAGGGTCGGCTCGACGAACAGCGCATCGAGCTCGGCATTGCCGTCCGGTCGCGGCAGGACCGCTGCGAACCCGATGATCACGCCGTCGCGCTGCGCAACCAGGACGTGACCATCCGCGATTTGCTCGACCGGCAGCGCGATCGCGTCCGGGTTCGCGAGTAGAGAGTCGCGATCGCCGGAATTGGCGAGCGATGCCCGCCACTGGAGCGCCTCCAGGCTGGACTGCTCTCCCTGCAACGCCGGACGGATCAGAATGTCGGACATCCAGCCATTCTATCTGCCACCCTTCAAACAGATGCGCGATGGCGCCACACCCCCGACCCTCAAGGCGCCGTCGGAGTTCGGCGCCAGTCATGGGCCTCGAGCAGCTGGATGACCCGATCGCGAATCTCATCACGAATCCGGCGAACCTGATCGAGCGCTCTGCCCTGCGGATCCTCGAGCGGCCAGTCGTCGCGTCTCAGACCAGGGACGACCGGACACTGATCCCCACATCCCATCGTGATCAACATGTGAGCGCGTCCGGCCAACTCGGATGTCATTTTCGACGTCGGCGCCACAGACAGATCGACGCCCACCTCGTTCATTGCGGTAACAACCTCAGGATGGACTCGGGGACCCGGATCGGTGCCGGCGGAAATCGCTCGCGCCTTGTTTGGATCAGACAACAGGTTGAACCATGCGGCGGCCATCTGGGACCGGCCGGCGTTGTGAACGCAGGCGAAAAGCACTGTATTCATGATGCAGACAGCTCACAGCGCCGACCCTGCGACGCGTCAGCTATGCACACGGCCAGGGGTGAAGCGGCTCATCTGGGGCGGTCATCGGAGCTGCTTCCGCATGACGATCGCCGACGCTGGACACGCTGACTGAAACTCCACGGACTGTCGGACGGACGGCGGCACCTGCTCGCGGTCGATCTGCTCGAAGCCGAACTTCGGAAAGAACCGCTCGGCGGTGGTCGTCAGCAGAAAGACTGCGTGCGCTCCGCGGGTCGTGGCCAGCCGCAACGCCGCATCAGTCAGCTGGTGCCCGAGATGCTTGCCCTGCCACCCCGGTTCGACGGCGACGGACCGTAGCAAGGCACCCTCAGGGTACATCTCGAGCGCCGCGGTTCCGACGATCCCCTCGGCTTCTCTCGCCACGAGCATCGTCGGCAGATGCTCGTCGACGCCTGCGAGCGGCAGATGCAGGCGCTCGAGCAACACGCGGATCTCCGGCAGGTCACTGCGGGTCGCGGATTCGATCATGCTTGCGACTCCTGCGCGCGAGGGCCAAGGCTGTCGTGGATGTGGCAGGCGCATGCCTCGTCATTGCCGAGCAAAGCCAGAATCCGCAGGCGCGTTCCGTTCATATATTCGCCTTGACGAATCTAACACGCGCCGCGAAAATGCGTGTCCGCTCGAGCTCACGACCGCGGATAGAGTGGCCGCCGCCCAGAGCAGCGGGAGCGCGCGGAGGCCCGACTGAACTGTCGCGACCCGTCGTTTAACCAGCCACCCGACGAATAAACGCTCCCGTCGCAAGCTGGGGATGGTTGATCTTCGGTACGCGTCGTGCTCGCTCAAGGCATCATTGCGGCCCCGATCTCCACTTTCATTGGGGAATCGTGCGCAGACGAGATATCCCTCCGCCAACCGGCCACAGCATGCCGTGGCTGACGGGCATGGGCACGGCGCGCTCGCGGAGGCGGAACATTCTCGCGAGGCTGGTCGGCTCGTGATGGCGCACGGATGATCCTCGATCGCACACGGCTGGCGCGCGTGTGGCACGAGCGGAGGCCAGCTCTCGCCACCGTCACGGCGCTGCTGAGCGGAGCGGCGCTGCTCACGCCGCTCTGGGCGCCTGAGCCAGAGCGCGCGTCCGGCCTTCTCCTGCTCGGCGGCATGACTGCCGAGCTCGTCACCTGTTTCAGGCGCAAGACATCCGAAGCGCAGAGAAACGCGTTGGCGAGCGCTGGGTTCACGTTGCTGCTCGCGCTGGTGCTCTTGAACGCGTCGTGGCTCGCGGTCAGCGCGCTCGCGATCTTCATGGCTGCACCGTTCGCGCTCGACGCGCTCAGACGGGCCGGGGCGGCGGGCCGGTACGCCGCGGCCGGGAAGCCGTTTCTGCAGGAAGCCGCGTCGGCGCTTGGAAATCTCGCGGCCGTCGTTGGCGTGGTGCTCCTCGGACGATACGCGGTGAACTGGATCGTCGGCGTGGCCGCGGGAATCCGCCTCCTCTCGGTGACGGTGAACGTCATGACGGGAGAGACGTACACCGAAGAAGACGCCGATCAAAGCGTCATCGCCGACATCGGACTCGATCGGCCCGAGCGGCTCAGCGAGACAGGCGCGCGGCTCGAGACGGAGGAGCAGCATCGCGGTGTCGCCGATCGCGGATGGATCGTCGCGCTCGTCGCCGTCCTGTTCGCGATTCACGTGAGCCGAATGGGTCTCGATCAGTCGGCGCTGGGCATTCTCTCGCCGCTCGTCGCAGTCGCCGGCGACATCAGCGTCGCGCTGGCGCTGACCTACTTCATCATCGTCCCGCTCCGGCTGTTCATGCGAGGGATGACGAGATCAATCGAGCGTCTTGCCTGGGCGCGTGTGCTCGACGCGCCGCCGGGAACGGGCATCGCGGCCTGGTTCCTCCGTGCGACGCGGTGGTGGCTCGAATCGCGCATGCGATTCGCGATTCGGCTGCGATCCGCGCGCTATTCGTTGAAGTCGGCGCTTGGCCGGGGGCTTCAGATCGGCCTGCCGCTGACCGCCATCATTGCGGCCTCGGCTCCGATCTGGGGCATGAGCTGGTACTTCGACACCGAGAACTGGGCCGCTGGCATCTGGAACTCGTGGGCGGCGGCGCGCACGGACATCTGGCGCGAGGCCATGGTCCGGGCGGTCGTGGACAACCGCCTCACGACGCTCGATGGCGCCGGCTTCACGGTCACGCCCCTGAATCTCACAGGCACTGAACCGTTCTCGTTCATCGTCATCGGCGATACCGGCGAGGGCGACGCCAGCCAGCACGTGTTGAAGGATTCGCTGCTTCGGGCGGCCGGCGCCGACGATGTGCAATTCGTCGTGATCTCGTCGGACGTCGTGTATCCGACGGGCGCGATGAAGGACTACGAGCCGCGTTTCTGGCTTCCGTTCAAAGGCGTGACGAAGCCGGTATACGCCATTCCCGGCAATCACGACTGGTACGACGCGCTCGAGGCATTTGTCGCCACGTTCTTTACGCCCGACGCGGCTCGAGTGGCGATGCGCGCACGCATCGCGGCAGACGGAGGCGTGTCGAGCACCACCGAGGCGAGGATCGAGGAGCTGATCCGGAGGGCGGACTTCCTTCGGCGGCAGTACGGCGTGCCGACGGGCGCGCAGCATGCCCCGTTTTTTCAATTGCAGACGCCGGCATTCGCGCTGATCGCCGTGGACACGGGCGTCCTGCGCGGCGTGGATCCGGCGCAGCTGCAGTGGCTGCGAGCGGCGCTCGACGCATCACGGGGAAAGATGGTGATGGCCGTCCTCGGCCATCCGTTCTTCGCGGGTGGACACGACGTCGCGAAAGACGACGACGAGTTCATGGCCGTGCGGGATCTCCTGCGTGCACACGGTGTCAGCATCATCATGGCGGGCGACACCCACGATCTCGAGTATTACGAAGAAGCGGTGCATCTGGAGTCGAGACCGTTCACCATGCATCATTGGGTGAACGGCGGCGGCGGCGCCTATCTGAGCTTCGGAACGGCGTTGGCGTGGCCGTCCGAGCCCGATCTCGCGACATGGTCGCACTATCCGAGTCAGCGCGATGTCGTCGAGAAGATTCAACGCTACACACCCTGGTGGAAATGGCCGGCGTGGGTGTGGACTCGCCGCTTCGGCGCATGGCCGTCATCCGCCGAATGGCTGTCAGCCATGTTTGACTATAACGTTGCGCCGTTCTTTCAGAGCTTCGTCGTCGTGAGGGTGGACCCGACCGCGCGCAGCATTGCGTTTCGTCCGTGGGGCGTCCACGGTCCGCTCGCGTGGAAGGACTTCGATCGTTCGACATCGACGGTGCCGAACGGCGCCGCGCCCGACGATGCCGCCGAGTGGGTTGTGCGCGATGGCGGCGAACAGTGACCGAACCTCCGGTGTTCGGCGAGCAGCCGACCGGGAAGGCCGGCTGACCCATCATCGTCGCGCGTCAGAACCAGAACTTCGCCGCTAGTTGAACGACTCGTGGGTCGAGAGCCGAGGTGATCGTGCCGAAGCTGGCCGGCCCGAGCTGCGCCGCCGGCGCGCCAAAATTTGCGGTGTTCAGCAGGTTGAACACCTCCAGACGCA
>JBKPSC010000385.1:0-12880 GCA_046734915.1 Acidobacteriota bacterium | reverse complement strand
CGCTTGCAATGAGGAATTAGGAATGCGGAATTGGGAATCTAAAGAATTCTTCCCCAATTCTGAATTCCTAACCCGAACCTCAGAATCTTCGCGCACGGATGTCGAGCTGTCGAAGAGGGAGTGGGCAACAGGGAGACCGAGGGTCATGTGAACGTCCAAAGTGCCCTGGTCAGCAGTTGTTAGTATCGCGAGCACGATGGTTTCGGCGGGCTACCTCGCAAAGCGCGTCGCGGAACGGCCGAACTGGCTTCCGGCGGCGCGCGTCTCCAGCATTTATTCCGTCAGCGGGTGCATCTCCCACAACTTCGCCGACTACATCGGATTCTGGCAAACACAACGGCTACTGGCTCTTTGATTCGCCGGACCTCATCATCGACATCGCGCCGAAGAATAACATCGACTTGACCGAAACAATGCTGTTCTTCTACGAGGTCTATGAACTTCAGTTCGATTCCGCCGAGTGGACGGCGTTCGAACCCGAGCCGTCAATCGGCACGAATGTGAGTGTTCCTGAAGCCAAGGGGTTGGAGGGGTTCGATGTCGTGACGTTCTACGCGCAGACTTCGCCTGAGCGTTCTCCACTGTCATGCAACGCTCTGGCATCGGAAGTCGAAACCAATACTCGCGGTCTGCTGCAGTCGTTCGAGCGAGCACGAACGCTGCTGGAGAACGGAACGTTCAATCATTCAGAGCCAGGACCGCACACGATATTCGCGGTGTACTCGGTTGCGTGGCCTGGTGGTGTGTGATGCTGCGGCTGGTCCACCAGCCCGAAAGGACACCGTGGATAACACAAGAGTCTTCAGAATGACCTTCGCGAGCGTCTATCCGCTCTACATTCAAAAGGCGGAGCGAAAAGGACGGACGAAGGCGGAAGTGGATGCCATCATCCACTGGCTGACGGGGTACGACGATCGAACGCTGCAACAGCAGATCGATAGGAAGAGCGACTTCGAGACCTTTTTCGCCCAGGCACCACGGATCAATCCGAACGCCTCGAAGATCACCGGCGTCATCTGCGGGTATCGCGTGGAAGCGATCGAAGACAAGCTCATGCAACAGATCCGTTACCTGGACAAGCTGGTCGATGAACTGGCGAAGGGAAAGGGACTGGAAAAGATCCTGAGGCAGTGAGCGCGCTGGTCAGGTCCACCAAATCTTCATTTCCGGTCTTTCGACAGTTGGCACAGATCGCGGGCTGCACTGCGCCAATCCGGATAATGGAACTTGAAGCCACACTCGAGCAATCGGGCAGGAACGAAGAGGGCCTCGACTCGCGTCTTCCGAATCACTATCCTGTCCGCCGTAACGGCTCGACGCCATTCGCTCGAGCGCATCCCATGAACTGCGCAATCAGATCAGTCGCGGCGACCATGACGGCTGCAATTGCCGTTCTGCTGGGATCGGTTCGACCGTCGGCTCAGGCGACCGTCGACGCCGACAACCGCTACCCGAATGTGGGCGCGATCATGGTTTGGCGCGTCGATGATTCCAAGAAGCCCGTCGAGCTGCGGGGCTTCGCAAGCGGCACATTGATTCGCCCGAACGTCATGATTACGGCCGGTCACTTCACGGCGCCAGTGAAGGCACTGGGTGAGATACCGCCAACGATTCGCATATTCGCGAGCTTCAGTGCCACGGATGCTCGGGATCCGAGCACGTGGATTCCGGCGATCGCTCTGGCCACCCACCCATCGATGCCCCACTGCCCTCCGCCGCCGCAATGCGATCCGACCGACGACATCCTGGTCGCTCCGCTCGAACCCGGCATTGCCGACGTTGGGCTCGTGTTCCTCGAACGCGCGCCGGCGAACACTGCACCAGCAATGCTTGCCGCGCCGGGCACGCTGGAGAGATCCGAGGGCGCCCGCACGACGATCGTCGGATACGGCACCACGTCGCCCGGACGAGCGTTGGGTCTGCCGGTAGATGCGTGGCCCTGGGACGGGAAGCGTCGTGTCAGGTCATCGGCCGTGCGGAGAATCGTCGATCAAACCTGGGGACTCTGGTCAATACCGAGCTACGTGTGTTCCGGAGACTCGGGTGGTGGCATCTTCCTAGCGGGGCAATCCAGCCGCGCCGCTGAACGGCTCGTCGCCAACGTAAGCGATGGCGGCCAGGACTGCCGCGGCCATAACAACAACAACCGCCTGGACACACGCGCGATTCAGAAGTGGATCGACGACACCATAAAGGCGCACGGCGAGAGGTAGCAACGACACGCTCCGGTTCCAGCTGGGCGACGCGCGCTGCATGACCGCCGCCGCCAACACGTCGCCGCCGTAAGATAGCCTTGGATGGCTGCGACGGCGGAACTCGTCATGAGAATCGTGTGGGCCGTCTGGTGGATCCTCTGGATCGTGGCGGCCGTCTGGAGCGACCGCGCCGTCAAGGCTCCGGCGCGCCGGTACCACGTCCTGTACCGATTGTTTCCGGCAGCCGGCGTCATCCTGCTGTTCGGCGCCGTTCGCTCACGGTCCGGAGAGCTTACGCTCTGGCGCACGCCCGACGTCATCGCCTGGGCGATGGTCGGTGTGGCGATCGCGGGATTCCTTTTCACCTGGTGGGCGCGCATCCATCTCGGGCGGCTCTGGTCCAGCAGCGTGTCCCGAAAAGCCGAACACCACATCGTCGACACCGGACCCTACAGGATCGTGCGGCATCCGATCTACACAGGCATCATTCTGGCGTCGGCAGCGACGGCGCTTCAGCGCGGCACCGCGCAAGCGTGGCTCGGCATGAGCGTGATGACGCTCGGGTGGTACATCAAGGCGCGGCTGGAAGAGCGCTTCCTGCGCGACGAACTCGGCGCGGAAGCGTATGGGGCGTATGCGCGCCGCGTGCCGATGCTCGTGCCGTTCACGACTTCCTGACGTCGACAGATCGTCAGAGAGGCGGCTGGTTTTCCTGCTCGTCCTCTATGAGGTGGCGCTGTGGCAGGCCTAGAGCGTTGGTCTAGTGCGCTGCTGTTGACATGATCGCTGCAATTTGGCCGCTAGGTCCGATTGCGTTCGAGCATGGTGAGGCTGATCAGTCGCGAGACGACTAACGCGATGTACATCACGCCAGTGAACGACTCCAGCATCACGAGCGCGCGCGCCATCCCCGTCACCGGCAGGATGTCGCTCAGCCCCACGCTCGAGAGCACGGCGACGCTGAGAAAGAGAAGCTCCATCCAGGTGCGCGGCCCCTCGGGATTGGCCGGCGCACTGAAGCTTCCAGGGAGAATCGCCTCACAGGCGACGTAGGCATAGGCGAACGCCCACGCCAGCAGGGTGAAGGTGGCGCCAGCGGCAAAGAGCTCATCGGTGGTGGCAACCCAATCCTGAAGCATGTAGGCGATCAGACTGCCCGTTGCGTAGAAATAGAAGGCGGACTCTAACACCGCGATCGCGATCGGCAACGCCAGATTCGGCGCGATGGCATGGACCACGGACAGCGCGACGACGGCCACCGCGAGCACGAGCGCCAGCCAGGTAAGCCACGGTGATCGCCGTACGACCCGCAGGGCAACGCCGAGGACGAGGAGCCCAAAGGCGGCGAACACGTCGCGCCCCCGCGGCGATGTCTCCATCCACGGGTACAGCAGGATGCCGAGCAACTGTACGAGCAGTAATCCTGCGGAGGGGGTCCGCCGAAGATAGTCGAGATTCGCCACGCGTCAGGGCCGGGGTGCGTGGCGTGCGGTCAGGGTCATGCCCGGGATTGTGCAGCTCAGGCGACGACGTGTCCAGCGATCTCCTCGGATCACACGGCGGCAGGCCGACTGCACTGGAGTCGGCTGGGCCAGATCGTGATCCGGTTCCAACCGCCCCCCCTCCGCTTACGCGTCCTTCAGCGCTGTCCTACATCGAATGAGACACCATTGGAGAGGCGCCAGTGCTCCGATGCGTTTCTGCCGAACGACTTGAACCAGCGCGCGTCGGTGCGCATTCCCCAGGAGTCGGTGACCGGCACCTTGAGTCCGCCACCGGCGTTGACTTCGAACGCGACCTTCGGCTCTGTTCCGATCACGGACCCCTGGCCTGAAACAATCGGCGCACCGTATTGGGCAAGACCGACCCCCGTTGCGAGATAGGGAGTGGTTCGCCCAATTCGCGGCAACGAATAGAGCAGGTTCGCGCTCGAGCTGAGCGCATTCAACTCACCCTCGCCGCGGCGGTAGCCGAGCTCTGTTTCGAGGGCGAGACTCGAGGCCAGCGGAAAGCTGACCGCCGCGCCGATCGGCGTGGAACCCCTCGAATCGATCGAGACAAAAGGTGTCACCTCGATCGTGGGCGCCGCCGTCTGCGGCGGAGTGGCACTGGTATCCTGAGCGCCCGCCGGCTGCGCCGACATGGCCCACGACAGCACGACCACCAGATTCGTCAATGCGAATGCCTTCAAGAGTGACTCCTTTCTTGTGTGAGTCCCAGCCAGACGTCCGACATGACTCTTGCGCCGTGGCTGGCTGCCAACGAGAGATTGGACGAACGGCGCGGCGCGAAAGCCTTACCCAAGCCTAGAATTCGCCGGAATTCAGTTGAGTCGGGCCCATTCGGCTTGCTGCTGCCGCCGGAGAGCCGGCCGGCCGTTGTCAGTGCCTCGATTCCCAGCTCAAATTGTTCGCCGATCGCCATGAACACGAGAGCCTCCATTGCTGTTGCGCTCCGACCGCGATGTCACAGCTTTTTCACGGCTGGTCGATTCGCTGCGGCCTCGACCGCGCGGAACGCGTGAAGACCACGTAAGGAGTTCGCGGCGAGCGCTTGCACTGTAAATGCGCCGCACACGATTTCTGTATCCCGCTATAGATGACTGCACCCGCGCTATCAACCGTGCTGCTCGTATGTCTCCTGGCCATACCCTCGGTCTCGTGCAGCCGGACCGACGCATCTGCCGCCACGACCGATCGCGGCGGCGGTCGCGGTCGTGGCGGACGCGGTGCGGCCGGTGAAGGCGCAGCAGTACCGGTGACGACCGCGGAGGTGCAGCAGCGCGACGTGCCAGTCGAGGTTGCGGCGATCGGCAACGTCGAAGCGTACGAGACCGTCAGCGTACGATCGCAGGTGACGGGCATCGTGACCGAGGTGCTCTTCCACGAAGGTGACTTCGTCAAGAAGGGCGAGCATCTCTTCACGATCGATCCGCGTCCGTATGAGGCCATGCTCGCCCAGGCGCGCGCCAATCTCGCGCGCGATCAGGCGCTGCTGACGCAGGCCAACGCCCAGCTCGCCCGTGACAAGGCGAACGCCGACTACACCATCCTCACCAACAAGCGAAACGTCGAACTCGCCGAACGCGGCATCGTCTCGAAAGACAGCGCCCAGCAATCCGAGGCGCAGTCCGCGGCGACGATCGCGGCGGTCAAGGCCGATGAGGCCGCGGTCGCGAGCGCGCGAGCTCAGCTCGGGGCGGAGCAGGCGGCGGTCGAAAACGCCACCCTGCAGCTCGCGTACACCGTCATTCGCTCGCCGATCAACGGCCGCAGCGGCAATCTGACGATGAAGCCAGGGAACCTGACGACCGCGAATACGACAGAGCTCACTACGCTCGCGCAGGTCGAACCGGTATTCGTCACCTTCGCCGTCCCCGCCACTCGCCTTCCCGCGATCCGCTCGCACGACAGCAAGAATCCGTTGTCGGTCAGCGCGCTGCCCCAAGATGAAGATCACGATCCCGAGACCGGAGCCATAACCTTCGTCGACAATTCCGTCGACACCACCACCGACACGATCAAGTTGAAAGCGCAATTCGCCAACACGAACCATCGGCTCTGGCCGGGACAATTCGCGCGTGTGAGCCTCAGGCTGGGCATGCTATCGAACGCGGTGGTGGTCTCCAACGAAGCCGTGCAGACGGGTCAGGACGGCCCGTTCGTGTTCGTGGTCAAGCCGGATTCAACGGTCGAACAGCGCGCGGTCAGCATCACGCAGCGCGTCAATGACGACGTCGTCATCGGTCAGGGTCTGAAGACCGGTGAGACGATCGTGACCGAGGGCCAGCTTCGGCTGGAGCCCGGATCGAGGGTGCAGCAGACTGGTCAGAACGATGGCCGCGGCGGTGGTGGCGGCCGGAACGGCGGCGATGGCCGGAGTGGAGCTGGCGGGCGCCGCGGCGGTACTGGAGCGTCGTGAATCCGTCCGAGCTCTTCATCCGGCGGCCGATCGCCACCAGCCTGCTGATGCTGGCGATCGCCATGTTCGGAGTGCTGGCGTACCGCGTCCTGGCGGTGAGCGACCTGCCGCAGGTCGATTTCCCGACGTTGAACGTCAGCGCATCGCTGCCTGGCGCGGATCCGAACACGATGGCCACAGCCGTGGCCAGTCCGCTCGAACGGCAGTTCACCACCATCGCCGGGCTCGACGAGCTCATCTCGTCGAGCTCGGCCGGCAACACCCAGATCACCCTCCAATTCGATCTCGAACGGAATATCGACAGCGCCGCCGTCGACGTGCAGACGGCCATCGCCGCGGTCATGCCGCTGCTGCCTCAGGGCATGTCGGCGCCGCCGTCGTTCCGGAAGAACAACCCCGCCGATCAGCCAATCCTGATGCTCAACCTGTACTCGAAGACGCTGCCGCTGTCAGCGCTCGACGATTACGCGGAAACGCTGATCGCACCGCGAATCTCGATGGTGGGCGGGGTGTCGCAGGTCCAGGTCCAGGGCGCCGCGAAATACGCGGTGCGGATTCAGATCGACCCCGACAAGCTGCACGCCCAGCACATCGGGATCAACGAAGTCGATCAGGCGGTGACGAACTGGAACGTGAATCAGCCGACGGGTCAGCTCTTCGGCCCGGACGCGACCTACACGATCAAAGCCTCCGGGCAGCTGATGAACGCCGACGCCTACCGTCCGATCATCATCGCGTATCGCAACGGCGCGCCGGTTCGCCTGGGTGACGTGGCCAAAGTCATCGACAGCGTCGAGAACGTCTTCAACGGCAACTGGTTCTATCAGAAGAAAGCGGACGGAACGCCCGACGTGGAGCGGGCCATCACGCTCCAAGTGATGCGGCAGCCTGGCAGCAACACCATCGAGGTGACGGACGCTGTGCGGCGGCTGCTGCCGGCGCTCGAAGCACAACTGCCGCCGAGCGTCCACCTGAGTCCAAGACAGGACAGGTCCCGGACGATCCGCGCGGCGTTCTCCGACATCCAGGTCACCATGCTCGTGACGCTGTTCCTGGTCGTCGCGGTCATCTACCTGTTCCTTCACAATCTGTCGGCGACGATCATTCCGGCCCTGGCGCTGCCGTTCTCTCTGCTCGGCACTTTCGCGGTCATGCAGCTGTTGAACTTCAGCCTCAACAACCTGTCGATGATGGCGCTCATTCTCTCGGTCGGCTTCGTCGTCGACGATGCGATCGTGATGCTCGAGAACATCGTGCGCCACCTCGAGCGCGGCGCCCCGCCGCTGCAGGCGGCGCTGCAGGGCTCGAAGGAAATCAGCTTCACGATCCTGACGATGACCGCCTCGCTGGCGGCGGTGTTCATCCCAATCCTGTTCATGAGCGGCGTGCTCGGCCGGATCTTCCGCGAATTTGCCGTGACCATAACGGCGGCGATCCTGATTTCGGGCATCGTGTCCGTGACCCTGACGCCGATGTTGTGCAGCCGGTTTCTGCGCGTCGTGCACGGCGGCGGCGGGTTCGGTGGATGGATGGATCGCGCCTTCGCGCGGCTTCTGGGAGCCTATCAATCGAGCCTGCGCCTCGTGCTGCGGCACCGGCTGGTCATGCTCGGGGTGTTTACCGCGGTGCTGCTGGCCACGGTCTACATGTACCGCATCATTCCGACCGGATTCATTCCCGACCAGGACAACGACTCGGTGTTCGTGAACATGCGGTCGGCGCAGGGCACGTCGTACTACGACATGGCGGCATGGGCTCAGCAGGTCGGAGACGTCATCATCAAGAACCCCGATGTCGAGTCGTTCATCACCATGGTTGGCGGCGGCAGCGGGTCGGCCAACAATGCCCGGCTGCCGGTCCAGCTCCGCCCGCGAGCACAGCGGACCCGTCCGGCACAGCAGATCGCGCAACAGATCCGCGCGCAGATTCTGCGCTTTCCCTCGTTTCGCGCCTTCACCGGTCTGCCGCCGTCGTTGCAGATCGGCAGCCGTGGCGGCAATCAGAATTACAGCCTGATGATGCAGGCGCTCAATACCGACGACCTCTACTCGTGGGCGCCGCGATTGGAGCAGGCGATCTCCCGGGGCGTGCCGGAGGTTCAGGACGTCTCTACTGATCTCGAGATGCGCAGTCCACGGATCACGCTGGTCCTGGATCGTGACAAGGCGGCAGCCGTCGGTCTCAACGTGTCGGAAATTCAGAACGCGCTGTACGACGGGTTGGGACCCAAGTGGTCGTCGACGATCTACGGCGCGGCCAGCCAATACCGGGTCCTGATCGAAATGGACCCACGCGATCAGCTCGAGGCCGACTCGCTCAAGAAGATCGCGTTCAAGACCGCCTCTGGTGCGCTCGTGCCGCTCGACTCGGTGGTCAGCTTTTCCGAAGGTGTGGGTCCGCAGTCGATCAACCACTCCGGGCAGCTGCCGTCGGTCTCGCTCTCGTTCGGACTGCGGCCGGGTGTGTCACTCGGCCAGGCCACCGCTCACGTGAAGGCCGTCGCCGACCAGTTGCTACCGGCCACGATCACCACCAGCTTCGAGGGGTCGGCCAAGGTCTTCCAGGAGTCCATGCGCAACCTCGGACTCCTGCTGTTTGTTGCAGTCGGCGTGGTCTACATCGTCCTCGGCGCGCTCTATGAAAGCTACGTGCACCCGCTCACGATCTTGTCCGGTCTGCCCTCGGCTGGCCTGGGCGCGCTCGTCACGCTCTATCTGTTCGGCAACGAGCTGAACATCTACTCGTTCGTCGGCTTGATCATGCTCATCGGCATCGTGAAGAAGAACGCCATCATGCAGATCGATTTCGCGCTCGAGGCGGAGCGGCAGGATGGCCTGTCGCCGGCCGAAGCCATCTATCAGGGCTGTGTCATCCGTTTCCGTCCGATCATGATGACGACCATGGCGGCGTTGCTGGGCGCCTTGCCGATTGCCCTCGGTTACGGCGCTGGCGGTGAAGCACGCCGGCCGCTGGGCCTCTCGGTCGTCGGCGGCCTCATCGTCTCACAGCTCATCACGCTCTACTTGACGCCGGTCGTCTACACCTACCTGGCCGGCCTGGTGAAGACACGGCGGATCGCCGCGGTCTCGACCGCCACTCCCGCAACGGCGCATTCATGAACATCTCCGAAGGCTTCATCCGGCGTCCGATCGCCACCAGCCTGCTCATGGCCGCCATCGTCCTGTTCGGACTGGTGGCCTATCGATCGCTGCCGGTGAGCGACCTGCCGAACGTCGACTTTCCGACCCTGCTTGTGACGGCGCAGCTGCCTGGCGCCAGCCCGGAGACGATGGCGTCGTCTGTGGCGACGCCGCTCGAGAACCAGTTCTCGATGATTGCCGGCCTCGAGTCGATGACCTCAGTCAATTCGCTCGGGTCGACGCAGGTGACGCTCGAGTTCAACCTCGATCGCAACCTCGATGGCGCCGCGGTCGACGTCCAGGCGGCGATCACGCAAGCCGCTCGACTGCTGCCGCAGGGGATGCCGACGCCGCCAACCTTCACGAAGGTCAATCCGGCGGATCAGCCGATCCTGTATCTGGTCATCACTTCGGCGACGATGACGCCCTGGGCGCTCGACGAGTACGCAGAGACCCGGATCGCCCAGCGAATCTCGATGGTGAGCGGCGTGGCCCAGGTCCAGGTGCTGGGCAGTCAGAAGTACGCCGTTCACGTGCAGCTCGATCCCCGCTCGCTCGCCACCCGCCAGATCGGCATCAACGAGATCGAGACGGCGATCAAGAACTGGAACGTCAACTCGCCGACCGGCACCATCGTCGGGCCGCACAAGGCGTTCACGCTGCAGGCCTCAGGGCAGCTGATGAACGCCGATCAATTCAAGGCGATGACGGTGACCTATCGAAACGGCTCACCAGTCAAGCTGGAAGAGCTCGGCACGATTGTCGACGGGGTCGAGGATCCGCGGACGGCATCGTGGTTCTACACCCAGGACGGGAAGCAACGGGCGATCACGCTCGGCATCCAGCGCCAGCCGGGCACGAACACGATCGCCGTCGCCGACGCGGTCAAGGCGCTCCTGCCCGCGTTTCGTACTGAGCTGCCGGCCAGCGTGCACATGGACGTGCTCTACGACCGGTCCGACACGATTCGGGAGTCGTATCGAGACGTGCAAGTGACGATGGCCCTCACGCTGGCGCTGGTCATCTTCGTCATCTTCATCTTCCTGCGGAACGTCCGGGCGACCGTGATTCCAAGTCTTGCGCTGCCGTTCTCGATTGTCGGCACGTTCGCCGTGATGTACCTGCTCGACTACAGCCTCGACAACCTGTCGATGATGGCGCTGATTCTGTCGGTCGGCTTCGTGGTCGACGATGCGATCGTGATGCTGGAAAACATCTACCGGCACGTCGAGCTAGGCGCCGAGCCGCTCGAGGCGTCGCTGGTTGGATCGCGCGAGATCGGTTTCACCATCGTATCGATGACGCTCTCGCTCGCCGCGGTGTTCATCCCGGTTCTGTTCATGGGCGGTGTCCTCGGCCGGCTGTTCCGCGAATTCGCCGTCACCATCTGCGTCGCTATCCTGATCTCGGGTGTCGTGTCGGTCACGCTGACGCCGATGCTCTGCAGCCGGTTCCTCAAGAAACCGTCGCACGGCAGGGCAACGGGTCTGGCAGCGGCGGCGGAGCAGATCTTCAACCGCTTTCTCCGGTTCTACGATCGGACATTGGTGGTCGTGCTGAAGTACCGAGGTGTCACGATCGCGGCCGCCGCCATCGTCCTGGCAGCAACGGCGATCCTGTTCGCAACGGTGCCGAAGGGCTTCATTCCGGACCAGGACACCGATCAGATCGCGGTGACGACTGAGGCGTCGCAGGGCACCTCGTACGACAAGCTGGTGGAGTATCAAAGCGCGATCGCCGAGATCATCAGCACCGATCCCACCGTGGCCGGTCTGGTGTCGACGGTTGGCGGCAGCGCCGCCCAGACCCTGGGCGGGCCGAACCTTGGTCAACTGGTGGTCCACCTCAAGCCACGCCGCGAGCGTAATGAAGACGCCAACGAGATCATCGATCGGCTGCGGGCGAGGCTGAGCGACTTCTCCGGCATGCGCGTCTATCTGCACAATCCGCCGACCGTCCGCATCGGCGGCCAGGTCAGCAAGAGCATCTATCAGTTCTCGTTGCAGTCGCCAGACCGCCCGGCGCTCTATGCCGCAGCCACGACACTCGAGCACGCGCTGCGCCGCGTGCCCGGACTCGTCGATCTCACGACCGATCTGGCGGTGACGAGTCCGCAGGTGACCGTGACCATCGACCGGGATCAGGCGGCAGCGAGGGGTGTGACGGCCAATGCCATCGAAGGCGCCTTCTACGACGCCTACGGTCCGCGCTGGGTGTCGACCATCTACGCGGCGGTCAACGAATACAAAGTGCTGCTGGAATTGCTGCCGCAGTTTCAGGCCGATCCTGCCGCCCTGCAGTATCTGTATTTCAAGGGCTCACCGACGATGACCTCCGCGGCGGCCAGCACTGGAAGCGCCCGGCCATCCATCACCGGTTCCACGCCCACGGCGACGGCTGCCGCTTCGACCGGTCCTGTCGTCCCGCTCGCCACTCTGGCGTCGGTCGCGGAGACCGTCGGACCGCAAACGATCAGCCACGCCGGCCAGCTGGGTGCGGTCACCATTTCGTTCGGAGTGGCCGATGGCGCGTCGCTCGGCGATGTCCTGACTCGCGTTCAGAAGGTCGCGGATGAGACGCTCCCGGACGGCGTGAGCGGTCAGTTCGAGGGTGCGGCCAAGGCGTTCGAGAGCTCGCTCAGCAACCTCGCCGTTCTGCTGGTCGTCGCGATCATGGTTGTCTACATCGTGCTCGGCATCCTCTACGAGAGCTACATTCATCCCCTGACGATTCTTTCGGGATTGCCGTCGGCCGGCTTTGGCGCCCTGGTGACGCTCATCCTGTTCCACATGGATCTGAATATCTATGCCTTCGTCGGCATGATCATGCTGATCGGCATCGTCGAGAAGAACGCGATCATGCAGATCGACTTCGCGCTCGAGGCCGAGCGCAGCGGCATGACGCCGGAACAGGCGATCTATCAGGGCTGCCTGATCCGCTTCAGGCCGATCATGATGACGACGATGGCGGCGATGCTGGGCGCAGTGCCGATTGCCCTCGGCTACGGCGCGGGCGGGGAAGCCCGTCAGCCGCTCGGCCTCGTCGTCGTCGGCGGCCTCATCTTCTCGCAGCTCGTGACGCTGTACCTGACGCCCGTCGTCTACATCTACCTGGCCCAGGTCCAGACGTGGATCAGCACCCGCTCCACAATCCCGGTCGCTCCGACGGTGGCGCCGTCTGCGGGCGCGCACTAGAGTTCATTTTCGAGCCGTTCAGGGATGCTTGATCTGTAGGCCCTTCAGTTCCACCTTCCGGCCGATATCCGCACGCTTCACTGCCGCCGCGTTGTATTCGACTCTGACGCTTGGAATAACCCTGGAGTCGCCCTCGACCTCCTCGACGCCCGGAATATCCTTGATGGATTCGACGAGCGCATCGACGACCTCCTTTTTGCTCTCGGGCGACAGGTTTTCCTCGAACCCACTCAGCTCGAACGCGAACACTCTCATGACCCTCTGCGATGAAAGCTCATTCGGCACGAGCGCCTGAATCGAGGCGATGACTCTGGTGGCAACCCCTGAGACGAGCGACTCACCTGCCTTCAAGAACAGTCCAACCATGAGCGACACGAGCAGTAGGAGCAGATAGCGATCCGGTGCGTAGTACCGGAGCACCAGAAAGAAC
>JBKPSC010000384.1:0-6531 GCA_046734915.1 Acidobacteriota bacterium | reverse complement strand
GTTCGTTCGATGCCCGGGCGGAGCCTCGCCTTGACTGTCCGCCCTGCGCCCGACGCCCGCACGGCGGCACGCGTGTATCCCGCAAGCTACTGGTACTCGCTGATCGATATCCCGGCCGAAAAGGAGTTCCCCGGTACCGGCCCGTCCGGTAACGGCATCGCGCCGGAGATGCAGACGCAACATCACTGGATCAACCAGATCAAGGCGAATTGCAACGTCTGCCACCAGATGGGCAATCTGGCCACACGGGAGATCCCGAAGTCGCTTGGAACGTTTGCGTCGACCATGGCGGCGTGGGACGCTCGCGTACAGGCCGGGCAGGACGGTCAAAGCATGACCGGCATGGTGACCGGGTTGGGCCGTCAGCGCGGGCTCGACATGTTCGCGCGCTGGACCGATCGGATCGCGGCAGGCGACCTCCCCGCGGCCGCGCCGCCGCGCCCGCAGGGTCGCGAGCGCAACGTCGTGATCACCATGTGGGATTGGGGTGGGCGCGCGACCTTCGCACACGACGAGCTCACGACCGACAAGCGGAATCCCACGGCCAATGCGTTCGGTCCGATCTACGGTGTGGACTGGGGCAATGACGGCTTCCTCATCGTCGATCCGCTCGAGCACACGGCAGAGGAGATCCGGATTCCGGTGCTCGATCCGAAAGTGCCGCCGGGAAAGCCGCAGCGGATGCCGGTTCCGTCGCCGTACTGGGGCGAGACGTTGTATTGGTACGACCCGGCGATCACCAACCACGCAGCCATGGACGGCAAGGGGCGGGTGTGGATGTCCTCGCGCTTCCGCGTCCCCGAGAATCAGCCGGCGTTCTGTGCCACGCATCCATCGGCTGCACTCGCGCCGCAGGCCAGCAGCTTCCGCCAGGTGCAGTACTTCGATCCGAAGACGCGGCAGTTCAAGCAGGTGAACATCTGCTTCGACACGCACCACGTTCAGTTCGACAAGAACGAGGTGCTCTACGGCAACGGCGTCTTCAGCGGCGCGATCGGCTGGATCGACACGAAAATACTCGACGCGACCGGTGACGAGGCCGCCGCACAAGGCTGGTGTCGCGGCTATCACGACATCAATCAGGATGGGAAGATCGATCCCGCCGTCGATCGTCCGCTCGCGGTCAGCGTCATCTACAGCGTCATTCCCCATCCTACCGACGGCAGCGTCTGGGGCGCGGCACCAGGTCCGATGCCCGGCAAGATCATTCGAATCGATCCGAAGACCTGCGTCGGCGAAGCGTACGAGCCGCCATTCGATCCGGCCGCGGGCGTCGTGGGCTACACGCCGCGCGGCATTGACGTCGATTCGAACGGCGTCATCTGGACGGCGCTCGCGAGCAGCGGTCATCTGGCGAGCTTCGACCGCCGCAAGTGCAAAGGGCCGCTGCAGGGACCGACGTCGACCGACGGCCAACACTGCCGGGAAGGCTGGACGCTCTACCCCGTGCCCGGTCCGCGCTTCAAGGGTGTTCGCGGTGACGTTGCGGTCGACTTCCAGTACTACAACTTCGTCGACCGTCACAACGTGTTCGGCCTCGGCGCCGACGTTCCGTTCGCCAACGGTACCAACTCCGATTCCCTGCTGGCCCTGCAGCCCGACGGCAGCTGGCTGGTGATGCGCGTGCCGTATCCACTCGGATTCTTCTCGCGTGGCATGGACGGCCGGATCGACGACCCGAACGGCGGGTGGAAGGGCCGGGGTCTCTACGCCGACTACGGCCCGAATGCAACATGGCACATCGAGGGTGGTCTCGGCACGCGCAGCTCCGTCGTCAAGTTCCAGCTGCGGCCAGACCCGTTGGCGAAGTAGTCGAGATGCGCGCGACTCGTCTTCACGCCATCAGCCTCGCACTTGCAGCCATCAGCGTGGTCGGCACGACCGCCCTGGCCCACGTCGATCTGTCCGGTGCGTGGGGCCAGCGATTTCACGAAGACCTGCCCGAACGCGGTGCCGGGCCCGAGATCGGCGACTACCTCGGCCTGCCGATCAACGACGCGGCACGCCTGCGTGCCGATTCATGGGACGCGGGGAAGTGGACGATGCTGGAGCGGCAGTGTGAGCCGCACCCGGCCGACTACGCGCCGCGCGGCCCGGCGAGCCTCCGCATCTCGAGCACCGTCGATCCGGTTTCTCAGGACGTGATCACGTGGGAGACCACGATGATGTGGATGCTGCCGCACCGCGCGATCTACATGGACGGCCGTGCCCGTCCGTCTGCCTACGCGCAGCACTCGTGGCAAGGGTTCTCGACCGGTGAGTGGGACGGCGACATGCTCAAGGTGACGACCACTCACCTCAAGGAAGGGTGGCTCCGCCGCAATGGTGTGCCGCGCAGCGAGAAGGCCACGCTGATCGAGTACTTCATCAGGCACGGCGAGTACCTCACGCTCGTCACGCTCGTCAAGGATCCGGTGTACCTCACCGAGCCGTTCGTCCGCACCTCGAATTGGGTGGCCGATGCGGGATTCCAACTGAGCCCCTTCTCGTGCATCCCGACCGTCGAAATCGAACGCCCGCGCGACGAAGTGCCGCATCATCTGCCCGGCGAGAACCCCTACCTCACCGAGTTCGCGCAGCGGCATGGTCTGCCATCAGAGGCCGCGCGTGGTGGCGCCGAGACCATGTACCCGGACTATCTGACCCAGCTACACGCAGCAGGTGTGCGGTGAGACGGCGCGTCGCATGCGGGCTTGCCGCCGTGACTGCTGTGGTGTGCGCAGTGGCGGGGCCCGTGGCCGCCGACGACCCGGGTGCGCTCGAAGTGTTGCCCGCACAAGGCAATGTCTACGTTCTGGCTGCTGCAGGCGGCAATACGACCGTGCAGATCGGATCGGAAGGACCGCTGGTCGTCGATACGCAGCCGCCAGCTCTGAGCGACAAGGTCATCGAATCGGTTGGTCGTCTGAGCCCGCGTCCGATCCGGCACATCGTGCTGACCAGCGGCGACGACCAGCAGGCCGGTGGCGCCGCGAAGCTGTCGAAGGCCGGCCGCTACATCCGCGTGATTGACACGATCGATCCGCGCGGGCTCGACATTCGTGCGTCGATCATCGCTCATCTCAACGTGTTGAACCGGATGACCGCCGACAACGTGTCTGCGGATGCGTGGCCGACCGACACGTACTTCACGCCGGAGTGGTCGATCTTTTCCAACGGCGAGGCCGTACAGTTCCTGCACGTCGAGTCGGCGCACAGCGACGGCGACACGATCGTCTTCTTCAGGCGCTCCGACGTCATCAGCACTGGTGCGATCTTCGACGCGAGTGGATACCCGCGTTTCGATCCGGCACGCGGCGGGAGTATCGGCGGCGTGATCGAAGGCTTGAATCGCGTGCTCGATATCGCCGTGCCGGGCGAGAACCAGGAGGGCGGCACCGTCATCGTCCCGGGTCGAGGTCGTCTGAGCGATGAAACCGACGTCGCCAATTATCGCGACATGGTGACGATCATTCGCGACCGCGTGCGTGCGATGGTCGCCAAAGGGATGTCGCTCGAGCAGGTGCAACAGGCAAGACCCACCTCCGATTACGACGGACTGTTCGAGCCGCGCAGCGACTGGACGCGCGAGATGTTCGTCGAAGCCATCTACCGCGATCTGGCCGGCCGCGGCCAGGGTGACTCAAGCAGGCCCAAAGAATGACTCATCACAAGTGTCACGCGTTCGCGGTCGTCGCGATCGTGGCGAGCGTGGTCGCCGGATCGGACACTGCCCGCGCACAAGGTCGCGGCGCTCCCGCGGCTCCGCCGCGCCAGGCTGCCCTGCTCGATCTGACGGGGCAATGGGTCTCGGTGATTACCGAAGACTGGAGATGGAGGATGGTCACGCCTCCGAAGGGCGACACCGCCAGCGTGCCCCTCACGCAAGCCGGCCGGAAGATCGCAGAGGCGTGGAACCTCGACGCGGATCGCAAGCGAGGCGATCTGTGCAAGGCATTCGGACCGCCGGCGTTGATCCGCCAGCCCGGTCGCCTGCGGATTCGATGGGAAGGTGACGCCACGTTGCTGATCGAATTCGATGCCGGCGCGCAAACGCGCCGATTGAACTTCGCAAGCTCGCCCGTACAGGCGCCGTCGACACGTCAAGGCCAGTCCGTAGCGAAATGGTTCCGGCAGCCTCAGAACCGTGGCATCTTCGGTCGTGGAGGCGCGACGACCGGCGGTTCGCTCGAAGTGGTCACGACCAACCTCCTGCCCGGGTATCTGCGACCGAACGGTGTTCCGTACAGCGGGCGAACCGTCGTCAAGGAGTTCCTCGACAGCTTCACGCTGCCTGAGGACGGCACGTGGCTCATAGTGACGACCGTGGTGAATGATCCGGAATACCTCACCCAGGAGTTCGTCATCAGCTCGCAGTTCAAAAAGGAATCCGACACATCGAAATGGCGTCCGCGACCGTGCGAGATCCCTCCGCCCGTCGTGGAGCGGCGCGTCGCTGCTGCGCAGTGAGCGCGCGGCGAAGGAGCGTTGCAATGGATCGTCGCACGTTTCTCCAGACGACGATCGCTGTCGTCGTCCTGGCATGGGCAGCAAGCACAGGTGACTTGACACGAGCCGCGGCCGATCCGATGCCTCCCGGTGCGGCCGCCTGCACGGCACTCGGTGCGGAGAAGATCGCCGCGCTTGCGGCGATCACGACGACGTACGACGCCGGGTCTGCCGCGCAACCGGCACACTGCATCGTGCACGGGTCAGCGGCGCCGCGTACTGGTGCAGACGGAAAGGCGTATGAGACGCGCTTCGAGCTTCGTCTTCCGACCACGTGGAGCGGCCGCTTCCTGTATCAAGGTGGCGGCGGCAACGACGGCATCGTCGCGCCGGCGGTCGGACGCAATACAGGGTCGTTTCCGGACACCGGCCTGCAGCGCGGCTTTGCGGTCGTGACAACGGACGCGGGCCATCAGGGTCCGACCCCGGAGTTCGGTCTCGATCCCGTCGCGCGCATCGATCATGCCTATGCGGCCCACGAACGCACCGCGACGATCGCGTTGGCCCTCATCGCGCGCTATTACGGCCGCGCACCCGATCGCCAGTACTTCGTCGGCTGCTCGGGCGGCGGACGGCAAGGCATGATGTTCGCGCAACGGTATCCGGCCTACTTCGACGGCATCGCGATCTGCGCGCCCGCGATGAGCGTGTCGAGCGGTGCAACGATCGCCGCGGCGTGGGACACCCAGACGTATCTCTCTGTCGCTCCGACGAATGCGGATGGACAGCGCGTCCTGAGCCAGGCGTTCAGCGACGCCGACCTGGCGCTCGTCTCGCGTGGCATCACCGCCGCGTGTGATGCTGCTGACGGCGCAACGGATGGAATGGTCTTGCGTCCCGACGCGTGTCGTTTCGATCCGAAGCGCTTGCTGTGCGCTGGCGCGAAAGACGCGAACTGCCTGTCGGCGGTGCAGGTCGCAGCCCTGGAGCGGACCTTTGGCGGTCCGCGCGATACCTCAGGACGAGGCCTCTATGTCGGCCAGGCCTGGGATCCTGGAATCGCCGCGCCGGGATGGCGGCAGTGGAAGCTGGGATCGTCGCAGACCGGCACGCCGAACGCGGCGAATGCCACGCTGATGGCTGGCGCGCTCGCACACGAATTCTTCACGCCGCCCGATCCGGCGTTTGCGATCACGCAGTTCAACTTCGATCGCGATCCCGCACGGATGCAGGCGTTTTCATCGGTCTTCGACACGTATCGCGACTCGACCCTGGCCGAGTTCCGCAAGCGCGGCGGCAAGCTGCTGATTTTCCACGGAACTGCCGATCCGATCTTCTCGGCGCTCGAGTCGATCGACTACTACCAGCGTCTGACCCGCAACAACGGCGGGCCTGAGTCCACAGGCAGGTGGGCAAGGCTGTTCCTCGTGCCTGGCATGAACCACTGCGCGGGCGGGCCCGCGACCGACAGCTTCGATGGGCTGAGTACGATCGTCGATTGGGTGGAGAAAGGTGCCGCGCCGGCGCGCATCGAGGCGTCGGCCCGTCCGGGTACGACCTACTTCCCCGGACGGACGCGTCCGCTCTGCGCGTATCCCTCCTATGCCCGCTACGACGGATCAGGCAGTCTGGAAGACGCCGCGAACTTCGTCTGCTCGGTCAAGTAAGGCTGGCACATGTCACGGAGCGAGACGAGCCCGATATGATCGGCCGCGTCAGCGGCGTGGCGGCAGCAGCGGCTTTCGATCGGGCGGTAACTGTTGATCGACAGCCGTCAGCATGAACCCGACCATCGCGTAATCGCCCATTGTTGCGACGATCTCGACGGCGCCCTGAGGTCCAAAGAACTCGACCGTCTTCGCCCAGAGCTCGGGGCTCACCTTGTGATCGCGGAACAGTGCACGCCCGAGGCGGATCACGGCGGCCTCCTTCTCGGGCAACCCGGCGACGTCTCTGTTGAACTTGACGGCGTCGATCACGGCCTGATCGAGCCCCGCGCGCACCCCCGCCGCTTCATGCCCCGACCACTCGTATTGCTGGTCGAACTCGCGCGCGGCGAGCAACGCCGACAGCTCGAAGTAGCGGCTGCCAGCGACAGTCTTT
>JBKPSC010000383.1:0-5717 GCA_046734915.1 Acidobacteriota bacterium | reverse complement strand
TCCCAGCACATCCTCGAGGTTCCGGCACGGCACGTCTTCCAAGCGGACGTCCCGGGATGCCAAATCGATGGTCGCACGCGCGTAGACGACTGCGCGAGGGTCGCTACGGGATCCGTCGAACGAGGTGCGCATCGCGACAATTTATCACTGGGACGTCGCGTGTCTCCAGCGAAGGCACTCGTCAACACTCGCACCGGCCGTGCCGTCAGCCCCGGGCTCGACAGGTGACGTGTTGGCCGGACACAAACTGTCGTTACCGCGGATCCCGTGCGTCGGTAGCGGGTCGACCTGACGATTCGTTACCGGTCGGAGGGTCCTCGGCCGGCGTCTTCAGCGCCGCGATCTGCCGCAGCGCCTCCCGGGCTTCGCTTTCATCGCTCGCGTTCAACCCAAGCCGAATCGCCTCGTTGAACGCGTCCTCCGCCCTCTTCATCGATACCGGATCTCTGGTTTGCTGGGCGCGCTTCCAATAGATCTGCGCACTTGCCAGCTGGATCTCGGCCGACCCGGAGCCGATCCGCAAGAGGCCAGTGGCGACGGCGTCCTCGATGGCCTGACCGAGGTCGTCCTGCTTCGGTGGCTGCGCGTCGCCAGCAGTACGCTGGCCGCTCACAACCCGAGGCCTGTCGAACACGCAGCTGCGCGTCCAGTTCACCATGAACACGATCGAGACCACGATAGCGGCCTTCGTCCAGAACGAGCGCCGCTTGCGAACGCGGCGGCCGTACCGCCGCCCCCGCCGAGTCGCGCGCGGATCGGGTGTGACCGTATATGGAGAAACAGACCCGGATGGTGGCGGCAACGGCGCGTACGTCGAACCGGATTGTCCGACAGGTGGTTGAGCGGCGGGCGGCGGCAGCGGCGGTGGTGCGAGGACGGCCGCCGGCAGCGGCGGTGGTACGAGGACGGGCGCCGGCGTGTCCACGGCAGTTGGCGCCTCCGCCTGGACGGCACGGTGCGCCCGCCGCAGGTCGGCGTTGAACGCCTCCATCGTCTGATATCGCTGGGTCACGTCGCGCTCCAGCGCGCGCAACACGATCCGCTCGATGTCAGCGGTCGCGTCCGCACGTCTGGCGCGCAGCGGGACAATCGCGCCGTACGCGATTTCGTGGAGCACGCCCAGGGCGTGGCCCGAGGTGAACGGACGCGCGCCGGCGATCATCTCGTAGAGCATCGCGCCGAGCGAGAACACGTCGCTTCGCGCGTCGATCGGTTCGCCCCTGGCCTGCTCGGGCGACATGTAATCGACGGTTCCCAGCAGCATGCCAGCCAGCGTTGCCGGCGCCAGCGTCGTCGGTTGATCGGCCAGAGAACCGCTGCCCACGAGCTTTGCCAGGCCGAAGTCGAGCACCTTGACGCGTCCGCGCTCGGTGACCATCACGTTGCCAGGTTTCAAATCCCGATGCACGATGCCGGCGGTGTGTGCGGCACCGACGCCTTCGGCCACCTGAAGGGCGACATCGAGTGCCTTTACCAGCGGCATCGGACCGTCGTTGAGGATGTCCCGGAGCGTCCGTCCGGGCACGAGCTCCATCACGAGCACGTCGGTGTCGTCGACCGTGAAAATGTCGAAGATCGTGACGATATGCGGATCGTTGAGCGCCGAGGCTGTCCGCGCTTCGTGCAGGAAGCGTGCACGACGCTGCTGGTCATCGCTCTTGTCGGCCGGGAGGATCTTCAGCGCCACGCGGCGATCGAGACGAAGGTCGAGCGCTTCGTACACCACGCCCATCCCGCCGGCACCAAGCTCGGCAACGACCTTGTAGTGCATCAACGTGCGACCGACCATGTCGAGACTCTACATCGAGTGACACGCGTCGTTGACGTCACCCTTTGACGGCAAATCCCCGTTTGGCCAGGACATCACGCACGCGATCGCGCAGATCGCCCTGCAGTTCGACGCCGCCCTCGACGACGGCCCCGCCCGTGCCACAGGCCTTCTTGAGCTCCTGACTCAGATCCTTCAGGAATTGTTCGTTCTGCGGCAGCCCGTAGACGACCGTGACCGTCTTGCCTCCACGTCCCTTTTTCTCCATTCGGAGCTTGGCCACGAGGCGCGCTGGGATTGGCTCCTCTGGCGGACGCCGGGAGCTGCATTGGCAATCCCTCTGCGGCCAGCCGCACACAGGGCACTTGCCGGAGTTCTCGGTGGAGTAAACGAGGCGCGCGTTGTTCTTCAGGCTCACGACACGATCATCTCCGAAGAGAGCCAGAACGGCCTATCCCGAACCTTGCCCAACTCATTCAACTGATTGTCGCGTCCGTAGGGACGATGGCATCGTCGCCATCATGCAGCCGACGCGGGCGAGCGCCAACGTTTACGGGCGGGCAGATTGGTTTGATGACTCGATCTATGATTACTCGCTCGGAACACGGAAGCTGCTCGCCGCTGTCGGCACTGGCAAGATCGTTCGCGCGCGAGATGACCGGCTGAAGTGCTGATCGACGTTCGACCCGAACAGGGAAGACGACGTAGATGGCCGATCCGGACCTCACACTCCTCCCTTCGGGGTCACAGCTCGGGCCGTACCATATTCGAGGTCTCTTAGGCACTGGCGGCATGGGCCAGGTTTATCGAGCGTTCGATCCCCGGCTGGACCGCGACGTCGCAATCAAGGTCGCGAGCGAACACCTCGGCGAGCGCTTCGACCGCGAAGTGCGTGCCCTCGCGGCGCTGAACCACCCGCATATCTGTACCGCACACGACGTGGGTCCCAACTACCTGGTGATGGAGTTGGTGGAGGGCACCAACTTGCGTGAGTGTGTCCGGCGCGGGCTCCCCTTGGAACGTAGCCTGGTGATAGCACGGCAGGTGCTTGAAGCGTTGGCCGCGGCGCATCGAGTCGGCGTTCTGCATCGCGACCTCAAGCCCGAAAACGTCATGATCCGCGCCGACGGCTACGTCAAGGTCCTCGACTTTGGTCTCGCCAAGCGGCTGCAGACGACACACGGGCCTCAGGTCGAGCGCACCACGGTGTTCGTCACTCAGCCGGACCAGATCGTCGGGACAGTCGCTTACATGTCGCCAGAGCAGATTGAGGGCCAGAACCTCGATGTGCGGAGTGACCTGTTCGCGTTCGGAATCCTGCTGTATGAAATGGTGACTGGGAAACATCCGTGGCAACGACCTTCGGCAGTGGATACCTTGCACGCAATCCTCCACGACGATCCACCGCCGATTGACGGGTCGCCAACTGGCGGCGCAAAAGTGAACGCCGTTATCCAGGTTCTGCTGCGCAAGTTTCCCGCGGAGCGGTACGCCTCTGCCGAGGCTGTGCTCGAAGCGCTCGCAACCCTGGCGACTGGCCACTGGTCTTCGACCGGGAGCCCGACGAGCCCGCCTCCTCTCACGTCCATTGTGGTGTTGCCGTTCGTTTTTCTCGGCACCGTGGACGATCACACCGCGCTTTCGTTGGGCTTTGCCGACGCGCTGATCACGGTCCTCGGAAATCTGGAAGATGTGGTTGTCATCCCGACGTCGTCGATTCTGCGCTACGCCGCCGGTGTTCAGCCGGCGCAGGTGTGCCGCGATCTCGGGGTGCGGCAGGCGCTGCAAGGGACCGTCCAGCGGCTCGGAGGCCACTGGCGCGTTTCGATCCAGCTGTTCGATGCGGCGGCATCCAAGATTGTTTTTTCCGAAAAGCATGACCTCATGTTGGACGACGTATTCGACGTCCAGGACGAGATCGGCCGCCTGGTCGTCGAATCGCTACACGTTCGCTTCCCGCTCACGGCGGCGAGGTCCCGCGACCGGTATAGTGGCGACCCCGAGGCGTACAACGCCTTTGTGACGGGCCTGCGCGTGAGCTCCTCTGATCAGCCGGAACAACTGCGCCTCGCCGCCGAATACCTGTCACACGCGGTCGAACGCGATCCGAGTTTTGCCCTGGCGCACGCCACGCTCTCTCTCGTCTCCATGAACATGCATCTGGAATTCGAAGCGCAGCGCACCTGGCTGCGGCAGGCAGAGGATCATTGCCGCCAGGCCCTGACGCTGGACCCGGCGCTGCCTGAGGGACACTTGGCGCGGGCCTGGATCCTGTGGAGCCCGGCGAAAAGTTTCCAGCACGCGGAGGCCATCGCCGCGCTGGAACAGGTGCTGGCCGTTCGCCCCAATCTGGAACGAGCCCACAATCGCATGGCTTCGATCTGCCAGCATATCGGCCGGCTTCGAGAAGCGCGTCTCGCCCACGAGCGTGCGCTGCGATCGAATCCCAGGACTCGAACGGGCAACCTCGAGTGGTTCTATATCTTTAGTGGCGACTACGACCACGCTGAAGAGGCAGTGGAAAAGTGGTTCAGAGAGCGTCCCGCGAATGGGGTCGCGGCCCTCACTCGCATACATCCACCGTTGTTGCGGGGAGATGTGACAATCGCCGAGCAGCGGCTGGCGGAGGCTCAGAAGATACTCTCAGATGAGCCGTGGCTCATCAGCTTGCAAGGCCTGCTGTGCGCCCATCGTCAACAACGCGACCTGGCGCTGGGTTGCGTCCGCCAGGCGTTGGATTCTCCGAACTCATTCGCACACACGCACCACACGTACTACACGATCGCTTGTATCTATTCGGTGCTCCGCGATACGGACAAGGCGATGGCCTGGCTCGAACGCAGTGTCGATACAGGGTTTGCTTGCTGGCCCTTCTTTCTGATTGATCCACATCTCGAACGCTTGCACGAGGAACCTGCGTTCAGACGATTGGTTTCCGACCTCGAACAGACGTACACCGCCCTGAAGATAACGACGTACGACCGATAGCTGTGACGGCTGACGCAGCCGCCGAACTCCGGCTTGCAGCCGACGGCTGCAGGTGCGATGCTGAGCCGCCGCTGAAGCTGCGCTGTTGAAGTTCCGCGTAGCTATCTCCATCGTGCTCGCGTCCGACAAAGTCGCATGGGTGTACGCCGGCTCTTCGACTTGACAATCGAACGCCGCCCACGGCACTCTCTGCCCGCATCGCATCAAGTAGCGAGGAGGTCACGATGACGAGACGAGCTCGGTGGGCAGTTGCGCTCGCGGTCATTGGCGGGTTTGCGGCAGCGGCCCCGGTGCTGGCGCATCATTCGTTCTCTGCGGAATTCGACGGCAGCAAGACGTTCGTCGTGAAAGGCGTCCTCACGCGAGTCGACTGGACCAACCCTCATATCTACTTCTATCTGGATGTGAAGGACGCGAAGGGCAAAGTCACGGAATACGCGTTTTCCAGCGGCCCTCCTGGCACCCTGCGGCGCGCCGGTGTCAAGAAGACCGATTTCAAGATCGGCGACACGGTCACGGTGACGGGCGCCCCGGCCAAGGACGGCACCAAGCACCTCGGGTGGCTGAAGATGATCAAGTATTCGGACGGCAGGGTGTTTGTCTACCGCGACGGCTCTGAGTAGCGGAACGGATTCACCATGATTCAGCGTCCCTTTCCTCATAGTGTCACTGCGGCCGTAGCTGGCGCGGCGCTGATCGGTTTCATCGTCGTTGCCGGTTGCAGCAGAACCCCGGCGCAATCGGCCGAGGCCGTCGCAAAGACACCGTGCTTCGGCTGTTCCGTCGATGGCAAGACGACGCCAACGACTGCGGACGGTCATCCGGATTTCAGCGGCCACTGGAACGGCGCGGCGCCGAATCCGAACCAGGCGCAAGCCAATGCCACGCCTGCCGGCGGTGCGGCCGACGGACGGGGCCGCCGCGGTGGCGGTGGTGGCGGACGCGGTCAGGTGATGAACAA
>JBKPSC010000382.1:0-18396 GCA_046734915.1 Acidobacteriota bacterium | reverse complement strand
TGCCGGTGCGTTCGGCGACGAGAGTCACCTCCTCGAACGCGCGAGCGCCGGGCTCGTCATCGAACTCGGCCATCAGGCGGCCGCCGGGGTCGGTGACTTCTACCGCGACATCGGTGCTCCGCTGTTCAACGCTGATCTGCGCGAACTCGCCGCCGGTCAGGCGAAGCTCGTAGCGATGACGCCCTCCCGGCGCGAGCCAGCGGCCGATCGACCGGTCCGGCGCCGACGGCCCGTCAGGCAGCGCCCGGGCGCACGGACTGGAGAACGCGGACAGAGCGGCGAGCGCGCTGAGACTGCAGACCGCGAGCGCCCCTGTCCTCCGAGGCGTCAGCGTCCTCGTCATCGGTGCTCGATCCGGACGGCGTAACCGCCAACCACGGCGAGCCCACCGCTTGCGTCGACTCCCACCAACTCGACCGAATAGTGCGTGCCGGCCAACACCGATGCGGGAACCCGAATCGTCACCAGCGATGCCGTGCCGCGTGTGAACGGCATGAGCGGCCGGCTCTGCCAGAGCGGCTTGTTGTCGCGCGCGTCCACCAGAGTCGCCAGGAATCGGTTGTAGTCCTTCGTTTCGAGTCGGAGATCGAACGCGACGTCCCGCGTCGCCGGATTAATCGCTGCGGTTGGCACGTCGCCGCCGGCACGCACCAGCGGCGAGAGAACGATCGCTGCCGGCTCGCTCGCTACACGGCCGACGGGGTCGCGTGGGGAGCGCTGAGGCGACCAGCGGGAGCCATGCGTGCCGTGGAACGTCAGAAGACCGGTCGTCACGAACAGCGTGGCTGCGGCCGCCAGGAACGGCCTGGCGAACGCGATTCTTGGTGAGGCCGCGTTGGCTACGGCGCGGTCGATTGCGACGCGAAAGCGCCTGGCGGACTCCACGCGCCGACGGTTGTCATTCGACGCCAGGTACACCTGTTCGAAAGGCCGGCGTAAGTCGTGCTCGAGGGCGCCCGCGACGTACGCGTCAATCAGATCAGTCTCGGCGTCTGCCAGTCTGACGGCACACTCGTCGTCGACGATGCTGGCCTCGTCGAGGCGCTCGGTCTCTACTGTCGGCAGGAGGCCGACGAGGTACCGGATGAGCACTTGCTGGTCCTGGAAAGCGGCGGTCAACGGCGGCATTCTCCTCAACTCGAAGAACCTGTCTCCATAGGCCCGGAGCCACTCAAACATTTCGCTCCGCACGCTGCCTCAGGCAGTTCTCGAGCGTCGTGCGGATGCGCCACGCGCGAATGGACAGGGCATTCATCGTGATGCCGAGCCGCTCGGCGAGGCGCCGCCGCCGTGTGATGCGATCGCGCCGGACGTCGCGGTAGTAGTCCACGACAATCTCCCGCTGCTCAGGTTTCAGCTTGTCCAGACAAATGTCGAGGCGCCTCAGGCGTTCCTCGTGCGCGGAGGCGGGCCCGCCGATATCTGCCAAGTCCATGTGTGGTGCCGTCATGCGGGCATCGTCTACCGGCACCTGACGCCGTTCGCGGCGGAGATCCTCGAGAAGAATGAACCGCGCCACGACATAGCAGTAGCGTGCCGGCGGCGTCACGGAGATCGCGCCCTGCTGTTCCAGCGTCCGGCCGACGCGATTCAAGGTTTCGTCGGCCAGGTCCTCGGCGAGCGGCCGGCGACGGCGATTGAAATAGCCGACCAGGCGACGCCTGATCTCGAGGTACGTTTCACCGCCCGAGTCGACGCCGCCGTCCAGCCACGCCAGCAAGCGGCCAAATGCGTTTTGCGTAATTCCTGGCTCTTCTCGTAAAACTTCTTCCGTAAGCACGGGCACACCACTCACTGTTGCGGGCCGCTTCACTTCGGCGAACGTTGACGTTGGACCAGATGAGAACGCGTGTTGGCGATCGATGACGGCGCAAAGTGCAATATCGAGTCCGTTTACGGATTGCTTCTGGTCGAAATGGTTTGCCGCTCGGCGACTTATGTGAGCGTGTCGCTGACGGCGTCGCCACAACTCGCCACAATTCGCCTCGCGCGGTGAGCCGCGAACCAACGCACCTTGCGGTTCGTCGATCTCGACGGCGACAGACTGACGGCGGCACGAAACGGATCGCACCGTTCTGCGCTACCTAAATGGAGTTCGAGGGAGACACCGATGATCAACAACACTCGTGCGGAGGCGCTCGCCGGCCGCCTCGAGCTTGGCGCCGAAGCGCTCACCGCTCTCGCGTCAGAGCTCACCGACAGCGAATGGCACGCGCCCGTGCCCGGCGATGGCCGCAAGATCGGCGTGGTCGTGCATCACGTGGCGAGCGTGTATCCGCTGGAGATCCAGCTGGCGTTGATGCTGGCGCGCGGCCAGGCGATCACTGGCGTGACGATGGCCGACGTGCACGAGATGAACGGCGCACACGCTCGTGAACACGATGGCGCCGAGCTGGCGGCGACGCTCGCTCTGCTGCAACACAACAGCGCCGCGGCAGCCGCCGCGATTCGTGCGCTCACCGACGACGACCTCGACCGTGCGGCCCCCGCGTCGCTGTACGCCGGCGCACCGGTCACCTGTCAGTTCATGCTGGAGGATCACGCGGTACGCCACAGCTACCACCACGTCGCGCGCATCAAGGCGGCGTTGCAGCGGTGAACTGTGAACGATCGACGCGCGTCAACCGCCCCAATCGTCTTCGGGGACGAGAGCCGACCGCCCGGCGCCTTTGCGCTCGACCTGCAATCGCGCGAGTTGCGGACGGCCGGCGGCTGCGTCGCCATGCAGTCGCAGCCCTTCGAGATTCTGCGCCTGCTGCTCGAGCGCGCCGGCGAAGTCGTCGAACGTGACGAACTGCGCCGGCGCCTCTGGCCCGACGGCACGTTCGTCGACTACGAACACAGCCTGAACGCCGCCATCCGGCGCCTGCGCCTGGCGCTCGGCGACGATGCGGTCCACCCGAGATTCGTTGAGACCATCCCGCGTGTCGGTTATCGCTTTCTCGCCGAGACCGAGCCGGCCACCAATCCGTTCGGGCGGCAGAGGGCGCAGCCGACCGCCCACCGCTCGCGGCTCGCTGTTCTGCCGCTCGCCGATGTCGGAGGCGGGGCGGGCTTCGCCGACGGGTTGACGGAGGAATTGATCGTCGAGATCGGGCGCGCGGTCGGCGGCGCCGCTGCGTTGATCGCCCGGTCGTCGTCGATGATGTTCAAAGGCATGACTTGCCGTGTCTCGGAGATCGGCGAGGCGCTCAGCGTCGATTACGTGTTCGAGGGAACGGCGCGGCGTGTGGGTGATTCGGTCCGCGTCACGGCCTCACTCGTCGAGACTCGGACCGAGACCCATGTTTGGACAGATGCGGCCGAATCCAGCGTCGACCAGCCGCTGGCGGCGCAGGCGGAGATCGCAGTGCGCCTGGCGCAGTCGCTGGCCCGCGTCTTCGTGAGTCAATGACGTCGCGTCACTCGAAGGACTCTCCGGCCTCTGCCGGACGCGCGACGAACTCGAGACGGGCGAAGCCGGCGCCGAAGCTGCGCGCGACGATGCGGACGTGCCGGAGCAGCCGTTGGACGGCGGCGTTCTCCGGCATCGTATAGGCGACGAATCGGTGGTACCCGCGCCCCTCGGCGCTCTGTAGCAACCTGATCGCCAGCTCGCTCCCGAGACGCCGACACTGCCAGTCATCACGGACGACCAGCCCCAGTTCGGCGCCGCCGTCGTCGTCAATCGCGGCGAAATTGGCCAGGGCGACGGTTTCGGTTGCCGTGCCGGTGTCGTGCTCGGCAACGAGAGCCACCCGGCGGATGTGGTCGACGCTTGCCAACAGACGCACCAAATGGTCAGGCGCCTTCGACAGCGGCGAGTGGAACCGGAATCGCCACGATCGCGGACCGACGCCGGCGAGCAGCTGGCGGATCGGCAGCTCTTCGCCGTTCTCCAGCTCACGAACTCTGAAGCAATGCCCATCGGGCAGGGTGATGTTCTCCATTTCGTGTCCTAGTCGAGAGGAGGCGGGATCGCCCGCCGAGATCGAGCGATGGGCTGCGCGCGAACGACCGTGGCGCGCGTCTGAATCAGGGCGGCAACGAAGAGGCAACCGAGCAACGCGTCAGGTGCACCCACGGCCATCTGTCCGAGCTCGATGCGCCCGCCCGCGTAGAGCACGGCGAGGCTGATGACGTAGAACGCCTTCTCGCAGATGGCCGGAATCATCATCGGCCGGAACCGGAGCGGATCGCGGCCAATGATGAGAAACCCGATCTGCCACGCCAGCCCGAGATCGACGAAACCGAAGTAAAAGTCGGGATGCGTGACAGGCGGCGGATAGGCCCGGCCGACGAGATCGAACGCGAAGTAGAGCGGCGTCAGCACGATCAGTCCCCAGATACTGGCGAACGTGAACACCAATCGTGCGAACCTCATGCGCTCCTGCTCCGCGTCAACCTGGCGTCGTTCATCGCACCGGCTCGGGCGGCGGGTTGAACGCGTCGCACGAGACGTCTGGATTCCAGTTGACGAACGTGCCGTTGCGATTGTTCTTCCACGCCCAGACGTGCAGCGTGTAGAAGGCCGGCAATCCGAAGCGATTCGGGCTCTCGAAGAAATGGAACAGCTGGCCGTCGAGCTCTGGCGGTCCGGCGTGGTACTTGTGCCAGTCTTCGGCGATGACCACGTAGTCGGCGCCGGTGATGCGGATGCCGTCGTTCGGCGTCGGCTCGAAGAGAATGATTTCCGGCTCCGCGATATTGATCGCGCCGTCGAAGACGAGTGGCATCTTCACGTAGTGCAGCCCCATCGCGCCGTAGTCGCCGCCGCTCACGCAGCCGAAGGCGAGCTCATAGCCGTAGCCCGGACCCTCGATTGACTGGACGTCCTTGAAGCGCTCGGTGGCATCGCGAACCGCCTGCACGAGCTCGTTGTCCTTCGGGTTTGGCTTATGCGGCAGCGGTGCTTCGTGGCTGCCGTGATCGTCGTGGGATTGCGCCGCGGCGAGTGTCGCGGAGCCGGCGAGCATGAGCAGTGCGGCCAGTGGCGCCGCGATCGGTCTTGCGAATCGGATGACTTGCATCGAGAACCTCCCTGACGCCGTGGACGAGATGAGTGCTGGACGGCATCCACTCTCGTAGGCGTGGGGAGCGATTCCATTTCGCGGCGGCACGACCGCTCGCGACGCGGCGGGATTAGAGATCAGCGAGGGGCATCCAGCAGCTGGCGCGCGTTACGTAAATCGACCGTCTCGAAGCCTTCGGTGAATCGTTCATAGATCGGCGCGATGAGGTCGCGGACGTGGCCGTGGCGACCATGCTGCTGGTGCAGGCGCGCCAGGCTCACCGCCGTCCGTAGTTCAAGCGACAGCGCCTCCTGACGGCGCGCGAGGGTGAGCGACTGCTCGAGGCAAGCCTGTGCTTCAGCGGCGTCGCGCTCTCCACAGAGCAGCAGCCGCTCGGCCTTCAGCCGATAGAGCTCCGCCTGGTAGCATCGTTCGCCGGTCGAGTCGGCCAGCGCGAGGGCTTCGTCCAGCAGGGCAAGTCCGCGGTCGCCACTCGCCGCCACGGGCCAGGCCTCGGCCAGCAGCGCCAGGAAGTGCGGTCGCATCAGCTCTGCGCCAGTACGTTGCCAGGCAGCCAACCCCTGCTGAATTTCGTCGGCGGCGTCTTCCGCCGTTGTCTCGCCGATGCGCGCCCACCCTCTCACGATCCGGGCGATCGCGTGATAGAGCACCAGCCCATGCTCACTCGAGAGGACGCCGGCGGCTGCGGCATTTTTCAGCGCCGGCGATCGCTCGCCGCGAAGCTGGTGAAGCATCGCCGCGAACACCAGCGCGTGGGCCAGGCCATGCGGTTCCGATTGCGTGCGGGCGAGCGCGACCGCCTCCTCGATCTGGACGAGGGCGCGATCGGGTTGGCCGATGAACCACAGCGACCACCCTGCGAAGCAGCGCAGAGCCACGCCAGGATTCAGGGCGTCGGCGAACGCCGCGTCGCGATGCTGGTCAGGGGCGTAGAGCGCAATCGCCTGGTCGAAATGTTCCAGGGCAAGAGTGAAGTTGCCTTGATGCGAGCAGGTGATCTCCATCGCCCAGTGTCCGCGCATCGCGACGGCTGGATCCGCGATCCGTTCCGAGAGCGTCAGGAACTCCAGAGCGAGCCCGACGGCCGCCGACAGCTCGGCCTTCAGCGCGTGAAATGTCCACAAGCCCCACAGCGCCTGGGGAATCTCCCGCGTGCTCTCGAGCCGCGCGCACAGCTGGCGTGCTTGCCGGTACACGTTGCCGACGTCCGGCGACGCATAGCCCTCGGTGGCAATCAGCGGCACGCCCAGCGTCAGGTACAGCCAGAGCTCCTGGCGCGCGCGAGCGTCGCTGTCTGGCAGTGTCGCGAGCAATTGCAGCCCGCGCCGCGCCAGCGCGATGCCCTCGCGGTAGGCCGAACGGTGCGTGGCGTTGACGGCCGACTGCTGCAGGTACCGCGCAGCCTGCTGAAGCTCACCGGCGCGCTCGAAGTGCATGGCCAGCTCGGCGGCAATCTCGCTGGCGCACGCACCGTACAGCTCTTCGCCACGGCGGCCGATCCGCTGGTGCAGTTGGATGCGGCGCGATGCCGACACCCGTTCGTACAGAACGTGCCGATACACAGCGTGCACGAACCCACAGCGGCCGACCGCCTGTCCGTCGGGCAACACCTGCACGCCGCAATCCCTGATGAACTGGTGGCGTCTGCTCATCTCCTCGCACCGCCGTTCCACGTCACCGAGAGTGTCGTCAAGCGCCGCCGCCACGGCCAGGGCCGAGAATTCCGCTCCGGCGGCGCTGGCGGCCTCCAGAATGCGCTGGTCGATGGGATCGAGTCGATCGACTTGCGTTTCAATCAATTGCCTGATGGAGTCCGGAACGCCCACCCTGACTCTCTCGATCGGCGCTGTCAGGCGCCACCCGTCTTCGTGTGGTTCAATCAGCCGTTCGGCGATCAGGTGATCGATGGTGTTCACCATGAAAAGAGGGTTGCCTTCGGTCCGCTCGTGAATCAGCGCGGGCAGCTCTCGAGGAAAGCGGTGTGCCGGGAATCGGAAGGCAAGGTGCTGGGCCACGGCCGCTTCGGTGAGGTACTCGAGCGGCAGCTCGTCGCAGAGCTGCCGCACCGCCAGCTCCTGCTTCACGACCTTCAACGGGTGGCCGCTCGCAATCAGCTCGGCCGGGCGATAGGTGCCGACGATCATGAGGTGAGTCGCGCGCCGGCGACGGGCCACATAGGAAATCAGATCGAGGCTCGCGTAGTCGCTCCAGTGCAGATCTTCCAGCACGAGGACCAGCGGCGCGCGCTCGGTGAGCGCATCGAGCACCTCGCCCATTTCGCGCAGCATCCGCTCGCGCACGACACCCTGCGCTTCGCGGCCATACGCTTCGCGGTCCGCCGGCGTCGCGAGTGACGGCATCTGCATGAGCCACATCGGCGCGCAGGCGCGCAACGTCTCGATCACTGCTGGATGGTCGCGGCACAACTGGCGGATGGCGTCAAGCACCGGCAGGTAAGGCTCGCTCATGCCGTACTGTTCCAGGCATTGCCCGCTGCAGATCCGCACGGGCTCATCGGCGGAGATGGCCTGGGCAAAGGTCTCGAGCAATGTGGTCTTGCCGATGCCAGCTTCGCCGGTGACGAAGATCACCCGGCCGTTACCATTCCGCGATTGTTCGAACCATTCGTGCATCCGCGAAAGCGCCGGCTCACGCCCGACGACGGCGCCTGGTGAGTCTCGCCGCGCGCGATCGGCCGAGACACCACCAGGCGCCTCTCCTTTACCGACGCGATGCGGCGCGCCCGATTCGATCGCGGCGATGAACCGGTAGCCGCGGCGGTGGGCGGTTTCGATGAACCGCGGCGATTTCGGATCGTCGGACAGGGCTTCGCGGATTTGACGAATCGCGACCTTGAGCACCGCGTCGCCGACGAAGGTGTCTGGCCAGACCGCGCCAATCAGGCTTTGCTTCGTGACGAGCTCACCAGGACGCGACAGCAGATGCTCGAGCACCGCGAACGCCTTCGGGCGCAGCTTGATGGCCTCGGTGCCCCGCCACAAGCACTCGTTGACCGGGTCGAGGTCGAACGGAGCGAAACGAATTCGACTGTGGTCGGGCACGGAGTATCGCGCGTAACCGAAGATTTACCGTGGCGCTATGACTGACACTCGGGGACTCCGCTATTGTCCTGTGTTGTATGGAGGGATGGCAATCAAAGGCGGCGTTCGTCATCCAGTTCCGGGAAAGCACCGATGTCGCGGCCGGGCGGGTGGAGGGCAAGATCGAACACATCGCATCGTACAGAGCCGCCCGGTTCTGTTCGGTGGACGAGCTGCTGGCATTCGTGTCGTCAGTGCTCGCCGAGTTGAGAAACCGTAAGTGATGCTAGCTGCCTGACGGGGAGGAAGATGTGAGGCTCGCGCAACGATTCGGTCCCGGGCTACCGCCGCCGGCGGCGGTTCACGAACATCATCGCCAGCATGGCATCGTCGGCCAGAGCCGAGCGATTCAGGAGTTGCTTCGACATATCGAGGCGGCTGCCGCCGTCCGCAGCACGGTGTTGATCAGCGGCGAGACCGGTACAGGCAAGGAGCTGGTGGCCAGGGCCGTCCATGGCGCCGGACCACGCCGTCACATGCCGCTCATCGCCGTCAATTGCGCCGCGATTCCCGAATCGCTGATCGAATCAGAGCTGTTCGGCCACACCAAAGGGGCGTTCACCAGCGCGACGAGCACGAAGCGGGGCAAGTTCATGCTCGCCGAAGGCGGAACGATCTTCCTCGACGAAATCGGGACGATGAGCCTCGGCGTGCAGGCCAAACTGCTGCGGGTGCTGCAGGAACGCGAATTCGAGCCGCTCGGCGCAGAGCGTGCCGTAAAGGTGGACGTGCGCGTGATCGCGGCGACCAACCGCGACTTGCGGCGGCTGGTCGGCGAAGGCCGGTTCCTGGCCGATCTGTTTTACCGGCTGCACGTCGTGCCCATCGCCGTGCCGCCGCTTCGCGATCGTCTCGACGATATTCCCCTGCTGGTCGAGCATTTCGTCGGCAAGCACGCAGGGGTGTGTGGAAAAACGATCGAAGGGCTCGAGGACGGGGTGATGACGTCACTCCTCGTGCATCGCTGGCCGGGCAACGTGCGCGAGCTCGAGCACACGCTCGAGCGGGCGGTAGTACTGGCCGGCGGTCCGACCATTACACGCGATGCGGTCGTGATCGAGGCGGCAGGCGCCGACTGCTCGTGGGGCGCGCCCTCACTGCAGCTGCGGCAGAACGTGGAGTGGGTGGAATGCGAGACCATCCGCCGCGCCCTCGAGCTGTCGCCGCGGAAAGGTCAGGCGGCGCGGCTGATGGGCATCAGCGCCCGGGCGTTGTCGCACTACCTGGCCAAGTACCCGCACATCGCTCGCGACGCGGCACCGGCCTGATCGGAGACGGCAGCGTCGCGTCAAACCTTCGGCGTGAGGAACGCTGGAGGACGACCCGGCGGAGGTGCATGAAGGAGCACTGAACCTTCGGCACCTCCGCCAGCGGAGTCTGCGCTACTTCGCCTGCGGGTCCGCCTTGAACACGGCGAAGTGATTGCCTTCGGGATCCATGAACATCGCGAACCAGCCCATGCCGGAAACCGGGGTTTTGTCCTTGGTCACCCTCGCACCGAGCGACTTGGCGCGCGCGACCGAATCCTCGATCGAATCGACCATCGAGTAGTTCACCGCGCCGTTGACGTTGTAACCGTCGGGCCGAGGCGCGATGCCGCCGTTGATGGCGCCGGGCGTCTTCAACATCCCCTGCGCGTCGGTCTCGCCCGAATGGACCATCCGGTAGTTCATGCCCGGCACCGGCTGGACCTTCCAGTCGAACATCTTGGTGTAGAAGTCGGCGAGCTTGTCGGGGTCCTTCGCGTAGATCTCGAAGTGAGAGACAGTGTTCTTCTGCATTGCCGCATTCTAGGATCGAGTGCCGCGGCTGAGATCCGTCACGTTTTCGTGAATGACGCCCGGGCTCATCGACTCGGCCGGACTCGGCCGCGGAGCTCAGCGGCCGCCGCCGGCGGCCTCGCGCTCGGCAGCACGGTAGCCCCGGAGCAGGTTGGTCAGCGAGTAGTTCGCTTCGTGACAGGCGTATTCGTAAATCGGTCCGGACGACCGCGTCATGGTCAGCTCGCCCTTCCATTGCCGCGTGAACGCCGTCGGGTTGTCGACTTCGAACTCGTAGCGCAGCGTGTCGGCGTCGAGCAGGCTGAAACGCTCCACGAGATGGAGGTTCCGGTCCCAGCCGAAGTTGCCCCCGGCGTCGCCGTAGAATCCGCCGGCGTCGTTGAAGTTCGTCGTGTCGACGACGAGCGTGTTGCCGACCCAGCGGCCGATCGAATCTCCCATCCAACGCCGAATCGTCGACGGCAGATGCGGACGTCCGTCCAGGCGGATGATCCGGGCGTCGTGGATCATCTCGATGTGCACCAGGACCGCGTCTTCGGTCACGACGATCTGATAGTTGCTGTTGTACGAGTACGGAAGCATCGGCGGCCCGGCGGTCAGGAAGGACAGGCATTGATCCTGGAGGCCGGTATCTTCCGCGCTCGCGACGCTCCTCAGCCGCTCGAGGCGACGCCGTTTGATTTCGGCGGCGGCCGGCGTCAGCTCTGGGATGCGGCCGTCGGGCGGGTCGGTCACGATGGAGGTCCGCAGCGTCCTGACAGTGCGCGTGCCAAATTCCCGAAAGAACGTGTTGTAGGTGCCGGTCCCAGTGCTCTTTGCGCCGGGTGACGGCGGACGCTCCTCGTTGCTCTCGGCGACCTGGCGCTCCCACGCGGCAGCTTCCTGCTGAGAAAAGAACGCCTGGTCCTTCAAATGTGTCGGACGCTCGAGCGGCGTCGCCGTGGCCGAGTTCCAGATGCCCTCGAAACCCGAGTGAGCGTCGCGGGCGGCGCCCTGGGCCGCGACGAACGCCGGGAGCAGGCTGACGGCGGTCAGTACTCGCAACAGCGACAGAAGTCGTCGAGCGGCGTGCCGCTCTTTCCTCGAGATCTCCGTCACGTGCATCCCATAGACGGCTGCCCCCACCCGGTTATATTCACCGAGCGATCGCGACCCGGTGGTTCAGGCTCCTGACCGCTGCACCTCGTAGTGCAGCTGCACGACGCCGTCCGGAAACTGTTGGACGCCGAGCAAGCGGAGCGGCACCAGACGCTGCTTCGGGCCAAGGAGGGGAATGCCTTCCCCGATGAAGGTCGGCACGATGGTGATGATGAACTCGTCAATCGCGTTCTCATCCAGGAAAGACCCGATGATCTCGCCTCCGCCCATTACCCAGACGTTCTTGCCGGCCTGCGTGCGGAGGCGTTCGGCAAAGACACCGATCGATTCGGTCACGAAGTGAACGCCGGCCGGTACGGAAGCCGGCGGCGGATGCCGGGAGAACACGTAGTGCACGGCATTTGCGCCGAAGCGCGCGCCCACCTGCACGCTCCGGTCGAACGTCTTGCGGCCGAGGATCTTGGCATCGGTGGAGCGCTCGAATTCCGGGAGACCGTAGAAGCCCTTGGGTGCCGGCCGTTTCGTCAGCCAATCGAGATTGCCATCCGATCGAGCCACGTAGCCATCCGCGCTCGTCGCAATGTTCACGATGATTTTTCGCAGCAGGATACCCCTCCAGTCAGTCTCGATCAGCGCTGTGGGCCCTGCGCCGTCGCAGGTCGGCAAACACGAACCCATCGCGCTCGACCACGTCGCCCGACTCGATGGGAATCGGCGAGGCGAACATCGGGCCGTCGTAGGCGAATGTGTGAAACTCGCCGCGCTCACCGCAGGGATCGACCGACGCCGGCAGTTCGTCGAGCAGCGCGGCGTCGAATTCCCGGCCGGCAAACCGCGAGTCGAGGACCCGCGGATCGACACAGGTGAGGCGCGCGCGCAGTCCGCCGGCGACCATCTCGCGCGCCAGTCGGCTCGTATCCACGCCGAACAGCGGAAAGACCGGCGTGAGCCCAGACCCCGCCAGCTTCTCTTCGCGATAGCGACGGATATCCTCGAGGAACAAGTCACCGAAGGCAACGTGCGTGAAGCCCTCCTCCACCGCGCGCCGTACGGCGGCTGCCATCGCACGCTCGTACACCTCGTTCGGACACGGCGATGGAATCGGAACCGGCCAGAGTGGCAGGCCGAGCGCGTCCGCCTGCGCCTGCAGCAGCTCGACGCGGACTGCGTGCATCGCCACGCGCTGATACTCGTCGTTGACGGTCGTGAACAGGCCGGCCAGCTCGGTTTGCGCCTGCTGCCGGAGAACGTGGACCAGCCATGCGCTGTCTTTGCCGCTCGACCACGAGATCAACGTCTTGGTGGGTGGCATCAGTCCCCGACGCGAATATAGTAGGTGGATGTCGCGATCCGTTGAAGAGTGCAACCGCAGGATGCTGCGGGCGAGGGATGCCATGGATCGGGCGTTCGCCGAGCCCCTCTGCATCCCGCGCCTGGCGCAGATCGCGGAAGTGTCCGAGGCGCACTTCATACGCACGTTCCGCGACACCTTCGGCGAGACTCCCCACCGCTACCTGCAGCGGCGCCGCGTCGAGCGCGCCATGTTCCTGTTGCGATCGACTGACCGCAGCGTCACCGATGTCTGCTTCGACGTGGGCTTTGGCAGCCTGGGCACGTTCAGCCGGACCTTCCACGAGATCGTCGGTGAGTCGCCGACGGGCTTTCGGCAGAAGGGACAGATGCCGGCGGTGCCGACGTGCTTCATGATGGCTTGGGCGCGGCCGAGCAGTTTCGGAGAAGCGCGAGCCCGCGCGGTCACGGTACAGTGACTCCATTCGAAAGGAGTCGCTCACTTGCTCAATGGCATCAACATCTCGCACGTGTTCGTCGCCGACCAGGACCAAGCTCTGGATTTCTACGTGGGTAAACTCGGACTCGAGATCAGCGCCGATCAGGACCTCGGCTTCATGCGCTGGCTGACCGTCCGCGTGCCGGGCCAACCCGGCCGCGACATCCTGCTGGAGAAACCCGGTCCTCCATCGATGGACGAGACGACAGCTCGACAAGTGCGCGAGCTCATCGCGAAAGGGGCGTCCGGATTCAGCGTGGGGTTCACGACGGCTGACTGCCGGAAGACCTATGCAAGCTTACGCGCCAAAGGCGTCGAATTCACGCAAGAGCCGGTGGACCAGCCCTACGGCATCGACGTCGGATTGCGCGATCCGTTTGGCAACCACATCCGGATCGTGCAGCTGAAAGCCTGAAACATGTGCAGAGAGGTCACTCGCTGCGGTGACCTCTCTGCGCGTCGAAATGCTCGGCGCTCGGTTGCCGCCCGTTTCAGGCCAGCCCCGTCTCGTGGCAAGCTTCGATCGGAGGCCGTCCGGTGATTGTCATCTATCAGAAGCCCACCTGCACCACGTGTCGAGCGGTGCACGCCGCGCTCAAGGAGAGCGGCGTGGATTTCACCGCGGTCGACTACTACGTGGATCCGATCCCCAGGAAGAAACTGCTCGAACTGCTCAAGAAGATGAAGGCGTCGCCTGCCGATCTGCTCAGGACCAAGGAGCCGATCTACAAGACGCTGAAGATCCGTGAGGGCAACCTGACCGACGATCAAATCGTCGACCTGATGGTGAAGCATCCTGATCTCATCCAGCGGCCGATCGTCGAGAAGGGCAGCAGGGCGATCCTGGCTCGGCCCGCGGAGCGACTGAAGGAGATCCTGTAGTGGGAACGGGTCGCTGAACCGCACCTGCTCAGGAAGATCGAAACGCGGACGTCCGCGCGCGCAGAAACGCCTGGAGCGATGCTTCGACGTCGGCCGGCAATCTAACAGCGGTCGCCTCGCGCATGATCCGTGGCGTACCGATGTAGGACGCGAAAAAGGCCGCGCAGCGTGGGCATCCGGCGACGTGCTCTTCGAGCGCCTGCTTCACGTCAGCCGGCAGCACGCCTTCCACATAGTCCATCAGGAGGTCGACGCCCGATACGCACGCAATCGCTCTCATGGCTTCAACCCGGCGAGATCGCTCAAATATCCGCGCAGCATCAGCCGGGCGCGGTGGACCCGCTGGCGCACCGTTGCCGGCTCCACTCCCAGGGCCTGCGCCACCTCCGCGGTCGACAACTCCTCGAGGTCTCGCAGCACGAACGCGTCGCGATAGAGCTCCGGCAATCGGTCGATGAACTCGTGTGCCTTCCTGGCAAGGAACTCCCGGTCCAGCAGTTCGTCGGCGCGAGCGGCGACCTGAAGCTCGGCGGGCGACGCGACATGTTGGCCGTCGGCATCGAATCGCGGCAGGAAGTCGTCGAGCGGCTCGGCCGGGCGCCTCGCACGGCCGCGTCGGTGCATGAGGGCCGCATTGGTGGCGATGCGGTACAGCCAGGTGCCGAACTGCGACTCGCCGCGGAACGACGCCAGGTGGCGGTAGACCTGCAGAAATGTTTCCTGCAGCACGTCGGGCGCGTCCGCGTCGCCAGCCAGACGGCACGCCAGGCGAAAGATGCGGGGCTGATACCGCGTCACAATCGCCTCGAAGGCAGAGTCGTCCCCGGCCGCGGCTCGCGCGGCGAGCGCTTCGTCGCTCGGTTCCACGGTGGAGACGACCATGCTTGAAGCGTCTACCGACTCTGGATCGCCGCGGACATCTCGAGCTCCTTCTTCAAGGTTCCGGTTTCCCTCCTTGAGATGCCAGCCTACGCGAGTTGTGACGCGCCCGATTATTGTCACACCGCCCTGCCCGCCGGCATCCAACGGACATGGCGCTTCGCGTCGCGAGCATCTGGCGGTACCCGGTGAAGTCGTTGGCCGGCGAGCAGTTGTCCGCCACGCGCATCGGTGTCGACGGCATTCCCGGAGACCGCCTTGTCCGCGTGCGCGGACCCGAAGGCGTAAGGACGGCGCGGCGGCAGCACCGGCTGCTCGGCCTGCACGGAACGCTCGACGCCAGGGGCCGTCCTCTCATCGACGGCTTGCCCTGGGACAGCCCTGCCGCTCTCGCACTCATCAAGAGTGCGGCAGGCTCGGACGCCTCGGTGGAGTCGTACGACGGTCTCGATCGGTTCGATATCCTGCCATTGCTCGTCGCAACCGACGGCGCCGTCGCCGCCTTCGGACGCGACGTTCGCCGTCTCCGCCCGAACATCGTCATCGGCGGGGTCAATGGGATGGATGAACGGAACTGGCCTGGCGCCGAACTGCGCATCGGCGACGCGATCGTCCGGCTCGACTCTCTACGCGGACGCTGTCCCATGACGACCGTCGATCCCGACACGCTGGAAGTCGACCGCGACGTGCTCCGCGACATCGCGCGACGATTCGACGGCAAGCTGGCGCTCGATGCCGAGGTCGTGCACGCCGGAACCATCCGAGTCGGCGATCCGGTGACGCTCGTCCGCGGAAGAGCCGTAAAATCGGCAATCTGAGATCTGCACTCAGCAATCGATTAGCGGAACCATTTGCCTCGGCTGGCCGTCTTCTCCGGATGGCAATTTGACCAGAGACCGCCTCAATCTCAATATTGACGCGTGGCTGCGAGACACGCGGCACGGCCTGCGCCGTCTCATGCGCGACTGGCGGTTCACGGCGGCCGCCGTCCTCTTCCTCGGTCTCGGCATCGGCGCCAACACAGCCATCTTCAGCGCCGTGAACGCGGTGCTCTTCAAAAAGCAGCCCCTCGCCAATCCCGATCGTCTGGTCGACATCTATCAGAACGGCGCGAACGCCGGAGGGCTGGACGCCAGCTCGTATCCTGCCTACCTGGACATGGCGGCGTATGTCGACGTCTTCGCGAGCACCACGGCGGTGTTCGTGCCGCGAGGGATCAGGTACGAAGCCGCCGGAACCCTGCGACCTGCCGTTGTCGAGCACACGACGGCAACATATCTGTCCGTCCTGGGACTTCGCACAACGCTCGGACGGTGGTTCGATGCCGCCGAGGACGTGCCGGGGGCAGCCGTCGTCGCGGTGATCGGGCACGAGGCCTGGATCAGGAAATTCGGCGCCGATCCATCCGTTGTCGGCCGCATCATCCGCATCGACGGCGTGCCCGTCACGATCGTCGGGGTCGGTCCGGAAGGGCATACCGGCACGATCAACATCGGCCTCGTCACCGATTTCTGGCTGCCCATCTCCTCGCTGCCCACGCTCGGCGCGTCGCCGCGTGTACTTGAGCGGCGTCCCGAGGAAGCGGCATTCTTCGTCAAGGCCAGGCTGCTCGATGGCGTCACGCTCGCACAAGCGCGGGCGGCGATGGACAACCTGGGGGCGCGCCTCAAGGCCGAGCATCCGAACGAGGACCCCGGCAAGGGCGTCAGCGTTTTCGCGTCGACCGACGTACGCGTCCATCCACAGATGGACGCATTGCTGAAAGCGCTTGCCTCGGTGCTGCTGATCGTCGTCGGCCTCGTGCTGGCTATCGCGTGCACCAACCTGGCGACGCTGCTGCTGGTGCGCGGCGCCGCGCGCGCGAAGGAGCTCTCGATCCGCCTAGCGCTGGGCGCGACGCGGCGGCAACTCGTCCGCCATCTGCTGATTGAGAGCGTGCTGCTGTCGTCGGCCGGAGGTCTTGCCGGCTGTGTCCTGGCATGGTGGGCGATTCGCTCGTTGCGCGCACTCGACTTGCCGGTCGTCGTCGACTTTGGCCTCGATTACCGCGTCCTGGCCTTTGCCGTTGCGCTGTCATTCGTTACTGGCGTTGCGTTCGGTCTGGTGCCGGCGCTCAAAACAACGCGGATCGATCTCGTTCCGAGCCTCAGAGATGACGGACAGACGCCATCGCGCGGCCAACGGCTGACGTCGAAGAACGCGCTTGTCGCTTTTCAGGTGGCGGTGTCAGTGCTGCTGCTGGGCGGGACGAGCGTCTTTCTGCAGATGCTGAGTGCGTCGCGGACCGGGCGCGTGGGATACGCAGTCGATGGCGTCGCGATGCTCGAAACCGATCCGCGCTACGCGCGCTATTCTGTGGCCGAGGCGAGAAGCCTTTACGAGGAGCTCCGCCGGCGCCTGGCCGCGATGCCCGGCGTCGAGTCCGCGGCGCTGACGCTCGGGTTGCCAATGAGCGCCACCGGCGCGGGCATCGTCGTCGAGCGGGCCGGCGCCGGAACGGAAACAGTCGTCCGAGCGGGGATGATCTGGGCCGGACCCGGCTACTTCGACGTGCTTCGCATTCCTGTTCTGTATGGGCGCGCGATCGACGAACGCGATCGCAACGACACGCCGCCTGTGGCCATCGTGAGCGAAACCATGGCCCGGCGGTCCTTCGGTACCGTGAACGCGGTGGGCCGCCGCTTCCGCCTCGAGCCGGACCGCGACGGGTGGTTCGAGATCGTCGGGGTCGTGCGTGACACCGGAACGTCCGACCTGCAGGGCGACCTCGTCGATCCCACTCCGCAGTTGTTCTACCGATCGTTCGCGCAAGCCGGCCTCGCCCCGACGACGCTCCTCGCGAGGACTTCGCTCGACGCCGCGCCGCTCGTGGCCGCCATGCAGCGCGAACTGCGAGCACTCGACGGCACGCTGTGGGTTATTTCGGCAAAGACGATGGCGCAGTATCTCGAGGAATCGCTCGCCATGCCGAAAGCCGTGGCCTGGTTCCTGGGCGCGCTGGGCATGATGGGGATGCTCCTCGCGACGATCGGTCTCTATGCCGTTGTGGCCTTCGCCGTGTCACGGCGTTCGCGGGAGATCGGCATCAGGATGGCCCTCGGCGCGCGGCAGCGTCAGGTGGTGTGGAGCGTCGCGCGCGAGGTCGTTGCCCTCGTGAGCGTCGGGACGCTCATCGGGCTGATGCTGTCGGTCGCGGCGATCGTCGCCTTGCGGGCGGTCGTGGCACCGGCGCCGGGCGTGTCGTTTTACCGGCCAACGGCCGATCCCGTCGCGCTCGTCGAGATTGTCGCGCTCATGGCGGTGGTTGGCGTCGCGGCCGCTTACGTCCCTGCCCGGCGGGCGGCCAAGTTGGACCCGATGTCCGCCCTCCGCCACGATTGACTTCCTGACGCGATGAGCGCGGCCGCTGGTCTCTGCCGTGCCATACAATCTCGGAGGCTTCGATGACCGGGCGAATCGATCCGAGCTCACGTTTCCGTGCGTCCCGTCGCACCTGCGTCTACCGATGCGCCATCTTCGGCGTCGCGCTCATCGGGTGGACCACCGCGTCTTCCGTGCGAACGGCTGCCCAGCCAGGGTCGAGCCGCGAGGGCCAAGGGCTCTCCCTCGAGGCGATCGCACCGGCACTGTATGCACGGCTGATCGGCGTGGAGCGCGCGCAGGGCGTGCTGTTCAGTGCGCTGTCGAACCGGAAGGGCAAGCTAGACGAGGCAGATGTTCTGCAGCGCATGATCCGCCGCGTTTCCGAGACCGCCGCCACCGCAGGTATCGATTCCGAAGCAGAGACGGGCTTCGAAGCGATCGGGAAACGCGGCGCAGCCCTCATCCGAGGCGGATTCGCCTTTCATCGCGAG
>JBKPSC010000381.1:0-9766 GCA_046734915.1 Acidobacteriota bacterium | reverse complement strand
CTGCAGGTCCAGTTCGCGAAGGCAGCTGAAGCCGCAAATCGCGCCGTGATGGCCGACACAGACGAGGCATCAGCGAGCGCAGCAGACGAAGCCAGACAAGCGGTTCAGCAGGTCCAGGCGCAGATCGATCGATTAAGGCCGACGCTGCAGTCGCTCGGATACTCCGATGAGATTCGGGCGATGGATGCTTTCGTCAACCGTTTCGACGAGTATCGAAAGCTGGATGATGAAATCCTCCCGCTCGCCGTCGAGAACACGAACCTGAAAGCGCAGCGCCTGTCGTTCGGCGCGGCAGAGGAGGCGGCGCAAGCCTTCCGAAGCGCGCTCGTGTCCATGAATAAGGCTGCTGGCGCGAAAGAGAGCTGTTGTGAGGACGCGCTGGCGGGAAAGGCTCTCGCCGCGGTCCTCGAGATTCAGGTCATCCAGGCGCGGCACATCGCGGAATCGGACGAAGCCGCCATGTCACGCATGGAGGCGCAGATGGCCACGCTGGATCAAACCGCGCGAACCGCTGTCGGCGATCTGAATCGCCGGATGCCGGCAGCCGGGCCAGCCGTCACCACGGCCCTCGAGGCATTGGATCAGTTCAAAGCGGTGAACGGCGACATCGTCAAGCTGTCACGCCGCAACAGCAACGTCCGTTCTCTGGCCCTGAGCCTCGGCCGAAAGCGCGTCGTGACCGCCGAGTGCAACGATCAACTGCGCGCACTCCTCGAGGTGCTCGACGGCCATCGCTTCAACGCGACTCGCTGATTCGAACAACAGGCCCCGCTCGCGGGCGCTTACTTCGTTCCCGCGCCGGTCCACTTCGCCTGCAGGGCCTTCCGATCGACCAGCTTTCCGCGCAGGTAGACGCTGGCGATCTTCCGCGTGTTCAGGATGTCCTGGAGTGGATCGGCGTCGAGCACGTTGAAGCTGGCTTCCTTGCCGGCGGCTATCGTGCCCAGTTTGTCCAGCCCGAGCAGGCGGGCGTTCGTGCTGGTCGCCGCGACGATCGCTTCAGAAGGCGTCATGCCGCATCTGGCGTACGACGCGATTTGCTCGTGCGCGCCGAAACCGTCACCCGTGCCGTCGGTGCCCAGCCCGATGATCATGCCGGCCTCGTGAATCTTCCGGAAGTTGCGGCAGTGCAGTTCGAAAAGATCGTTGGTTCGGATCCCTTTCGCTTCGCGCGCCTGAACCTGCTGCCGCATCCGCGCGATCTGATTGGCCGGAAGCGTCTCGGCCAGGATGTTCACTTCCTCCATCGTCGTTCCCGGCCCCGGGATGTTCGGGCCGGTCCACACCTTGGGATGCGCCTTCACCAGCGCGATATATTCCGCGTCTACGTCGCGGTCGCGCACTGTGTGGACGAAGCCGTCGATTCCCGCGTTCAGCAGGTCCTTGGCGTCTTCGAGGCCGGACGTGCGGCTCAGATGCGCGAGCACCTGCATGTTGCTGGCGTGCGCTTCGGCGATGATCGCGCGGTAGACGTTCGGCTTGAGCTTTGGCACGGTCCCTTCGCGATCGTCCACCCAGATCTTGACGAACTTCACTCCGCGCGCCTTGAGATCGCGGACGCGCTGCCGGCCCTCTTCCTCTGTAGCCGCTCCCGAAGGAATGCCCAACCGCGCCTCTCCAGGCGGGCCGGCCATCGACGTGGCGGCAATGCCTTTGCCGACCGTCATGAATCGCGCGGCGTTCGGGATCACCTCATCGCGAAGCTTGTAGGCCAGTTCCTGATCGGCTTCCAGGCCCATGCTCATCACGACTGCCGTACCGAAGTAGGCGTAGCGCTCGAGCTGATCGATCATGTTGTCGCGCGTGTAGTTCGCCTTGCTGTTCGTGCCGTCACGCTCGTTGACGAGCCCCATGTGATTGTGGCCGTCGATGAGGCTCGGCATCACCGTCTTGCCGGTCAGGTCGACGCGCGAGGCGCCGGCAGGCGGTTGCCGCTCGCCGCGCTTGCCGACCCAGGTGATGGTGTCGCCCTGCACGATGAAGGCGGAGTTTTCAATCACCGGGCTGCCGTCGCCGACGATCAGCCGTGCGCCTTCGAAGAGCGTCGCGCTTCCGCCTGTCTGAGCCTGCGTCATCGCCGGATACGCAAGACCAAGTACGAGACAGGCCGACAGTACTCGTGACAGCGACATGAGATCCTCCAGCGTCCAATCGATATTTCGCGTCGTCATCGCCGCAGGCTTGGCTAGAGAGATTGCAGATAGTCGAACACCTGCTTGACTTCCTCGTCGGTCATTTGCGACTGGGAGATGGCCGGCATTTCACCGCCGCCGTGGCGGACCTTGGCGAGGAACTCCTCGTACTCCAGTTCGATGCCGGCGATCTTCGGGCCCTGGGCGCCTTCGGCGTTCTGACCGTGGCACGTCGCGCACACCCGCTCGAACGGAGCCTTTCCAGGTGGCGCATCCTTCTGTGATGTCATCGCCGCTGCGGACATCACAGTGATTACGGCCAGACTGAGCATCAACACTCGCATATGGGAAACACTCCGCTTCGGGTCTCCGATTCGTGTCCTATTGCCTGACAGCGAACACCCACACTCCCGAACCGGCCTGAGGCCAGTGCACTTCGGGATTCAGCTCGCGGGCGACGGTGGAAATCCAGTTGTGCGCGTCGACACCAGTGACGAACGCGACGTACTGGCGTCCGCCGGCCGTGTAGGTGACCGGACTGCCCGACAACTTCGTGAGCATCCGGGGCGATTTCCAGAGAATCTTCCCGTTCGTCGCGTCGAAGGCGTACATGTAGCGATCGGTGTCGCCGACAAACACCAGCCCGCCCGCCGTGGTCATCGCCGGGCTCGCAAGCTGCGCGGCCTGACGATGCGTCCACAGCGTCCGGCCAAAGACGTCCAGCGCGAGAACCTGCGCGGCCATGCCCTTGAAGTTCGGCTGGAACATGTTGACCCGGCAGCACTCTCCGCCCAACTGGTCGTTCTCCGCCGGGAGGTACACGCGCGTGCTGCAGTTCAGCGACATGGGGATGTAGAACGCACGCGTCTGCGGGTTGTAGGCCATCTGCCGTGCATTCTTCGCACCCGACGTGCTCGGGCAGGTGTAGAGCGGCTTCCCCATCGGCGCGTTGATGACCTCCGGTTTGTAGCTCGTGAAGCCTTTCTCCGGATCGATGTTCATCATGTTCTGGAGGCCGGTGTCTTGTGCGCTAATCAGCTTGCCGGTCTCGCGATTGAGGTGCCACAGCACGCCCGCCTTGCCCATTTCAAAGCCGGACTTCTGTGAATACCCCGGAATGTCGACGTTGATGAACTCGTAGTGTTCGTCGATGTCGAAGCTCTCACCGGGGATGAACTGGTGGTACCACGCCAGCTTGCCGGTGTCGACTTCGAGCGCCAGCATCGAGCTGGTGTAAAGGAGTTCCTCGCCATCGTTCTCGCCGCGGCTCTTGCGATGCCACGGCTTGGCCTGCGACGCACCCCAGTAGGTCAGCTTCAAGTTTGGATCGTAGGTGCCGGTAATCCACGGATTGCCGCTGCCGCCGCCGCGCTTCTCGGGTGGCAGGCCCTCCCAGGTGTCGCCGCCGGGCTCGCCAGGATTCGCGGTGGTATAGAAGCGCCACGCCCGCTCTCCGGTCTTGGCATCAATCGCCCCGACGAAGCAGCGCTTTCCCATCTCGCAATCCACGCCGGCGATGATCTTCCCGGCGGCAGCAAGCCCGGTGCTCGACGAGGGACTGTTGCCGCTGCCCTGTTCGTAGAGCGCCGCCTCGAACGCCTTCGAGCCGTCTTTGACGTTGATGGCGTCGATCTTTCCGTCCGCTGGGAAGATGTAGGCCTTGTCGTCGTAGAGCACGAGCCCGCCGCGGAGCCCGCCGGTCGCACCCGCCGAATAGCCCTTCGTCATCTGGTGGCGGTACTGCCACAGGAAATCGCCGGTCGCGGCGTCGAGCGCATGGACGACGCCACCGGGCATGGCGAGATACATGACGCCGTCGTGGACGATCGGGGCGGTCCAGTCATCGACGTTCGGCGAGCTGCCCTTCTCGATGCCCCACGACCAGACCAGTTCCAGGTCCTTGACGTTGTTCCGGTTGATCTTGTCGAGCGGACTGAAGCTCTGGCCGTCGTAGGTCCGTCGGAACATCAGCCAGTCGCCCGGATCCGGGTTGCGGAGCATCGCGTCGGTGACCGGCCGGGTCTCGGTTGTCGGCCGGTTCTGTGGCGAGCGAATCGGCGGCTTGTAGTCCTGTTCCGCGGCCGTCCGTGCGGCACCGCCGCGACCGGCGCCTCCGCGTCCCGTCCCAGCCTGCCCCGCCCCCGCCGTCTGTTGCGCGACCGGCACCAGTTGACTCGTGAGCAGGGCGGCCGCCACCAGCGATACCCACAGCGTGACACGCGCGTGCATAGATCCTCCAGCCAACCGGCCGCTTGGGGGCGAGATGGAACGAAATCCTGGCGTCGCGATCAATCGTCGGACCGACCGTCTCGCCGCGCGGCCTGGCGAGACGTTATGCCACCACGTCCGGGGTCAGCAAGGCCTTTCAACCTTCTGCGGTTCGTCCCAATGTCGTTGACATGGCTCAGCAGGTTCACAAGACTAGCCGCGGCAAAGTCCGACTCGCGCGCGTCAGGGTCGGAGCGGAGGTAGCGATGAGTACTTCGTGCCGTAGGCGTCTGCTGACAATGGTGGCGGTAGCGGTTCTCCTTCCCTCCGCCGCGCTGGCGCAAAGCGCCATCAGCGGTGTCGTTCGTGATACGTCCGGGGCGGTCTTGCCCGGGGTAAATGTCGAGGCGGCAAGTCCCGCACTCATCGAGAAAGTGCGGTCGGCCGTCACCGACGCCAATGGCGTTTACCGCATCGAGAATCTGTTTCCCGGTGTCTACACCGTGACGTTCGGCCTGAGCGGTTTCAGCACCGTGAAGCGCGAGGGGCTGGAACTGCCGAGCAACTTCACGGCGACCGTGAATGCCGACTTGAGCGTCGGCGCGCTCGAGGAAACCGTCGTCGTCACGGGCGCCTCGCCGGTCGTCGACACGACGAGCACGGCGCGGGCTCAGGTCATCAACCGCGAGATGCTCGACGTCCTGCCCACCGGCAAGACGGCACAGCTCGCCGCGGCACTCGTCCCCGGCGTCTTCATGGGCACGCCGGACGTCGCAGGCGCGCAGGCGGTGAACCAGAACAACACGACCGCCCACGGGTATGTCGGCTCTCAGACAACCGTGCTCCTCGACGGCATCCAGCTCCAGGGTATGTGTGGCGACGGATCGACGCAGTCATATTCCAACGTTCAGAACTACGAAGAGATCACCGTGCAGACGAGCGGGGCCGGCGCGGACGTGGCCGCCGGCGGCGTCCGGCAGCAGCTGATTTCACGCCGCGGCGGGAACACGTTCAGCGGGTCCGGCAGCCTGGTGTACGCCGATGGTGGCTGGCAACCGAGCGCACTCACCCCCGAGCTCACCGCGCGCGGCCTGCAGCAGGGCAACAAGATCGACAACCTGTCGACCTACGAGACCGGGATGGGCGGCAAGATCATCCGCGACAAGCTGTGGTGGTTCGGCGCCGCGCGCAACCAGACGTTCAACTCGCTCGTCGCCGACACGTTCTATCCGGACGGGTCGCAGGGATTCACGCACGAGTACACGAGGAATGTCTCGATGCGTCTGACCTCCCAGATCACGCCGAAATCCCAGGTCACCGCGTTCTACGATCGCGTGATCAAATACCTGAGCCACGATGGCCTGCAGGCTGGACGCGATCCGGTGACCGCCGTGCACGAGTCGATTCCCTCTCCCAACTACGCGCAGTGGCAGATCAAGTGGACGACGACGGTGTCGAACCGGCTGCTGGTCGACGTGGGCTTCAATCACTATCAGGCCCACCGCGTGCGCCGATACCAGCCGGGAGTGAAGAAGGAGTACGGGTCGCCCGAGTGGTTCGCGTCGGCCTCGCACCAGGATACGTCCCGCGGCACGCTCAACGTCGCGCCCATGGACGGCGAGACGCTGCAGGCGCCGACCCGCCGCTTCCTGGTTGGCGCCGTGTCGTACGTGACCGGCACGCACAACATGAAGTTCGGCGTGCAGTACAGCCAGGGCCTCAGAAAGCTGGCGACCGAACCGTACAATGCCGGCCTCGTGCAGGTGTACCAGAATGCCTCACCGGTGTCGGTGACGTTGTCGAATACACCCGTGAGGTACTCGAACTCGGTGAACGCCGACTTCGGCTTCTACGGCCAGGATTCGTGGACATGGAAGCGGCTGTCGTTCAACTACGGTCTCAGGTGGGAGTACTTCAACGCGCAGATTGACGAAGAATCCAGCACGCCCGGCCGGTGGATCGGTGCGCGGTACTACCGTGGAGAAGTGCTGCCGACCTGGGGCGGCGTTGGCGGTTTCACGCCGCGTCTCGGCGTCGTCTACGACCTGTTCGGCAACGGCAAGACGGCCTTGAAATTCGGAGTCAACAAATACAATCGCCAGCTGGTCGACGATCTGACGAACCGCTACAACCCGATCCGGCCCCAGACGGCCAGCGTCAGCTGGCGCGATCTGGATAACGACGATATTGCCGATGGCGCGCTTGGCTGCACGTACCTGACCGCTGGCTGCGAGATCAACCTCGGGCAGCTGCCAGCGAGCTTCGGCCAGGTGCCAGACGGATGCTCGGTCATCGCGACGGCTGGATCGATTCCATGCGGTTCTGGCCAAGTCGACCCGGCGATCAACCGCGGCTACAGCATTCAGTACAACGTCGGCGTGCAGCACGAGCTCATCCCGCGAGTCTCGGTCAACGCCTACTGGTTCTACTCGAGGTTCTACGACCTCGCACGAACCGACAACGTGCTCAACACGTTCGCCGACTACACACCGGTCGACATCGCGAGCCCGCTCGACGGCAGCGTGATCAGGATGTACAACGTGAGCGCCACCGCGCGGACCCGGCTTCAGAACCTCGAGCACACCGCCGTGAACGACACACGATCGAACAAGGCGTTCGAAGCCGGCTTCAGCGCGCGTCTGGCACGTGGCATCACGCTCTTCGGCGGCATGGCGACCGAGCACACGCTCCAGCGCGCCTGCGACGCCACCGACGATCCGAATCGTCTCCTCTACTGCGACGACTACGCCGGCGGAGTACCGTGGCTCACGCAATTCAAGCTGTCGGGCGTGATTCCTCTGCCCTACAAGATTTCGACCGGCGTTGGATACCAGACCTACAAGCGATTCCTGAGCACGGCGACGCCCCCGATCGGCACGCAGTGGCAGATCACGCAGACGACCCGATACCCGGCGGACTGCAAGGGCCCCTGCACCCCGAACGCGATCGTGAACCCGGGGATGACCGTGGCGACCATGAACGTGCCGCTCGTGAAGCCGGGCACCGAGCTCTCGGATCGCATCGGCATGCTCGACATCAACGTCGGGCGGTGGTTCCAGATCGGCAAGCTCAGGCTGCAGCCCGAGCTCGCGATCTTCAACGCGCTCAACAACCTGGCGGTCTACGGTGTCCGATCACAGAATTACGGGACCAGCTCCTACATGCAGCCGTCGACGCTCCTCCAGCCGCGTATCACCAGAATCGGGATGCAGCTGAAATGGTAGGGTAAGCGCCTCCTCCCTTGTTCGACACGACGGCGGGCCGTATGCTCGCCGTCGTGCAGCTATGGTGACAGCACGGACGAAGCTCTTGAGCGCCGGACTCGCGTGGGCGCTGGGGTCCGTCTATGTCTCTGGCGTCGGTCTGAGCCCGCAATCAACGGCCCCGGATCATGCCGTCGCTCGCGACACGCAACCAGCGACGGACCAGGACGGTGCGAACGCGGACTACGCGCGAGGACTCGCATACTTGGCCGGCGACGGCGTTCCACAGAGTTACGACGACGCCGCCATCTGGCTGCGCAAGGCGGCCGAGCAAGGACACGCCAAGGCACAGAACGATCTGGCCGCGCTCTACGAAGAAGGACAGGGCGTCCCCCAGGATTTCGCGATGGCCGTGTCGTGGTGGCGGCGGGCGGCCGAACAAGGCCTGGCCGACGCGCAGAACTTCCTGGCGGTGATGTACGACAACGGCACCGGCGTCCCGGTGGACCGCACGGAAGCGTTCGTCTGGTACCGTCGAGCTGCGGACCAGGGCCATGCCGCGGCGCAGAACAATCTGGGGCTGATGTACGAAATCGGCCGCGGCGTGTCATTGGACTACTCCGAGGCTCTGAAATGGTACCGCCGCGCGGCCGAGCAGGGCTGGGCGCCGGCGCACGCCAATCTCGGCCTGGCCTATCTGGGCGGGGTCGGAGTGCCAGCCAACCTGATCGAGAGCGACAAGTGGCTGCGCATCGCCGTCCAACTGTCGTCAGGCGACGAGCAGGCGAGATACGATGATCTTCGCGAGGCGGTGGAAAAGAAGATGAGCACCGAGGACGTCGTCGAGGCGTGGCAGCGCGCACGCGAGTGGCTCATCGGGTTCCAGCGCCGATAGGAGACGCGAATCATGCGGATTTCTGGATTGGACCCGCATTCTCTGACGCGGATCGTGGTGGCCGTCGCGTTGTTGTCGCACGGCGCCCAGACGCACGCCCAGCAACCAGCCAAGCCCCCGGTGCGACAGCCGGACGTGATCTACGTCCCCACGCCGCCAGAGGTGGTCGCCTCCATGCTGAAGGTGGCGAAAGTGGGACCCGGCGATATCGTGTACGACCTCGGATCGGGCGACGGTCGCATCGTCATCGCCGCCGTCAAGGATTTTGGTGCCGCACGAGGTACCGGCATCGACATCGACCCGACGCGCATCCAGGAAGCCACCACAAACGCGAAGACCGCCGGCGTCACCGACCGCGTTCGGTTTCTCAACCAGGATCTCTTCGAGACCGACTTCCGCGAGGCGACGGTCGTCACGTTGTATCTGCTGCCGTCGCTGAATCTGAAGCTCCGCCCGAAGCTGCTGGCAGAACTGAAGCCGGGAACGCGGATCGTGTCGCATTCCTTCGACATGGGCGATTGGAAGCCTGAACAGTCCCTCGAGGTGCAGGGGCGAAACGTCTACTTCTGGACCGTGCCGCAACCCAAGCCGTAGAACCAGGGCGCATAATATCGATCCGATTCATCAGACCTCACCTGTTCAGTAACCTCGAAGGTGGACGAGATGGCCAGATTCGCATTGTTAGTTGCCGGACTCCTCGCACTCGCGGTTCCCGCCGTCATGACGGGACAACAAGGTGGCGGAGGCCGCTTCCCCCAGACGTTGATCCCGCCAGCCAAGGGACCCTTCACCTTTCCTCCGGGCTATCAGACGCCGTGGGACAAGGTCGAAATCCTCGTCAAGGAGAAGCTCTCGCCCAATCTCTTCGTGCTGCACGGTTCAGACACGCTCGATCCGGCGCATCCCGACGGCTCGGGCGGGCGGGCGCTCGCGCTGTTCGGGCCCGACGGCGTGCTGATGGTCGACTCGCAGAACCGGCAGGTCGCCGAGAAGACGTTGAAAACGCTCCGCTCGTTCACGGATGGCCCGATCCGGATCATGGTCAACACCCACGTCCACAGCGACCACACCGGCGGCAACGCGTTCTTTGCCAAGCAGGGCGCGCTGATCTACTCGCAGGAGAATCTGCGGAACGAGATGATTCGTCCGCCCCGGCGCGGCCCCAACGCACCGGCCATCGACATGGCCGGCGTGCCAGCGGCGACCTATAGCTACAGCGCGCCCACGATCGGCCAGCCGGCGGTCACGTTCTACATGAACGGGGAAACCGTCGACTTCATCCCGATGATGCCGTCGCACACGGCCGGGGACACCATCGTCCGCTTCCG
>JBKPSC010000380.1:0-7991 GCA_046734915.1 Acidobacteriota bacterium | reverse complement strand
CTCTTATACTCCGCGTATATTTGGGGGCTCACAGGCGATCCACTCAGCTGGGCCGAGGGTCATGTCGCGTGGGGTCGCAGTTATCAGGGCCTCTCGATTCTCGTCACCGAGCGATACCACTTCATCTCCGAGGCTGGTGTTTACGCCTACACGTCGGAGTGGTCGAACGACCTCCTCCAGTTGTTGGGGGTGCTCTTCGTTCTGGCTCCGGCGTGGCCGATCGCCCGAAGGCTCGGGCTGGCCTATGCGGTCTTCATCCTGGTCAACATCCTGCCGCCGCTGGCCGCCGGAGGATTACTGTCCGCGGGCCGGTTTTCGTCGGTTCTCTTTCCGGCCTTCATCTGGTTCGCCGGTGTGATTGCCGAGCGACATCGTTCAGCTTGGCTCACCAGCTTCATGGCACTGCAGGCACTGAATGCCGTGCTGTTCTACACGTGGCGCGAAATGATCTAACAGGCTCCGGGCTCCAGGCTCCTGGCTTCGGTCCCAGAGCCCCCGAAGCCCAAAGCCCGAAGCCCGATATAATCGACTCACTATGACGCGCTACTTCCGACGCCTTTCGGCGCTCGGATGGCCACCTGCTCGGCCATCGCGCGGCGTCCTGGCTCTTGGACTCGGCGGGCTGCTCGCGCTTGCCTTGATCCCAGTTGCCGTAGCTCAATCCCGCCGTATCCCCCCCGACATCCAGGCCGCCGCCCGCGCCCTCAACGAGGGCCGGTATGACGATGTCGCCAGCACGCTGCAGAAGATGGACGCGCGCGATCCGCAGGTCGCTGCGCTGCTCGGGCGCGCGCTCAGCGCGCGCGGCAAGTACCAGGAGGCGGACGCCACACTCACGCCGGCGGCGGAACGCGCGCCGACGGGCGAAGCCGCGCTCGAGTTGGCGCTGCTGCAGCAGATGCTCGGCCGTCCCGAGGCGGCTGCGGGCTTCAAGAGAATCGCGGCCACTGCGGCCACCGCCGATGACCCGGTGGAACTGGCGCGAGCGGCCAGAGCGTTGCGTGCGCTCGGGGAGGCGCAGGAGGCGAACGCCGTCTATCGCGACGCGGTCAGCGTGGCGTCGCGCGATGCCGCCATCAACACGGCCTGGGGCGAGCTGGCGCTCGAGAAATATCAGAACGGCGACGCGCTGAAATCGTTCCGCATGGCGCTGCTCGTCGATCCGCGCTACGTGCCTGCCCTGATTGGTTCGGCTCGGGCGCTGGCCGACGACAACCCGCCTGAAGCCGTGTCGAACGCCCAGGCCGCGCTCAAGGTCAATCCCAACAGCGTCGACGCCTACGTCTTCCTCGCCGGCAAAGCGCTCGACGCCAGCAAGCGCAGCGAGGCGAAGGAGCAGTTGGCCAAGGCCCTCGAAGTCAACCCGTCCAGCCTCGACGCGCGCGCGCTGTCGGCCGGCATTGCTTACGTCGAAGACCGCAAGGCCGATTTCGACGCCGAGGTCGCGAAAGTCCTGGCTATCGCGCCGAAGTTCGGCGAGGTCTATCGCGTGGCGGCGGAAATGGCCGCCAGCAACTATCGCTACGAGGAAGCCGCGGCGCTCGCGCGACGGGCGGTCGCGCTCGAGCCGCAGAATCCGAAGATTCTCGGCGACCTCGGCATCCACCTGCTGCGCACCGGCGATGAGCCCGCCGCCCGCACGGCGCTTGAAGCGTCGTTCAAGGCTGACGCCTACAGCGTCGTCACCTTCAACCTGCTGCAGATGATGGACACGCTCGACACCTTCGTGACGAAGAAGGACGGCGACATCATTCTCAAGCTCCACAAGGACGAAGCGCCGCTGCTGGAAGAGTACGCGGTGTCACTCAGCAAACAGGCGCTGTCGACGCTGTCGAAACGTTACGGCTTCACCCCGCAGGGACCGATCCTCGTCGAGATGTTTCCCAAGCACGACGACTTCGCGGTCCGCAACGTCGGTTTGCCCGGGATGATCGGCGCGCTCGGTGCGTGCTTCGGCCGGGTCGTTACTCTGGATTCGCCGCGCGCCCGGCCCGGCGAGTTCCAGTGGGAAGCCACCCTCTGGCACGAGCTGGCGCACGTCATCACCCTGCAGATGTCCAAGCATCGCGTGCCGCGGTGGCTGACGGAAGGGATCTCGGTCTACGAAGAGGCGCTGCAGCGCCCCGAGTGGGGACGCGGACAGGACATCCAGTTCGCGCAAATGCTGAACGAGGGGACGGTCCTGAAGCTGCGTGATCTGAATTCCGGGTTCATGGATCCGCGGATGATTTCGATGGCGTACTTCCAGGCTTCGCTCGTGGTCGAGCACATCGTCGCCAAGCATGGCGACGAGGGCTTGCACAAACTGCTGCGGGCGTACGGGGAAGGTCTCGACAGCGAAGCGGCGCTGAAGAACGCCCTCAACACCGACTTCGACGAGCTGCAGACCGGATTCGATCAGCTGCTCGACACCAAGTTCGGCACGATGCGAAAGGCGCTCGCGCTGCCAGAGAAGGGCGTCGAGCTCCAGAAGATGACGATTCCGGACCTGCAGGCGTACGTGGCCCAGCATTCCGATAGCTTCCCCGGTTACATGACGCTCGGCACAGCCTTGCGGAAGACCGCGGCGCGGGACGACGCCATGGCGGCGTTCGAGAAGGCGGCGTCACTGGTTCCGATGGCCGGCGGCCCGGCCGGTCCTAACGCTCAGATCGCGCAGCTCGCGCTCGAGAAGAAAGACAACGCACGGGCGATTCGGGCTCTCACCGATCTCGTGCGCTATGACTACGACAACGTCGACGCGGCGCGTCAGCTGGCGGACTTGCTGAAGCAGGCCGAGGTAACCGATGCGGCGCAGCTCGAGCCGGTCTACAAGCGCATAACCGCCATCGACCCGTTCGACCAGGCCGCCCACACCGCTCTCGGCCAGTTCGCGATGAAGCGCCGCGATTTCGAAACGGCGAGCCGTGAGTTCCGGGCCGTGCTGGCGCTCAACCCCGTGGACATGGCCGCGGCGCATACCGACCTGGCGGAAAGCTATTTCGAAGGCGGCAAGTCTGCCGAGGCGCGGCGTCAAACCCTGGCGGCGCTCGAGATCGCTCCAAGCTACGAGCGGGCGCAGGATCTCTTGCTCAAGATCTCGGAGGGCCGCCGGTGAACTTCCGGCCGCGTGGATCGCGCACAGCGGTCGCTGTGGTGCTCGGCATTCTGCTGGCGGCTGCGCTCGTCGTGCAGTCGCCGCTCCGCGCCCAGCTGCCCTCGATGTCCGACGATCGATTCGCCGGCCTGCAGTGGCGCTTCGTCCGCATCAAGTATCACTACACCACTGAGGGTACCAACGTACAACAGGACTTTTACGGCGAGCCCTGGGCCATCGACGCTCCGGCCGCCGAACAGAATCTCTCTCGCCGGATCAAGACGGCAACGACGATTCAGGTCGAAGATCCGCTCACGCTGACGCTCGATGATCCGCGACTCTTCACCTATCCGTGGATCTACATCGTCGAACCTGGGAATCTGAAGCTCACCGACAAGGATGTCGCGACGCTTCGCGAGTTCCTTCTCCGCGGTGGCACGCTGACGATGGACGACTTTCACGGGCCAATCGAGTGGGATCACATGGCGGCGGAGATGAAGCGGGTGTTTCCCGACCGCTCCATCGTGGATTTGCCGAAGGACCATCCCATCTTCAGCTGCTTCTACAAGCTCGATGGCTATCCGCAGGTGGCGGGCCTCGGCTCGTTCATGGCCGGCCGCAGCTGGGAAAAGGGCGGCTACATCGCGCACCTGCGCACCATCTCCGACGACACCGGCCGTCCGATGCTGTTTATCAACTGGAACACTGACATGGGCGACGGTTGGGAGTGGTCGAACGTCGAGGAATATCCCGGCTATCTGCGATACACGGCGCAGGCCTATCGGATGGGCATCAACGAAGTCGTCTATGCGCTGACGCACTGAGAAGGGCAGGTAGGGCGGGTAAGGCAGGTAGGACGGGAGCGCCTGCGGCTACACCTGAGCGAGGACATGGAGATCCGAGCGAAGGTGTCGTCGTCCGTTCGCGCTTGGGGGTGGGGCCCCAGCGCCAGTGTGAGAGAAAGAGCGCCTGCGGCCACGCTGAGCCGAAGACATGGCGATCTGAGGCGAGGCGTCGGCGTGAGTTCGCGGCGGGGGTGGGACCCCGCCGCCAGTGAGGATTGAGGGACGAGTGGACGGCATCTCCGAACCGATTACCGCCAGCGCCGAGCGCGTGGCGGAAGGCCGCGAGCGCATTCTCGCGGAGCTGCGAAAGGTCATCGTCGGACAGGACGACGTGGTGGAGCAGGTGCTCATCGCGCTCTTCACCGGCGGCCACTGTCTTCTGACCGGCGTGCCAGGCCTGGCGAAGACGCTGCTCATCAAGACACTGGCCGACATCCTCGATCTCGATTTCAAGCGCATTCAATTCACGCCCGACCTGATGCCGTCGGACATTACTGGCACCGAGATTCTGGACGAAGAACAGGGGAGCCGCCGGCTGCGGTTCGTGAAGGGACCGATCTTCGCCCAGATCATCCTCGCCGACGAGATCAATCGGACGCCGCCGAAGACGCAGGCCGCGTTGCTTGAGGCAATGCAGGAGTACCACGTCACGGCAGCCGGTCGCACCTATCCGCTGGAACAGCCGTTCTTCGTCCTGGCGACGCAGAATCCGATCGAGCTCGAGGGCACCTACCCGCTGCCGGAGGCGCAGCTCGATCGATTCATGTTCAACGTGGTCATCTCGTACCTGTCGGAGGACGACGAAGTCCGCGTGGTGACGCAGACGACAGGGACCGAGCGGCCAGTGCTCGCGCGCGTGCTGAACGGCGCAGACATCCTGAAGTATCAAGAGCTTGCACGCCAGGTCGTTCTGGCCGAAGAGATCGCGCGTTACACGGTCCGGCTCGTCGACGCATCACGCCCGGGACGCGAAGGCGCGCCCGAGTTCGTGGAGAAGTGGGTGAAGTGGGGCGCCGGACTGCGCGCCTCGCAGGCTCTCGTCCGTGGTGGGAAAGCGCGGGCGCTGATGCACGGTCGGTATCACGTGTCGATCAAGGACATCCAAGCCCTGGCAAAGCCGATTCTCCGTCATCGTGTGATGACGAACTTCTATGCCGAATCGGAGCGCATCACGCCAGACACGATCATCGAGCGGCTGCTCGAGACCGTGCCCCTCCCGAAGAGCGGGATGTAGGACATGGCCGCAGCTCCGCGAAGCAGCGAGCGGCGGTTCCTCGATCCCGCCGTCCTCGCGCGCCTCGGCACGCTCGAGCTCAAGGCCCGAACCATTGTCGAAGGCTTTCTCTCCGGCCTGCACCGCAGCCCATTCAAGGGCTTCAGCGTCGAGTTCGCCGAGTACCGGCAATACATCCCTGGCGACGACTTGACCACCATCGACTGGAAGGTCTACGCCCGAAGCGATCGACACTACGTCAAGAAGTTCGAGGAAGAGACCAACCTCGGGTGTCACATCATGCTCGATGTGAGCGCCTCGATGGGCTATGGCGCGGGGGCGATGACGAAGCTGGAGTACGGCTCGTGCCTTGCTGCCTCGCTCGCGTATCTGATGAACCGCCAACGTGACGCCGTCGGCCTCACGACGTTCGACGATCGCGTCGTCTCGATGCTCCCGGCGAGCGCACGGCCCGGTCACTTGCGATCGGTGCTGCTGACGCTCGATCGGGTGACGCTCGGGCGCCAGACAAACGTCTCTAAGCCGTTGCATCAGCTCGCGGAGAGTCTGTCCAAGCGGGGCATGGTCGTGCTGATCTCGGATCTGCTCGACGACCCCGAGCGCGTCATCCGCGGCTTGAAGCACTTCCAGTTTCGCGGCACGGACGTCATCGTCTTCCAGGTACTCGACCGGGACGAGATCGAGTTTCCGTTCGAGCGCGCCACGCGGTTCGAAGACCTCGAGACGAACGAAGAAGTCACGGCCGTCCCGGTCATGGTGCGCGAGCACTATCTGAAAGCCATTCGCGGTCTTGTCGAGCGCTATCGCCGTGAGCTTGGCGCCGTCGGCATCGATTACCACCTGCTCGACACGTCGCAGCCGCTGGAGCTCGCGCTGCTCGCCTACCTGTCGACGCGGTCACGGGACTTCTGATGTCGTTTCTTGCCCCGCTCTTCCTCGCTGGTGCGCTGGCGGCTGCGCTGCCCATCGTGCTGCACCTGCTCAAGCGTGAGCCGGAGGCGCGCGTGAAGTTCGCAGCCGTCCAGATGCTCCAGCACGCGCCCGTCGAGCACGCGGACCGGCGGCGTCTTCGCCAGTTGATCCTGCTCGCGCTGCGCATCTCCGCGCTGGTGCTGCTCGCCCTGGCATTCGCGCGCCCATTTCTGTCGTCTGATGCCGCGGCTGCGGCGACTGGTGTCACGGTCGTCGCGCTCGATACGTCCTTCAGCCTGGCGGCGCCCGGACGTTTCGCGCGGGCGCAGGAACTGGCCAAGGAGGCGATTGGTGAGGCGCCTGCGGGACATGCCGTGGGCCTCGTCACCTTCGCCGACCGCGCGCAGATCGTCGTGCAGCCTTCTGGGGATCGCAGCCTGGCGTCTGCCGCGGTCGATGCGGCACGAGCCGGATTCGGGGGCACACGATACCGCGCGGCGCTGTCGACGGCCGCTGACGCACTTGGCGGCCGCAGCGGCGCGATCGTCGTCGTGACGGATTTGCAGGCCAGCGGTTGGGACACCGGTGACCGCGTGGCGGTGCCGGAAGGGGTTGCCGTGAAGGTGCTGGACGTCGGGGCGCCGCCCGCTAATCTGGCGATTGTCGCGGCGCGCCTCGCGGGCGATCGCATCGTCGCGACGGTCCGGAATGCTGGACCTGAGGCGCGCGACGTGCGGCTGCATCTGACCGTCGATGGTGTCGCGGCGGGAGAAGCCGCCAGTTCGCTTGGTCCCGAACAGACGGCCGATGTGCTGCTGCCCGCCGCCAAAGGTACGTCGGCGCACATCAGCGTCGACGATCCGGACGGCATCGCGGCCGACAACGATCGCTACCTGGTCCTCACGGGCTCGTCTCGACCGTCGGTGCTCGTCGTGACCAACGGTGGGGAGCTTGGCCGAGAGGCGTTCTATATACAGCAGGCTCTGAAGGCCGCCGGCCCAGACGGCGCGTCTTATGACGTTGTCGGCGCATCAGGCGCACAGGTATCCGGCTGGGATACCTCAGCTCTGCAGGGACACGCCGTCATCGTGCTGGCGTCGACACGCGGCCTCGATCAGCGTGGACGCGAACTGCTGGCTGGATACGTCAACCGAGGTGGTGGTGTGTTACTCACAGCGAGCCCGGACGTCGACGCGGAAGTCGCGGCCGGGGCTGTCGGCGGATCGATTGAACTGACGACGCTGCCCCCTCTGGCGGGGTCTGCGGCGGCGACGGCGCCACGCACTCTTGCGCCAGTGGACGTGCGCCACCCCCTCTTCCGCTCGTTTGCCGCAGAGGCCGCAACCCTGGGCCTGGTGAGCTTCCGTCAGATTGCAGCGGTTCGCGGTGCGGAGTGTCAGCCGCTGGCCCGTTTTTCGAGCGGCGAACCGGCGCTGCTCGATTGTGCGCGCGGAGAAGGGCGGGCGCTCCTCTTTGCCTCTGATCTCGACACGCGCTGGAACGACTTTCCAGTACACGCGACCTTCGTGCCGTTCCTGCATGAGGTCGTTTCATACCTGGCTGGCGCACACACGGATGGGTCGTCTTACATCGTGGGCCGGACTCCGGCCGGGGCGCAGGCTGATCCTGGCGTAGGCGCATCGCCGGCTGATGCCGGCCGCCCGGCGCGAACGGTCGCCGTCAACGTCGACCCTCGCGAATCTGACCCGTCCCGCATCACAGCCGACGAGTTTCAGGTTGGAATCGTCAAAGTTCAGGGCCCTGGATCGCCTCAGCCCCGGCTCGAGGCGCGGCAGCAAGAGGAGCGGCAAAGCTTGTGGAGGTACGCGATCCTGGTGATGATCGCGGCCCTGGTTGCAGAGAGCTTCCTGGCCGCCAGAACGGCGTGACGCGACGGGAGCTCGTGGAGCACGAACCCTGATAG